>NZ_JBEZDT010000051.1:0-57892 GCF_040648455.1 Catellatospora sp. NPDC049133
GAGATCACCTCGGCGGCCGAGGCGCAGCTGGTCGCTTTGCGCCGGGACGTGATCGGGTTCGTGTTCCAGTCGTTCGGGCTCGTGCCGATCCTGTCGGCGGCGGAGAACGTGGGCGTGCCGCTGCGGCTGGCGAAGGTGCCGCCGGCCGAGCGGGACCAGCGGGTGTCGGTGCTGCTGGAGCTGGTCGGGGTGGGCGGGCACGCCAACCAGCGGCCCTACGAGCTGTCCGGTGGCCAGCAGCAGCGCGTGGCGGTGGCCCGCGCGCTGGCCAACGACCCGCAGCTGCTCATCGCCGACGAACCGACCGGCCAGCTCGACTCCGAGACCGGCCGCCAGATCATGGACCTGCTCCGCGCCCTGGTCCACGCCCGGGGCATGACCGCACTGGTCGCCACCCACGACGCGGCGCTCATGGAGATGGCCGACCGGGTCGTCACGCTCCGCGACGGAGCGCTCGTCCCCTGACCCGAAATGACCAAAGCTCCGTCCCGCTGCGGGGGCAGCGTGGCGGAGCTTTGGCCATGGGGGGTATGTAGGAGGACTTCAGCCCTCCGGTTGTGCGGCTCAGTCGCCCTGACGCTGGTGCGGGATCTGACCCTGGAGCAGAGCACGCACCTCCGACTCACGGTAGCGACGGTGGCCGCCCAGCGTGCGAATCGCGCTGAGCTTGCCCGCCTTGGCCCACCGGGTCACCGTCTTCGGGTCGACGCGGAACATCGATGCGACCTCTGCCGGGGTGAGCAGGGGTTCTGGTTCGTGCGTACGCGACGCCATGCGGTCTCCTCCACAAGTACCTATAGACGTAGGCCGGGGTCCCGCCGGCCAACGCGCTACCCATAGTCCGGCTAGTCCCCGATGTCCGACATGGGCCGAACGGGTGAAGGTCCGTGGATGGACGGATGATGAATGAACGACATGTCTGCTTTTAGCGGATGAAGACAGTAATTTCATAGCTTTCGATCACTGCAAGTGACCTGAAAACTACTCACCGTCAGTTACTGCGCTCCATCAACTGGACTGCCCGCCACCGTTGCACGAGCTGCTCATACGCCGCCGTGGCGGCGTCGCCGTCCTCGCGCTCCAGCCCGGCCAACCCCGTGGCGACCAGCTCGACCGAGTCGTCGTCACGC
The DNA here is from genome assembly GCF_040648455.1 of Catellatospora sp. NPDC049133. NCBI lineage: Bacteria > Bacillati > Actinomycetota > Actinomycetes > Micromonosporales > Micromonosporaceae > Catellatospora > Catellatospora sp. NPDC049133. The sequence continues at coordinate 1,131 of NZ_JBEZDT010000051.1, forward strand.
AGCGCGTCCTCGGACAGCAGCCCGGTCAGGCCGCCGTAGTCCAGCTCGACCACCGAGCCCGGGTGGAACGACTCGAGCCAGCGGGCGGTCTCCCGCAGCGAGTCGGTGATGGGCACGTCGCCCAGGGTCCGACGCAGCACCCGCAGCCCCTTGTGCGCCCGCTGCCGAGCCTTGCCGATCTCGGTCCGGTAGCGCAGCACCCGCCGGGACGGCTCCAGCACCAGGTCCCGTTCCGCGGGGGAGACCAGCACGAACCAGCGCAGCGGCACCCCCCAGGTGGCCACCTGCTCGTGCATGCGGTCCTCGGCGCGGGTCTGCTCGACCACGGTCTGCGCCAGGTCCACCAGCACCGGCGGCACGAACGCGTCGGCCAGCACCTGCGGCACCCCGTCGCGCGCCTGCAGCGCCGCCTCGGCCACCCGCACCCGCAGGTTCCACGGGCAGACCAAGGTCACGTCGGTCTGGCCGGTCAGCCCCTGCATGACGTACGCCTCATCGGGCAGGTCGGGCAGGCGCGACCAGCCCGCGCCGAGCGCCTCCAGCACGGTCGCCCGCTGCCGGCCGGGCCCGTCGGACAGCCCGACGGCGCGCCCCTCGTCCACGTAGCGGCGCCAGAAACGCTCACGTTCCGGCGCGAACGCGGTGAGCGGCTCGTAGACCCTCAGGTACGCGGCGAACTGTGACGGCACCTCGCGATCCTCCCACGATTAGGCTGTCAGCGGGAGCGTCGCTACCGCGGCGTGCCCCAACCCCTCGGCGGAAGGTGGGGAGTCGCTTGGCGAGCTGCTGGAGGGCAGCTCGACGGGACGAGCCACTTTCCGTCAGACCGAGCAGGATGGGCCTCACAAGGGCCATCGTCGTCACCTTGGAGCCAGCAGTGGGCGTATTCACCGACGGCAGTCACGAACAGGTCGTGTTCTGCCAGGACCGGGCCAGCGGCCTGAAAGCGATCATCGGCATCTACTCGACCGCGCTGGGGCCCGCCCTGGGCGGCACGCGCTTCTACCCGTACGCCTCGGAGGAGGAGGCCCTGCACGACGTGCTGGACCTGTCCCGGGGCATGGCGTACAAGAACGCCCTCGCCGGGCTCGACCTGGGCGGCGGCAAGGCGGTCATCTGGGGCGACCCGGATCAGATCAAGTCCGAGCAGCTACTGCGCGCGTACGGCCGCTTCGTGCAGTCCCTCGGCGGGCGCTACTACACCGCTTGCGACGTCGGCACCTACGTGCAGGACATGGACGTCGTGGCCCGCGAGACCAAGTACGTCACCGGCCGCAGCGTCGAGTACGGCGGCGCCGGCGACTCGTCGATCCTCACCGCCTGGGGCGTCTTCCAGGGCATGCGCGCCGCGGCCGAGCACCGCTGGGGCACCCCGTCGCTGAAGGGCAAGCGGGTCGGCGTGGCCGGCCTGGGCAAGGTCGGCAAGTACCTGGTCGCGCACCTGATCGAGGACGGCGCGGAGGTGGTGGCCACCGACGTGAGCCCGAAGGCGCTGGAGTGGGCCAAGGCGACCTACCCGCAGGTGGGCCTGGTCGCCGACGCGACCGCGCTGATCACCAGTGACATCGACGTCTACGCGCCCTGCGCCCTGGGCGGCGCGCTCAACGACGACACCGTGCCCGCGCTGCGGGCGCAGATCGTCGCCGGCGCGGCCAACAACCAGCTCGCCCACTCGGGCATCGAGAAGCTCCTGGTCGACCGCGGCATCCTGTACGCGCCCGACTACCTGGTCAACTCGGGCGGTGTGATCCAGGTCGCCGACGAGATCGACGGCTTCAATTTCGACCGGGCCAAGCTGCGCGCCACCAAGATCTACGACACCACCAAGCGGATCCTGGAACTGGCCGACACCGAGGGCATCTCGCCGGCGAGCGCCGCCGACCGCCTCGCCGAGCAGCGCATGGCCGAGGTCGGCCGCCTGCGCACCATCCGGATCTAGCGCCACGCCGAACCTAGATCATTCGAGTCGCCTGGTAATCGTGCGCATCCTGAGCAGTCTTTCGCCCGATTGCCAGGCGACTTTCGCGATCAAGAACGGGTCGCCGCGCTGGTGAGAGAGCTGGGCCGTTATTACTGGGGAGCGATATACTCCTTACCAGTAATAAAACGGACAGGTTCCGATGTGCCGCCAGACACCCGGTAACCCGAGATGCCGAAGTGGCCTCCTCCCATGTACCGTATGACCCACGAGAGATGTCTGACGTCATCGGGGCCCGCCTTCGGGTAGCCCCGTCATTCATGTGCGAGGGGGTCGGCCATGGGGCGCGGCCGAGCTAAGGCCAAGCAGACTAAGGTGGCCCGGGAGTTGAAGTACCACTCCCCGAACACCGACCTCGCCGCCTTGCAGCGCGAGCTTGCCGGTAGCGAGCTCAGCAGCGGCAGCGGCAGTGCTGTTGTCGAGGACCAGCGAGACGACGACGAGCCGGACCCGTACGACCCGTACGGGAACTATGCCGTCGACGACGATGACGACGACGACGGTAAGGACTGGACCCCCCGCCGCTGACTTCCTGAACGACCGCCGCCTCAGCGCGGCCGGTTGTTCCAGTTGAAGAAGGTCGGGATGTTCTCGAAGTGGTTCCAGGCGCAGACGGCGCTGCTGTCTGCGCCTGGCACTTCGGAACGGGCCAGCCTCGCCAGGCGGGCCTCCTCCAGCAGGGGAGCCAGCTCGCCGCGCGCGTCGCGGATCCGGTCATCAAGGGTGTCGGACATGGTCGAGCACTCCCTCCAGTAGGTTGATCTTGCTGTTGCGGCAGTGCTCGGTCTCCGTGCCGTCGAACCGCCCGTGCTCGAAGTACCTGTTGGCGGCGTGCCCGCCGCCGCAGAAGCCGAAGTACGCACAGGTGTCGCGGCATGCCTCCACCCCGGTGAGGAACTCCGGCACCCAGCTCGTGCGCCCTGGCTCGGCCAGCAGCGACGACAGCGGCGTGTGCAGCACGTTGCCGCTGCTGAAGTCGCCGTGCTCCGGGTCGTGGAAACCCGCCAGCTCCGGCGAGAGCAGCACCACCGCGCCGTCGTGGCCGACGGTCGGGATCGGGTCCAGCTCAGCCGGCAGCAGGTCGCCCGACGTGCCGTCCAGCACCGCGCCCAGGTAGCGCAGGCTCCACTCCAGCTCGCGGACGTGGATCCGCGGGTCGGCCCGCCACGCCGCGACCAGCTCGGCCCAGAACGCCCGCACCGACTCCGGATCATGGGAGTTCGGACGCTCGTTGACCCCCTCGCGTTCCTCGATGTTGATGCCGAGCGTGTCGCAGCCGAGCTCCAGGAAGTACTCGTAGAGCCGGGCCGCCACGCCCGGCCGCGGGTCGCCCACCACGCACAGCGCGGCGAAGGACTGGCCGTGCCGGCGCAGCGTCGCGATCCCCTGCGCGATCCGGTCGTACGCGGGCCGCGCCGCACGCGACACCCGGCCCGTGTTGAACTCCTCCGGCCCGTCCACGCTCACGCTCACCCGCACCCCGCGCGCGGCGAAGAACTCGCACCAGGCGTCGTCGAGCAGCGTCGCGTTGGTCTGCACGTGCTGCTCCACGGCCGGGCCGAACGGGGCCATCAGCGCCCCCAGATGGTCCCTGCCGGCCGCCAGGGGCTCACCCCCGTGCCACACCACCGAGAAGCGGTCGCGAGCCGCCCAGGCGTTCGCGTCGGTCGCCACGGCACGCGCCACCTCGATCGGCATCCGGCGGTCCTGGGCGCGCAGGGGCAGGTAGCAGTAGACGCAGTCCAGGTTGCACAGGGTCGTGGGCTGCATCACCACATATGCCGGCACGCGGGACACCCCGCGCATGCCGTTGACGGTGGCCACCCGACCATTCCAGCAAACCGCGCCGACTCCTGTCTCCCCTCTCCCACCTCGTGCACCCTGACACGCCGCGGAGAGGTCCCCGCACGCGCGGACGCCCCCCGGAGATTCCGGGGGGCGTCCGTCGTTCACGATGGCCGGTGCTCAGTCGTCGAGCCAGTCGAGCCGGCGGTTGTCCCGGTTGCTGCGGCGGTCGTCGTTGTAACCGCCGCCCGGGGCACCGTAGGGGTCCTGCTGGCCGTAACCGCCGCCCTGCTGGGCACCGTAGGGGTCCTGCTGCTGGCCGTAGCCCGGCTGCTGGGCACCGTACGGGTCCTGCTGGCCATAACCGCCGCCCTGCTGCTGGCCGTAACCGCCGCCCTGCTGGGCGCCGTACGGGTCCTGCTGGCCGTAGCCGCCCTGCTGCTGCTGCCCATAGGAGTCCTGCTGGCCGTAGCCCTGCTGCTGGCCGTAGCCGGCCTGCTGGTCGTAGGAGCTGCCGCCGGACGTCGGGCCCGCGTAGTGCGTGGGCTCGTCGTACTGGCCCTGGTAGCCGCCCTGCTGCTGCCCGTAGCCGCCCTGCTGGCCGTAACCCTGCTGCTGGCCGTAACCGCCCTGCTGGCCGTAGCCCTGGTCGTAGCTGGGCTGGCCGCCGCTGTAGCCGGACGTCGGGGTAGTCGAGCTGTAGGCGTCGTTGCCGCCGTAACCGGACGTCGGCGCGGGGCTGCCGTAACCGCTCGTCGGAGCCGGGTTGCCGTAGCCGGAGGTCGGAGCCGGGCTGCCGTAGCCGGAGGTCGGAGCCGGGCTGCCGTAACCGGAGGTCGGAGCCGGGCTGCCGTAACCGGAGGTCGGCGCGACCGGGGAGCCGCCGTAGGCACCGCCGGCCGGGGCGTCGTAGCCGCCGTACTGCTGGGTCGGCTGGGCGGGCGAGCCGTAGCCGCCGCCGTACTGCTGGGTCGGCTGGGCCGGGGCGCCGTAGGGCTGCTGCGGGCCGCGCTGGGCGGGCACGCCGCCGTACTCGCCGGGGCGGTGCATCACGGTCGCGTCGGCACCGCCGGGGCGGGCCACCATGGTCGGGTCGGCCGGGCGGCCGTACGCGCCGCCACCGCCACCGCCGCCGTAGACGCCGGCTCCGGCACCCGCGCGAGCGGGCTGGGCCGCGGGACGCACCGGGCGGCCGCGCACCGGCTCGTCGTCGTCGTCGTCATCGTCGTCGTCGTCGTCATCGTCGTCGTTGCCGCGCTTCATCACGAGCAGCACGATCGCGCCGATGCCCAGGGCGACGAGCAGGCCACCCAGGATGATCATGACCCAGGTCATCGTGCCGAGACCTGAGTCCTCCTCGTTGTTGGAGGCCGTATCGGTCTCGACGGTCTCGCCGCCCTCACCCGACTCCTCGGGGACGACGCTCTCCTCGGCGGTCGGCGTCAACTCCGCCGTCGGCGAGGCGGTGGCGTTCACGTCCACCATCGAGACGTTGATGTCGGTCTTCGACTGGCCGGGGCCCAGGTTCACCGAGACGGACTTCATCTTGTACGGGTCCTTCTGGACCGTGATGACGATGAGGCCGGGCTCGATCGGAACCGAAGCCGTGGGGGTGAAGGTGAAGGTGCCCGCGGAGCCCGTCGTCTTGGTCGGGAAGTTCCGGCCGCTGTCGTCGGACAGCGCGACGAGCGCCCCGCTGATCGGGTCACCGGTCTTCTGGTCACGGACGATGCCGGAGATCTTGCCGGTGGTCTCCGGCGCCTGCTGGGTGGAGCCCTTGATCGTGACGCTCAGCGTCTTCGACTGGTTACCCAGCACGACCGTGACAGCGTCACCCGCGACCGACGGCGCGTTGGACGACGCCTTCAGTTTCAGATTGCACGAACCCGACTTCGCGTTGCCCGAGCCACCTCCAGACTCGAAGGTGATGACGCAGTCGCCGTCCTTACTGAGCCCCGAGGGAAGACTGGCGAGAGTAACGCTCACCGGGCCACCCGCGGGATCCTCGGACTTTGCGTTGACCTGCACAACTTCGTCGCTGCCGGCGTCAATCGTGATAGAGCCAGGCGAGATCGAAAGTTCGCTGACACTGGGTGCCGCGTGCGCAGGAGCGGAGACTCCGACGAGTGTGCCGAGCGACACCATCGCTACCACTCCGACGCGTGCCAACCAGGACCGTCGCTGGGTAGTCACGGCCACCGCCTTCCAAGCTCCTCGATATCCCACAGCGATCGGGGTGTGGGGGGCGCTGCGGGAATACACCGACCGCAACTATGCCTTGCGAAGCAAGGATTGCGCGACCCAGGGCCGCCACAAAGTGAGCCGCAGTCATCTTGTATCGTCCGCTTATGTCCCCCTCGCCGGAAATCTCCCCCGCCGTCAGCACCGCCCTGGACTGCCTGGCCAACGGCCGGACTCCGGAACGTTTGACGCTCCGCGATGCGGTTAGGGCATTGTTGGCACATCTTGCGGCCACGGCGCCTGGCCGTTCGGTGGAGGTGCGGGTTCCTCCTTATGGCGCGATTCAGTGCGTCGAGGGGCCGAGGCACACGAGAGGAACGCCACCGAACCTCGTCGAGACCGATCCGGTCACTTTTCTTCAGCTCGCCGCCGGACGGGTGGATTGGGCCTCGGCGGTGGCGGATGGGCGGATTCGGGCGAGTGGCATTCGTTCCGACATCAGTGCTTTCTTCCCGATCGTGTAGCCATCCGGCCTGCGGTTCCGTTATTCAGTCACGTAGCACACAGCCCGGCCACCGGGGTGCCCACCCCGCCGGGTCACGTACACTGAGCTGCGGCGGCGATCCCCGCCGGACGCCGACACACACCACCGATGCCGGCTCACCGAGCAGGGCATCCAGCCAGCTACTGAAGCGACAAGCGCAAGGAGCAACAGGGTGCCCCGAGGCGACGGCCGGTTGAGCCACGAACTCGACCCCCACCGGCCAGGCCCGCAAGACGCATGTGGCGTCTTCGGTGTCTGGGCCCCTGGTGAAGAGGTTGCCAAACTCACCTACTTCGGCCTGTACGCGCTGCAGCACCGCGGCCAGGAGGCCGCCGGCATCGCGGTCAGCGACGGTTCCGGTGTGGTGGTCTACAAGGACGTCGGCCTGGTCGCCCAGGTCTTCGACGAGCCGACCCTGGCCAGCCTGCGCGGGCACCTCGCGATCGGGCACGCGCGCTACTCGACCACCGGCGACTCGACCTGGGAGAACTCCCAGCCCACGCTGCAGTCGACCAGCTCGGGCACCACGATCGCGCTGGCGCACAACGGCAACCTGGTGAACACCGCCGACCTGGCCCGCCGCGCCGCCGACCTCGGCATGGACAGCCGCGGTTCCACCAACGACACCAGCCTGGTGACGATGCTGCTGGCCGGCCACCCCGACCTGTCGGTCGAGGCCGCCGCGATGGAGGTGCTGCCGACCGTCGAGGGCGCGTTCAGTTTTGTCTTCATGGACGAGAACACCCTCTACGCGGCGCGCGACCACCACGGCGTGCGGCCGCTGGTGCTGGGCCGCCTGGAGCGCGGCTGGGTCGTCGCGAGCGAGCAGGCGGCGCTGGACATCGTCGGCGCGTCCGTGGTCCGCGAGGTCGAGCCCGGCGAACTGATCGCCATCGACGAGTACGGGCTGCGCTCCTCGCGCTTCGCCGCCCCGGACCCCAAGGGCTGCCTGTTCGAGTACGTCTACCTGGCCCGCCCGGACGCGACCATCAACGGCCGCAACATGTACTCGACCCGGGTGGAGATCGGCCGCAAGCTGGCCGCCGAGCACCCGGTAGACGCCGACCTGGTCATCCCCGTGCCCGAGTCGGGCACCCCGGGCGCGATCGGCTACGCCGAGGCCTCCGGCATCCCCTACGGCCAGGGCCTGATGAAGAACGCCTACGTCGGGCGCACCTTCATCCAGCCCTCCCAGACCATCCGCGCGCTGGGCGTACGCCTCAAACTCAACCCGTTGCGCGACAACGTGCGGGGCAAGCGCCTCGTCGTGGTCGACGACTCCATCGTGCGCGGCACCACGCAGCGCGCCATCGTGCGCATGCTGCGCGAGGCCGGCGCGCTGGAGGTGCACGTGCGCATCTCCTCTCCGCCGGTGAAGTGGCCGTGTTTCTACGGCATCGACTTCGCCACCGGCGCCGAACTGCTGGCGAACGGCATGGACATGGAGGGCATCCGCCGCTCCATCGGTGCCGACTCGCTCGGCTACGTGTCGCTCGAAGGGCTCATCGCTGCGTCCGAGCAGCCGAAGAACCGCCTGTGCCGGGCCTGCTTCGACGGCGAATACCCGATCAAGCTGCCGGCCAGCAACCTGATCGGCAAGCACGTGCTCGAAGGGGTCGGCCGCCGGGTCGAGTCCGACGAGCTCAGCGGCGACCAGGCCGCAGCCCCGTCCACGGAGCTGAGCCGGTCTTAGTACCACTCGTCACGGCACCACCGACCCTTCCCTGAACGGTGCCGCGCACAAAGAGGAGAAATACCGTGACCCACGTGACCGAGCGCCCCGTGTCCGGGCAACCGGAGAACGGGAACCGTCAGCTGTGGACGGCGGAGGGCAGCACCAACCGCCGCCGCACCGTGACCTACGCCGACGCGGGCGTGTCCATCCACGCCGGTGACAAGGCCGTGGAGATGCTGAAGGACAAGGTCGCGCGTACGCACCGGCCCGAGGTCCTGGGCGGGCTCGGTGGTTTCTCCGGCCTGTTCAAGCTCGACACCGCCAAGTACAAGAGCCCGGTGCTGGCCTCGTCGACCGACGGCGTGGGCACCAAGCTGGCCATCGCGCAGCAGATGAACATCCACGACACGGTCGGCATCGACCTGGTCGCGATGGTCGTCGACGACCTCGTCGCGTGCGGCGCGGAGCCGCTGTTCCTGCTCGACTACATCGCCTGCGGCGAGGTCGTGCCGGACCGGATCGCCGAGATCGGCGCGGGCATCGCCGACGGCTGCCGGTACGCCGGCTGCGCGCTGCTGGGCGGCGAGACCGCCGAGCACCCCGGCCTGATGCGCCCGGACGAGTACGACCTCTCGGCCAACGGTGTCGGTGTCGTCGAGGAGGACATGATCCTCGGCGCCGAGCGGGTGCAGCCCGGTGACGTGGTCATCGCGATGCGCTCCTCCGGCCTGCACTCCAACGGCTACTCCCTGGTCCGCCACGTGCTGCTCGGCCAGGCCCGCCTCAAGCTCGACTCGGTCATCGAGGACCTGGGCGACCAGCGCACCCTCGGCGAGGAGCTGCTGACCCCGACCAAGATCTACGCCAAGGACTGCCTCAGCCTCATCGCCGAGTGCGACGTCCGCGCCTTCGCCCACGTCACCGGCGGCGGCATCCCCGGCAACCTGGTCCGCGTCCTCCCCAAGCACCTGGACGCGACGGTCAACCGCTCCACCTGGGCCCCCCAGCCCATCTTCGACCTGATCCAGCGCAAGGGCCGCATCGACCAGCACGACCTGGAGTCGACCTTCAACATGGGCGTCGGCATGTTCGCCGTCGTCTCCGCCGCCGACGCCGACCGCGCCATGGCCCTGCTCACCGGCCGCGGCGTCGAATGCTGGCACGTCGGCGACATCATCGAGGGCACCGGCCAGGTCCACATGCTCGGCTCCCACACCCGCGGCTAAACCCCGCTCCTCTCACCACCGCACCACCAAGATCGCGACGATCTTGCGCAAGCTGCGGGGACGACACGCCCGAACAGGCCATCTCCCCGACAGTTCCCGCAAGATCGTCGCGATCTTGCTTTGGGGCGGGGTCAGGGGAGCCAGGTGGTCAGGGTGGTGCGCAGGGTTGAGGGGTCGAGGCCGTGGTGGCGGGCGTGGTCGGCGGGGGTGCCGTAGCCATGGAGGTCGCGGCGGGTCACGCCGAGGCTGAGGAGGCGGTGGGGGCGGTCGGCGAGGGCCGCGGAGACCGCGTGAGCCGAGGTGCCGGCCAGGTAGGGCTCGATCAGGGCGACGTTTCCGGAATGGGCCAGGGCGCGTAGGCCGGTGGTGTCGAAGGGGCGGGGGGTGTGGGTGTACGCCACGGTGACGTCCAAGCCCCGGGTCGCTTCGAGGACGGGGGCGAGCATCGGGCCGACCGCCACGACCAGGGCCTTCGTGCCGTGGCGCACGGGGCGCAGGAGGGACGCGTCGGCGTACGCGATGTCGTTGGTCTGGGTCGACAGCCTCAGGTAGACGGGGTCGTCGTGCAGCGTCGCCGCGGTGAGCAGGGGTGGGACCTCGCCGGGGTGGCCGGGGACGTGCACGGTCCAGCCGGGCAGGGTGTCGATGAGCTGCACGTCCATCGGTGACATGTGGGTGTATCCGGCGGAGGAGCCGTCGTAGGACGCGCCGACGCTTACCAGGATCGCGCCCGTGCCCTGGTGGGCCAGGTCGAGTTTGATCTGCTCGTAGGCGCGGTCGACCAGGAAGGTCGCGTAGCTGTGGGCGATGGGGCGCAGCCCGGTCAGGGCCAGGCCGCCCGCGACTCCGATCATGAGTTGTTCGCGGATGCCGACGTTGAGGATCCGGTCGGGGTGCTTGAGTTTCGCCTCCTCGAAGGCCGAGACCGAGATGTCGGCCAGCACCAGGGCGGTGCGGGGGTCCTCCTCGATCAGCGCGGTGGCGGTGTCGATGAACGCCTGCCTCATGATCAACTCCCCTTCGTCTCGACGACCGCCACGACCACGTGCGGCGCGCCTTCCCTGGCCTGGCCCAACCCGGCCTCGACGGCGTCGTGGTCGCGCCCGTCGACGGTGACCGCCGTCCACCCGTGCACCGCGAACCGGGACGCGATGCCGCCCGGCCAGCCATGGGAGGCGCTCCGGTTGTCGATCACGATGGCGGTGACCGTGTCGAGGCCGGTGGCGCCGGCGTACGCGATCGCCTCGTGGTTGCTGCCCTCGTCGAGTTCCGCGTCGCCGAGCAGGACGTACACCCTCGGTTCCAGCCGGCCCTGGGCTCGCAGGCCCAGCGCGGTGCCCACGCCCAGGCCGAGGCCGTGCCCGAGCGAGCCGGAGCTGATCTCCACGCCGGGCACGCGCAGCCGGTCCGGGTGGTGGCCGAGCGGGCTGTCCGCACCCGCCAGATCGTCGAGCCAGTCGTCCGGGAAGAAGCCCTTCGCGGCGAGCACCGCATAGTAGGCGGCCGGTCCGTGCCCCTTGGAGAGCAGGAACCGGTCCCGGTCGGCGTCGTCGAGCCGGTGCGGGTCCACCCGCAGCACCCGGTCGTAGAGCACCCAGAGCACGTCCAGGGTCGAGAACGCGCTCGGCGCGTGCTTCTCGTCCCCGGTCAACCGCCGCAGCAGCGGCTCGACATCCAGCACCGTCATGGGAGTAGCCTGCAAGTTCAAGTGCACTTGAACTCAAGTACGGGGGATCCGTGAAACCGGTGACGCTCACCATCGGCGAGCTGTCGGCCCGCAGCGGGGTGGCCCCGTCGGCGCTGCGCTTCTACGAGGAACGCGGGCTGATCCACTCCACCCGCACCAGCGGCAACCAGCGCCGGTACGAGCGCAGCGAGCTGCGCCGCGTCTCGTTCATCCGGATCGCGCAGCAGGTCGGGGTGTCCCTGGAACGGATCGGCGACGCGCTGAAAGAACTGCCGGAGGGTCGTACGCCCACCAAGGCCGACTGGACGCGGCTGTCCGCACGCTGGCGCTCCGAACTCGACGACCGGATCGCGCTGATGGAACGGCTGCGCGACACGCTCGACGGGTGCATCGGCTGCGGCTGCCTGTCCCTGCAGTCCTGCCGGCTCTACAACCCGGGCGACGAACTCGCCGCCCAGGGCTCCGGCCCGCGCAAACTGCTGGGCTGAGCCGCCGGGCGGCCCGCCGCGCGCCGCCAGGAGTCGCTTCAGGACTGCGAAGGATCATCGATCCGTTTACCGTGACGGAATGACCCTTGTCGAACTCCCGAAGTCTGCGGCAGGCGCCATGCCACCGTCGTCACAGCGCGGCCTGCACCGGCTGATGATGGGAGCGGTGGCGTTACTGCTCATCCTGGGCGTCACCTTCGGGCTGACCGAGTACTACCACGCCAGCGTGCCCATCCCGCGGGAGAAACCGGGCTCCACTCAGGTGCGGGCAGAGAACCTGCGGCCAGGCGTCGCCAATGCGATCGTGGCGGCCGTGGACCCGGATTTCCACCAGCAGTCCGATGAGATCATGTGGCCGTCGACCTACCTCACCAAGCGGTACGCGGTGGTCGCGATGGAAACCTCGTGGGATGACCTGGACAGCTGGCGGGTGCGGGTCGGCGCGCACAAGCTGGAGGGCTGGTACACGAAGGCCCAGCTCCTCGACTTCTACCTCAACACCGCGCACTACGGCCAGGGCGCGATCGGGCTCGTCGACGCCTCGATGCTGTACTTCGGCAAGCATCCGCGCGACCTCACCGTCGCCGAGGCGGCACTGCTCGGGGTGCACCTCGACCCGGACCCGGGCGACGTGGCGGCCGCCTGGAACCGGGTGCTCGACACCATGGTCGAACACGGCTGGCTGAACGCCGGCGAGCGCACCGGCCTGCTGCTCCCGAAGACGATCGCACGCTGAGGCGGCGGCTGCGGCCCCGTGACCGCAGCCGCCGCCCCCGGTCAGAGCGTGGCCGCCAGGCGGATGAGCTCCTGGTCACCGACCCGGACGTAGATCCAGCTGTCCCCCAGGTCGCGCCGCAACTCGCTGATCGTCATCCCGGCCGGAACCGTCAGGTGGAACGTGAGGAACGCGTGGTCGTGGCCCCGGTCGGTCTGGCATCGCACCCACTGCTGCGTACCCTCGGCGCAGGCCTGGCCCGCGACCCGTGGCGCGCTCGCCGCCTCGCCCACGATCGTGACTCCTGGCGCGTTCGCCACCGACAGCAGCACCGTCACCGGGGCCAGTGCCTGTGCCACGCGCTCGACCCTCACCTTCACCTCGACCTGGGTGCCGCCGCCAGGGGCGGGGCTGAGGTCCGGGGAGGACAGCACCACGTTGAGCGGCACCACGTCCGTGTCCGCCGTGAACGAGGGCGAGCCGCCCGACTGTGCGAAAGCCGAGCCGTTCCAGCGGTACGAGCGCCACTGGTACAGCCCGATCGGCCCGCCCGACAGGTCGCTGTAGGTCGTCTCCAGGTTGCCCACCTCGACCTGGATCTCGCCCGACGAGTCTCCGGCCAGCTTCGTGACCCGCTCGACCGTCATCGGAGTCTGCTGCGGTGGCAGCGCGAGCGGCGTCTCGACCTGCACGACCACCCCGAGCGTGGTGAACCCGTCGCCGTCGCGCCGGAAGGCGACCACCTGACCCAGCGGGATCTCGCCGGGACGGCAGTAGATCAGCGCGACCTGTTCCGGCGTGCCGTCGGCGTCGAGGTCCGTCTCCACCGCGCTGTCGATCCAGACGTCCGGGCCCGCCTTGCCGTCCCGGAAGGCGGTCGGCCCGGCTGGGCAGTCCTTGGGGAGCACCTTCCGTGCGGGCAGGTCCAGCACCGCCCCGGCCAGCCCGTACAGCGACCCGCCGGTGGCGACCGGAACGGGGCTGTTCGTGGGGCTCGGGCTCGCCGCCGGCGACGCGCTGGTGCTCCCGCCGGGGTTCGGCTGCGTCGGCCCGGGCCCGCCCAGTGTGGTGATCGCGAAGCCGCCCGCCAGCACTGCGACCAGCGCGCTCGCGGCGACGCCGACGGAGCGGACCCGCTTGCGGTGCCGGACCGTCGCGTACGCCGCCGCGGTGCCCGTCGGCCGGATCAGCGGATCGGTGTCCGCGCGGTACGTGTCCACCGCGGACCACAGGACGTCGTCGTGCTCGTACTCAGACATGGTCGTGCTCCTTCCGGGCCTCGGTGAGCTGGGCGGCGAGCGCGGTCCGGCCACGGTGCAGCCAGGACTTGACGGTGCCCTCGGCGACGTCCTCCTGCTCGGCGATCTCCGCGATGGTGAGCTGGGCGAGGTAGAACAGCACGCACGCACGCCGCTGCACGTCGGGCAGCGCGGCCAGGGCACGGGTGAGCGCCACCCGGTCCGGCCCCGGGGCGGGCACGTGCTCCTCGCGCTGGCGGCGCAGGAAGTTCAGCGCGGTACGGCGGCGTCGCCACCCGCTGGTGGCCAGGTTCCAGGCGACCCGGCGCACCCAGGCGGGCGGGTCGGCGTACCGCGCGATGGTGTCCCACCGCGCCAGTGCCCGCACGAACGCCTCCTGCACCATGTCCTGCGCCTCGCTCAAGTTCCCGAGGTACGCATTGAGCTGCAGGGTGAGGCTGTGGAAATGCGCGGCGTAACACTCCTCGAAGTCGGCACGGCGGTCCGGTCCGTCGTCGCGATAAGGGGCCATCGCTCCCCGTTCTCCCCTCCGTGGCGGGCCCCGTCGGCCCGTCGCGACATCACGCCGCATCTGCCCTGAAGGTTGCGAAGATCTTTCCAAGCCGGGCCGTCGACCCACCATGATCGTTCGACTTGCCTGGCACCTGGGCAAATGCCCGTTCAAGATACGCACGACTGCCAGGCAAGTCGAGCGATCATGAGGCGCGCCCAGGGGAGGGGCACGGAAACGAATCGGGTGCCGTTTCCGCTGCGGACAGCGGAAACGGCACCCGGGTCAGAAGGTGCGGAGAATCAGCCCTCGGTGCGGCGGCCCTCGTCGTCGGCCTGCGCCACCTCGCCGGGCTGCTCGGCCCGCTCACCCTCGGCGAGCAGCGCCGCCGGAGCCTCGACCACCACGGTCTCGGTGACCTCGACGCCCGCCGGGGTCTCCAGCACGGTCAGCGTCTCGACCACGGTCACGGCCTCAACCGCCTGCGCCACGGCCGCGCCCGGCTCGTTCGAGCCGAACAGTCGCGGCAGCGTGCCGGTGAAGGCCTCCCGCAGCTCGGCCTGCGACACCGTGAACCGGCCCGCCTCGCCGTGGCCGATGACCGTCAGGTCCGCGCCCTCGTCGTCGACCTGGCCCAGGATCGTCGCCGGCAGCTCGTGCTCGGCCAGCAGCGTCTCGAAAGCCTGGCGGTGGCCCACCGGCACGGAGATCAGCACCCGGCCCGCCGACTCGCTGAACAGCGACACGAACGGCTCGATGTCCACCGGCAGGGTCACCGTCGCGCCCATGCCCTTGCGCAGCACCGATTCGACCAGCGCCTGGCCGAGGCCGCCGTCGGACAGGTCGTGCGCCGAGCGGACCAGGCCGGTCTCGGCGGCCTTCTGCATGAAGCCGGCGATGGCCTGCTCCCGCGCGAAGTCGACCTTCGGCGGGCGGCCGCCGAGGTGCCGGTGCGCGACCCAGGCCCACTCGGAGCCGGACAGCTCCAGGCTGGTCTCGCCGAGCAGCACCAGCACGTCCCCGGTGTGGCTGAAGCCCATCGGGATGCGCTGCGCGGTGTTCTCCAGCACGCCGAGCACACCCACGACCGGGGTCGGATGGATCGCCACCGCACCGGTCTGGTTGTAGAAGCTGACGTTGCCGCCGGTCACCGGGATGCCCAGCTCCTGGCAGCCGTCGGCGATGCCGCGCACGGCCTCGGCGAACTGCCACATGACCGCCGGGTCCTCGGGCGAGCCGAAGTTGAGGCAGTCGGTGACGGCGACCGGTTCGGCGCCGGTGACGGCCACGTTGCGGTACGCCTCGGCCAGGGCCAGCTTCGCGCCCTCGTACGGGTCGAGGCGGGCGAAGCGCGAGTTGCAGTCCAGCGACAGCGCGACGCCGAGGCCGGTCTCCTCGTCGAGGCGGACGATGCCGGAGTCCTCCGGCTGCGCCAGCACGGTGTTGCCCAGCACATAGCGGTCGTACTGCTCGGTCACCCAGCTGCGGTCCGAAAGGTTCGGCGACGCGGCGAGCTTGAGCAGCGTGTCCTTGAGCTGGAAGTCGTGGTGCGGGCGGGGCAGCGTCTCCGCGCGGTCGGCCTGCAGCAGGATCAGGTCCGCGGGCTCACGCAGCGGCCGGGCGTACACCGGGCCGTCGTCGGCGAGGCTGCCCGGGGGCACGTCCACCACGGTCTCGCCGTGGAAGGTGATCCGGACCCGGCCGGTGTCGGTCACGGTGCCGATCGGCGTGGCGATGACGCCCCACAGCTGGGCGATGCCGAGCACCGCGTCCAGCTTGGCCGGCTCCACGATGAAGAGCATGCGCTCCTGCGACTCGCTGGCCAGGATCTCGTGCGGCTCCATCGAGGCCTCACGCAGGTGGACCTTCTCCAGCTGGATGTCCATGCCGGTGCCCGCCGAGGCGGCGGTCTCGGTGAGCGCGCAGGTCAGACCCGCGCCGCCGAGGTCCTGCACGCCGACGATCAGCTTCGACGCGTACAGCTCCAGGCACGACTCGATGAGCAGCTTCTCGGTGAACGGGTCGCCCACCTGCACGCTCGGCCGGCGCTGCTGCGACTCGTCGTCGAAGGTCGCGCTGGCCAGCACCGACACGCCGCCGATGCCGTCGCGGCCGGTCTTCGCGCCCATCAGCACCACGATGTTGCCGGGGCCGTCGGCCTCCTTGCGCTGCAGGCCGTCGACCGGCAGCACGCCCAGGCTGAGCGCGTTGACCAGCGGGTTGCCCTGGTAGCACTCGTCGAAGAAGACCTCGCCGCCGACGTTGGGCAGGCCCAGGCAGTTGCCGTAGCCGCCGACGCCCGCGACGACGCCCGGCAGCACCCGCTGGGTGTCGGGGTGGTCGGCCGCGCCGAAGCGCAGCGAGTCCATCACCAGGATCGGGCGGGCGCCCATGGCGAGGATGTCGCGCACGATGCCGCCGACGCCGGTCGCCGCGCCCTGGTAGGGCTCGACGAACGACGGGTGGTTGTGCGACTCGACCTTGAAGGTGACCGCGATCTTCTCGTTGATCTGGATGACACCGGCGTTCTCGCCCATGCCGGCCAGCATGCGGTCCGACGGCGGGGCCTTCTCGCCGAACTGGCGCAGGTGCACCTTGCTCGACTTGTACGAGCAGTGCTCGCTCCACATGATCGAGTACATGGCCAGCTCGGACTGGGTCGGCCGGCGGCCCAGGATCTGCTTGATCCGCTGATACTCGTCGTCCTTGAGGCCGAGCTCCAGGTAGGGCTGCAGCTCCTCAGGGGTGGACTCGGCGTTCTTCACCGTGTCCACGGTCATCGACTCCAGGTTCATGCTGCCGCCTTAGCGTCGGCCAGGTGCTTGAGCACCGACGAGAAGAATCCGAGGCCGTCCAGCGACGGGCCGGTCAGCGCCTCGACCGCGTGCTCCGGGTGGGGCATGATGCCCAGCACGTTGCCGGCCTCGTTGCGGATCGCCGCGATGTCGCGGGTCGAGCCGTTCGGGTTGCCGCGGATGTAGCGCGCGACGATCTGGCCGTTGGCCTCCAGCTCGTCCAGCGTGCGCCGGTCGGCGACGTAGCAGCCCTCGCCGTTCTTCACCGGGATCAGGATCTCCTGCCCCTCGGTGAAGTGGTTGGTCCACGCCGTCGAGGAGTTCTCCATGCGCAGCCACTGGTCGCGGTTGCGGAAGTGCAGGTGCTGGTTGCGGGTCAGCGCGCCGGGCAGCAGGTGGGCCTCGCAGAGGATCTGGAAGCCGTTGCAGATGCCCATGACCGGCATGCCCCCGCGGGCGGCGTCGGCGATCGTCTCCATCACCGGCGCGAACCGGGCGATCGCGCCGCAGCGCAGGTAGTCACCGTAGGAGAAGCCGCCCGGGAGCACCACGGCGTCGACGCCGTGCAGGTCCGGGTCGGCGTGCCAGAGCCGTACGACCTCGGCTCCGGAGATGCGCGCGGCACGGGCCGCGTCCCCGTCGTCCAGCGAACCGGGGAAGGTCACCACACCGATCTTGCTCATGCTGCTTCGACTACCCGGATCTCGTAGTCCTCGATGACCGGGTTGGCGAGGAGCTTGTCCGCGATCTCGCGAGCCCTCTCCAGGTCGGCATCTCCAGCGAAATCGATCTCCACACGACGACCGATACGCACTGAGGCGACGTCATTGACGCCCAGGCGGGGCAGCGCGTTCGCGACGGCCTGCCCCTGCGGGTCGAGGATCTCGGGCTTAAGCATGACGTCAACCACGACGCGAGCCACGGGGAAACTCCTGACTTTTTTCTATGTCTGCCTGTCCGCCACGGGCATGCACAGATTACCGGTCGGCTGATTCGCCCCTTGTTCAGGGGAGCGCCAAATCCCCCAGGAGTTCACTGCTTTCACAGAGCTGAGAGCAAGGTCACGACCGCGAGGACCGCGCACACCCCCGCACCGACGTAACGGATGACCGATAGCTTCACCCGTTTCAACAGCCAGCGCCCGAGGAGCACGGCGAGTCCGGAAACCGTCGCCAGACCGAGCCATCCGCCCAGAAACGTCGGCAGCATCGGCCGCCCACTGGCCACCAGACCCGCCAGCAGCAGTTGCGACAGATCGCCCCATTCGGCGGTGAAGAGCACCGCGAAACTGGCCGCCGCGGCCCGCCAGCCCCGCTTCGGCTCGACGGCCTTGGCCTCGAACTCGGCCTCCTGCTCCTTCTCTTCCGCATCGGCCTTCTTCGCCCCCCGGGCCAGGATGAACGCCCCGGTGGCGAACAGCAGGGCGGCCACCAGCTGCACCGGCCGGGTGGGCAGCTTCGTCAGCAGCGCACCGAAGGCCACCGCGATCACGCACTGCACGCCGAACGCCGCGACCACCCCGAGCCAGGTGGGCAGCGGCCGGTAGCGGGTGCTGAGCACCAGCGTCGCGACGAACGTCTTGTCCGGCAGTTCGACCGGAACGATAGCGACGTACGCGACTAAAAGCGCCGTAAGGAACTCCACGGGTCGATCTTCTCAGCCGGATGGGGGGCCGCGTGACCAGGACGGACTCGATACGGTCAGCACATGACATATCCGCCCTCGGCTGACGACCCGTACCGCGCGGCCGACCCGTACGCGCTGCCCGCCGCCCCGCCGCCCGCGGCCCCCGTCTCCTGGGGCCCCAGTTCGGCCGTCCAGCCCTACAGCGGCGTGCCGGGCGGCTACGGCTACGGCCCGCCGGTGTCGGACAAGAGCAAAGTGGTGGCGGGCCTGCTGCAGATGCTGCCCGGCTTCCTGCTGGGCCTCGGCGGCATCGGACGGCTCTACGCCGGGCACACCACGCTCGGCATCCTGCAACTCGGCGCGACGCTGGTGGGCTGGGCGTCCTTCTGGTGCGGCATCTTCCTGATCCTGCCGCTGTTCATCTACGCCGCGATCTGGCTCTGGTTCGTCATCGACGGGATCATCCTGATGGCCGGCAACCCCGTCGACGGCCAGGGCCGCCCGCTGCGTTCCTGACGGCAGCGCCCGCAGGCCACGGGCGCTGCCGCCGGAGGTCAGAGAATGGCGCCCGGGGTGTACGCCGCCGCGGCCGGGTGCTGGGCCGCGATCTTCTCGACCTGCGCGACGATCGCGGCGACCTGGGCCGATGCCGCGCCCACGAACGCGGAGCGGTCCGCCACCAGCGCGTCGATCTCGGCCCGGGACAGGCCGAGCCGCGTGTCGGCGGCCAGCCGGTCGAACAGGTCGTTGTCGGCCTGGCCCCGCTCGCGCATGGCCAGCGCCACGGCGACCGCGTGCTCCTTGATCGCCTCGTGCGCGGTCTCCCGGCCGACGCCCTTCTTCACAGCACCGACCAGCACCTTCGTGGTGGCCAGGAAGGGCAGGTAGCGGTCCAGCTCGCGGTTGATGACGGCCGGGTACGCGCCGAACTCGTCGAGCACGGTGAGGAACGTCTGGAACAGGCCGTCCAGCGCGAAGAAGGCGTCCGGCAGGGCCACCCGGCGCACCACCGAGCAGGACACGTCGCCCTCGTTCCACTGGTCGCCGGCCAGCTCGCCGGCCATGCTCGCGTACCCGCGCACGATCACGGCCAGGCCGTTGACCCGCTCGCTGGAGCGCGTGTTCATCTTGTGCGGCATCGCCGACGAGCCGACCTGGCCGGGCTTGAAGCCCTCGGTGGCCAGCTCCTGGCCGACCATCAGCCGGATCGTGGTGGCCAGGCTCGACGGCGCGGACGCCGCCTGGGCCAGCGCGGTGAGCACGTCGAAGTCCAGCGAGCGCGGGTACACCTGGCCGACGCTGTCCAGCACCCGCTGGAAGCCGAGGTGCCCGGCGACCCGGCGCTCCAGCTCGGCGACCTTCGCGGCGTCGCCGTCGAACAGGTCGAGCTGGTCGGCCGAGGTGCCGACCGGGCCCTTGATGCCGCGCAGGGGGTAGCGGGCGATCAGCTCGTCGAGGCGCTCGTACGCGATGAGCATCTCCTGCGCGGCGCTGGCGAAACGTTTGCCCAGCGTGGTGGCCTGGGCCGGGACGTTGTGCGAGCGGCCCGCCATGATCAGGTTGTCGTACTCGGCGGCGCGGGCAGCCATCCGGGTCAGCGCGGCGACGATCCGGTCCCGGATCAGCAGCAGCGAGTCGCGGATCTGCAGCTGCTCGACGTTCTCGGTGAGGTCGCGCGAGGTCATGCCCTTGTGGATCTGCTCGTGCCCGGCCAGCGCGCTGAACTCCTCGATGCGCGCCTTCACGTCGTGCCGGGTCACCCGCTCGCGCTGCGCGATCGAGTCCAGGTCGACGGTGTCCAGCACCCGCTCGTACGCCTCGATGACGCCGTCCGGAAGTGCGATGCCCAGGTCGCGCTGCGCGCGGAGCACCGCGAGCCAGAGCCGCCGCTCGGCGCGGACCTTCTCCTCGGGTGACCACAGCGTCACCAGTTCAGCGGAGGCGTAGCGGGTGGCCAGGACATTCGGAACGTGCGGGCGCTTTGTCACGTGCCTCATTCTCGCACGCAGCGATCGCCGTCCCTGGCGAGGCCGTGCGGGCGCGGATATACTCGGGATCCAAAGCGTATATACGCGGATGCGAGGGGGAGCCGATGGCGAAGATGCTGATCGACATCGACGAGGAACTGCTCGCCGAGGCGGCCGAGGTCTTCGGCACCAAGACCAAGAAGGACACCGTCAACACGGCCCTGCGGGAGTCGGCCGCCAGGCTACGCCGCGCCCGCGCCCTGGACGAGCTGCGGCAACTGGGCGACACCGGATATTTCGATGAACTCTTGGACAAGAACAACTATCGGCCGAAGCCGTGACCGTCGACTACCTGATCGACACCAGTGCCCTGGTGCGGCTGCTTCGACCCGGTTCGGCGGCCCTCGGTTGGGATCAGCAGATCGAACAGGGACTGGTCGGGGTCTGCCCGATCACGGAACTCGAACTTCTCTTTGCCGCCAGGTCGCTGGTCGACCGGAAGAAGATCGTCGCACTCCTGCACGACGCCTACCCCTGGGTGCCGATGCCTGATGACGTCTACCGCCGGGCAGCACAGGTGCAGGATCTGCTGACGCAGAAGGGTCAGCACCGCAGTGCGGGGCCGATCGATCTGCTGGTGGCGGCGGCTGCGGAGCTGAACGGGCTGACCGTGCTGCACTACGACGGGGACTTCGACGTGATCAAGCGAGCCACCGGGCAACCCGCCCAGTGGCTCGCTCCGCCCGGCACCATCCGCTGACTAGGCGATGACCTTCGCGGCGACAGCCTGCGCGATCGCCTGGAGCTGATCCGCCGTCAGCGGAGGCTCCGACTGCACCGGTCCGGTCGGGATCGGGTCGCCGTACAGGTTGCTCGCGTGGACCCGCAGCGTCCGGCCGTCCGCGAGGCGCACCGACACCCTCGTCACGACCTGCAACAGCTCACCCTCGATCATCCGGCGCTCAGTCTCGACCGGCCTCGCGGACGGGCCGACCCCGACGGGAGACACCTGCAGATGCAGGTGGCCCAGGCGCTGCCCGACGGACAGGTCGCCGCCGCCGGAGAAGAGGGTCTGCGCGACGTCTGTGCTCCCGTTCTTGGCCCTGAACAGCACGATCGCCCCGTCGGTCGACATCCAGACCCGGTTCGGGACGACCGCCAGCACCGCCTTGTCGAACTCGTCGGCGAGCCGAGCCGCGGTGGCCTGGGCCTCCTCCGGCGTGCCGTAGACCAGGCGAAAGCCGGGCACCGGAACCGGGTCACCGGAACCGGGCGCGGCGGTGGCCGGCACCGCCACCGGAGCTGCCGGGCCGCCGGTCAGGGCTCCCGAGCCCAGCGCCACGGCACCCACCGCCAGCAGGGCGAGGGCACCCGTGGACACTCCCGCCAGCCGCCTCGACACTGCACCGCGCCGCTCCCGGCGAATGATCCGGTCTACGTCGACGCCGGGTGCCGGCACCTCACCGATGACGTCGTCGAACAGCTGCTGTGTCATGACATACCCCCCATCGGGACGGCCTGGCGGCGCAGCGCCTCCAGGCCTCGTGCGGACTGGCTCTTGACGGTGCCGACCGAGATGCCCAGCACCTCGGCGGTCTGCTCGACCGAGTAGTCGAGGTAGTAGCGCAGCACGACCACGGCGCGCTGGCCCGGCCCAAGCGAGCCCAGCAGCGCGTTCAGGCTGTCGCGGTCCAGGAAGCCGTGCGGTTCGTGCATCGCCCGTTCCGGCAGCTCAGACGTAACCCGTTCGCGCCGCCACGGGCGGGCGGTCTCGTCGAGCCAGGCGCGGGTCAGCACGCGCTGGGCGTACGCGTCGGGATTGTCGGCGGCCCTGACCTTGCGCCAGTGCCGGTAGAGCTTGCCGACGGTGACCGACACCAGGTCGTCCGCCGTGTGCCAGTCCCGGCTGAGCAGGTACGCGGTGCGCCGCCAGCGGTCCATCCGCTCCGCGACGAACACCCGGAACCGTTCCTCTTCGGACTTCGTCATCCCTCACCTCCACCCGCCCGACCGGCCCCACACGGTACGAGGTTGCACCTTGGTCGGGATTCCAGGCGATCGGTTGTCGCAGTCGCGACCACCTCCCGCACAGATCCTGACCAGGCTGCTGTCATGGAGGAATTGGAGTGGACGCTGTTCGCCCAGAGCAACGTGCTCACCTGGGCGCAGGCGAGTGCGCTGCTGACACCGGGCAAGGTACGGCATCGGGTGCGATCCGGGCGCTGGACGACAGTCTGCCGAGGCGTCCTGGTCGCTGGAACCGGGCCGTACACCGTCGACCAGCAGCGCTGGATCGCCGTGCTGGCAGCGGGACCGGGCGCACGGCTCGCCGGGCTTGCCTCGGCGCAAGCAGGCGGACTACGGGGACGGTTCCGTGACGACCGCATCGACGTGACGGTTCCCCCTGGGCGACACCCAGAAGGGCTCTACCGGCGGTTACCCCTCGACATGCCCGCAGTGCGGGTGCGCCGCCCCGCCCACCTGCCGGAGCAGGACTGCCAGCTGGCCCGGCCGCCGCGCACCGCCATGGCCCGATCGGTCGTGGACGCGGCCTCCTGGGCGCGCTTTCCCGACATCGCGCAGTCGATCGTCGCCGCGGCATGCCAGCAGCGTCTGGTGACACCCGATGAGTTGCTCGAAGTGCTCGGGCGGGTGCCTCGCGCGCCACGGCGGGCATTGATCGGTGCGACCGTGCGAGACGCGGCGGGCGGCGCGGGCGCACTGTCTGAGATCGACTTCATACGGCTGTGCCGACGGCATCGGCTGCCGATGCCCGACTTGCAGGACCGGCGCGTGGATGCGAGCGGGAGAGTGCGTTACCGCGACGCCTACTGGCGCGCATATCGTCTGCATGTCGAAGTTGACGGCGCGCATCACATGGAGGCGGCTCACTGGGAGGCCGACATGCGACGGCAGAACGACATCTGGACCAGCGGTGACCGCATCCTTCGCTTCTCCGCCCACCAGGTCCGCACCCGCCCCGCCGAGATCGCCGCCACCCTCCGTACCGCTCTCACCGCCGCCGGCTGGCCCGAGAGCCGCAAATCTTGACGCTTTATCGCAGCCATGACAACGACAACCAGTCAAGATCGCGAGACAGCCACTGCGCGGGTGTGGATGTTGGCGGTTTGTGGCCGCTATTGCGGCCACAAACCGTCAAGATCTGTGGGTCAGCGTTCGAGGACGGCTACGACGCCTTGGCCGCCGGCGGCGCAGATGGAGATGAGGGCGCGGCCGCGGCCCTTCTGGGCGAGGAGTTTGGCGGCGGTGGCGACGATGCGGCCCCCGGTCGCGGCGAAGGGATGGCCGGCGGCGAGCGAGGAGCCGTTGACGTTCAGCTTCGACCGGTCGATGCCGCCCAGGCCGTTGGACTCCCAGGCGGCCAGGGTGGCGAGCACCTGCGAGGCGAACGCCTCGTGGATCTCGTAGAAGTCGAAGTCCTGGAGCTTCAGGTCGAGCCGGGACAGCAACTGGGGCACGGCGTACACGGGGGCCATGAGCAGGCCTTCGGGCTCCGGGTCGCCGTGCACGAAGTCGACGGCGGCGGTCTGCGCGGTGACGAAGTGCGCCAGCACGGGCAGCTTGCGCTCGGCGGCCCACTCGTCGGTGCCGAGCAGCACGACGGCGGCCCCGTCGGTGAGCGGGGTGGAGTTGCCCGCGGTCATGGTGGGGTTCTTGCCGCGCAGGCCGTAGACGGGCTTGAGCGCGCCGAGCTTCTCCAGGGAGGTGTCGGGGCGCAGGTTCTGGTCGCGGGTGAGGCCGAGGTACGGCGTGACGAGGTCGTCGAAGAAGCCTGCGTCGTACGCGGCGGCCAGTTTGCGGTGCGAGTCCAGCGCGAGCTCGTCCTGGTCGGCGCGGCTGACGCCCCAGCGCTCGGCGGTGATCGCGGCATGCTCGCCCATGGACAGGCCGGTGCGCGGCTCGGCGTTGCGAGGCAGCTCGGGCTTGAACGGCTGCAGCGGGCGCAGCGCCATCGCGGCCTTGATCCGCTCACCCGTCGTCTTCGCGTTGTTGAGGCGCAGCAGGATGCGGCGGAACTGCTCGTTGAGGGCGAGCGGGGCGTCGGAGGTGGTGTCGACGCCGCCGCCGATGCCGGACTCCAGCTGGCCGAGCGCGATCTTGTTGGCGATGTAGTTGATCGCCTGGAGGCCGGTGCCGCAGGCCTGCTGCAGGTCGACGGCGGCGGTGGCCGGGTCGAGGCCGGTGCCGAGCACGGCCTCGCGGGTGAGGTTGAAGTCGCGGGAGTGCTTGAGCACCGCGCCCGCGGCCACCTCGCCGAGGCGCTGCCCGGCCAGGCCGTGGCGGGCGATGAGGCCGTCCAGGGCAGCGGTGAGCATGTCCTGGTTGGAGGCTCGGGCGTAGCGGCTGTTGGAGCGGGCGAACGGGATGCGGTTGCCGCCGATGACGGCCACCTTGCGCACTCTGTCAGTCACAACAGCCTCCTGGTGTCAGACCTTACTCGCGAGTAAGGTCTACCGCATGAGCGACCGTTACACAAGTTTCGCAAGGTCCGGGCCGGGGCGGGCGATAGTCAAGCGGCTCGGGCTGCCCGATCCGCCGCGGCTGCCGCGCTACCGGTCGGGCGACGCGCTCATCCCCGGGCCGGTGCTGGTCGGACCGTCGGACGGTCCGCGCTACGAGGAGCTGGCCAAGCTGCTCGGCTCGAACGAGCAGGGCGAGAAGCACCACGCGCTGGTCTTCGACGCCACCGGCATCAGCACGCCGGCCGGGCTGCGGGCGCTCTACGACTTCTTCCACCCGGTGGCGCGCTCGCTGACCCCGGCCGGACGCGTCATCGTGCTGGGCCTGCCGCTGAGCAGCGCCGCCGACCCCGGCCAGGCCGCGGCCCAGCAGGCGCTGGACGGCTTCGTCCGCAGCGTCGGCAAGGAGTTCGGCCGGGGCACCACGGCCCAGCTGGTGCGGGTGCACCCCGAGGCGGACACCGCGGCGCTGCGCTCGACGCTCGAGTTCCTGATCTCGACGAAGTCGGCGTACGTCAGCGGGCAGACGATCACCGTGGACGCCACTCCGGCAGCCGAGGGCAAGGACCTGACCGGCAAGGTCGCGCTGGTGACGGGGGCCGCGCGGGGCATCGGCGCGGCGATGGCCCGAGTGCTGGCGCGGGACGGGGCGCACGTGATCTGCCTGGACGTGCCGTCTGCCGGGGACGATCTGGCGAAGGTCGCCAACGAGGTGCGCGGTGAGGCGTACCAGCTGGATCTGACCGGGGCCGACGCCGCGCAGCGGCTCGTCGAGCACGTGCGGGACCGGCACGGCCGGCTCGACGTGCTGGTGCACAACGCCGGCATCACCCGCGACAAGACGCTGGCCAACATGGACCAGACCCGCTGGGACAGCGTGCTCAAGGTCAACCTGATCGCCCCGGCGCACGTCACCGAGGCGCTGCTCGACGCGGGCCTGATCCCGGCGGGCGGCCGCATCGTCGGCGTGGCCTCGATCGCGGGTGTGGCGGGCAACCGCGGGCAGACCAACTACGCCGCCAGCAAGGCCGGCGTGATCGGCTGGGTACGCGCGCTCGCGCCGGTGCTCGCCGCGCAGGGTGTCACCGTGAACGCGGTCGCGCCCGGCTTCATCGAGACGGCGATGACCGCGAAGATGCCCGTGCTCATCCGCGAGGTGGGGCGGCGCATGAACAGCCTGTCGCAGGGCGGCCTGCCGGTCGACGTCGCCGAGACGGTGGCCTGGTTCGCCGCGCCCGGCTCGGCCGCCGTGACCGGCAACGTGGTGCGGGTCTGCGGCCAGTCGCTGCTGGGGGCCTGATGCCGAGCATGCTGCGCGCCGCGCTGTCCGTGGTGCCGTTCCCCCGGCCGAGCACGCTGCCCGAGGACACGCTGACCGCCACGGTCACCGTCGACCCCGAGCACCTGGCCCGCTACCAGCGGGTCTGCGGGTTCCGGCTGAGCGACCGGCTGCCGGTCACGTACCCGCACGTGCTCGGCTTCGGGCTGCAGCTCGACCTGATGACCCGGCGCGACTTCCCGTTCCCGGTGGTCGGCGGGGTGCACGTGGCCAACCGGATCGAGCAGCACCGCCGGCTAACCGCGGGCGACGTGCTCGAACTCGCGGTCCATGCGCAGGACCTGCGGGATCACCCGCGCGGACGGCAATACGACGTGATCACCACGGCGGCGGTCGGCGGCGAGGTGGTGTGGCGGGACGTGTCCACCTACCTGCGCAAGGGCCCGTCGGAGACGCCGAAGGGCGAGCGCCCGGCCCGCGAACCGGCCCCGGCGACCCCGCCGCATGCGACGTGGCGGGTACCGACCTCGACGGGCACCGCGTACGCCGAAGCGTCCGGCGACCACAACCCGATCCACACCTCGTGGGTGGGTGCGCGGCTGTTCGGCTTCCCCAAGCCCATCGCGCATGGCATGTGGAGCAAGGCCCGCTGCCTGGCCGCCCTGGAGGGACGCCTGCCCGAGGCGTACACCGTGGACGTCTCCTTCAAGCTCCCGATCCTGCTCCCGGCCACGGTCGGCTTCACCTACACCGGCCGCGACTTCACCCTCCGCGACGCCCGCACCGCCAGACCCCACCTGGCCGGCACGATCACCACCTGACCCACCCGCCCCGGCGCGGCTCGCAGGCGCGCCGCGGCCCGCAGTTTCAGGGAAACTGCTGTTATCACCGGCTCGATTCGTGCAGTTTCCGCGAAACTGCACGCGGCGCGCGGACGCGCGGCGCGGAGCGCGGGGGTGGTGGTCAGGGGCGGGTGAAGAAGGTGCGGAGGAGGGTCGCGGATTCGTCGGCCAGGACGCCGGAGTAGACCTCGGGGCGGTGGTTGAGGCGGCGGTCGCGGAGCACGTCCCACAGTGAGCCGGCCGCGCCGGTCTTCGGCTCCCACGCGCCGAAGACCACCGTGGCGATCCGGGCCAGCACGATCGCGCCCGCGCACATGGTGCACGGCTCCAGGGTCACCACGATGGTGCAGCCCTCCAGCCGCCACTCGCCCCGCCGGGCCGCGGCGGCGCGCAGGGCGAGGATCTCGGCGTGCGCGGTCGGGTCGTGGGCGGCCTCCCGCTCGTTGCGGCCGATCGCCAGCTCCGTGCCGTCAGGGGCGTACACGACCGCGCCGACCGGCACGTCCGCGCTGTCGTCGCAGCCCGCCGCGACGTCGAGGGCGCGGCGCATCCACTGCTCGTGCCGCGGCCGGGATCTCAAGACTCGCGCAGCTCCTCGACCTCGTCGCCGCAGCCGATCGCCTGGCACACCTCGGCGGTCACGTCGGCGGGCAGCAACCCGTCGGTGGCGCAGAGGGCCAGCAGCTTGTGCGCGGAGACGCCGAGGTCGGCGAGCAGGTCGGCGTCGCCCACCGGGTCGGCGGTGGGGTCGGCGGCCGGGCGGTCCTCGTCGTCGTCGGCCGCCTCGACCTCCTCGATCTCCACGACCGGGGCCTCGACGTCGCTGAGCAGCAGCTTGCCGAGGCGGGACTCGTCGGCGAAGGCCGAGTCGGAGCCGAAGATCCGCAGGTCCTCACCTTCGTCGAGGCGCATGACGACCAGGTAGGCGTCGTCGGACTCGACGAACATCAAGGAGACGTCGGCAGCCGGGTCGGCGTCGCGGAGCAGGTCGGCGACCTCGTCCACGTCTGCCGCGTCATGCAGGTCGAGTTCGCTGGCGGCCCAGCCGGACCGGCCCCGGACCACCGCGGCGGCGAAGTACGACACGGTCCCCCCAAATGGTGTCGATATGGGCTACGGGCGAGCCACAGGTCACCCGCGATACGGCCATCCGGCGGGTGTCCCCGAGTGATGACCCTGATCTGACAACGACCAGTCAGCCCGCCAGTCGCCGACGCAACGCGATCAGCTCGCGGAGTTTGTCAGCCGCGACGGCTCTGCCGGCCCCCCGGACGGCACGCACGGTGCTGGCGGCGCTGTGCACGGCGGGCAGCTGGCGCTCGCGGCCGGTGCCTGTCGACAGCTCGGCGAGCAGCTGCAGGCGCCGGCGACAACGGTCCGGGTCTGGCTGCTGCGGCGTCCACATACAGCCGAGAGTGCCGCGCGGGTGTGACCTCCGTCAAGTCCGGTAACGCGGTTGTTTGGCGACGCTCCGTGACTGCTGCTCCTCAGCACGGTACCGGTGCCGAGGTTGTTTCTCGGGTTTAACACAAGGTCACTCACAGTGGCCAGGCTCCTCGGCGGATCCACTCGGCGACTACGGAGAGTGCCGCCGCGGTCCAGGCGACACCGGTGGCCGCGGCAACGCCCGCGGCGACCCCGCGATCGCCGTACCGGCTGAGGGCCAGCGCGGCCGCCCACGCGAGCAGACCCGCAGCGAGGGTCCAGGCGACGTAGCCGCCCAGAGTCGCCCCGAACATGCCGAACGACAGCAGCCACACCCCCGCCGCCAGCGCCCCGGCGACGACCGCCCAGGGGCGCACCGAATGGGGTTCGCGCAGCGTGGGACGCGTCCGTGCCTGGGTCATACCCGCTCCTCGCCGCACCTGTCGACGCAACGACCGGCAGCCTGCCACCCGATCCGCCCGCTCACGCCCCTTCAACCGGCAGGAACGCCGTCACGGTACGGCGGTCCGCGGCGACCTCGCTGATCCAGCCTCCGGCGCGGCCCAGCCGCAGCAGCGTCTCCACCCGGACCGGGACCTGTTCGGGGCGGCCCGGCGCGGGCGGCCAGGCCCGCCGGGCGGCGTGCCCGTCCTGCGCCCAGTCCCGCACTGCGCGCAGCGGGTCGCGTCCCTCCAGGGCTTTGGCCGCGTCGTCCAGGCGGTCCTGCACGTCGGCGAGCGCGGCCAGCACCGCCGCGGCGTTGCCCCCGCACATCGCGGCCACCAGCTCCGGCCGGCTGCCCGCGACCCGGGTGCCGTCCCGGAACGAGCCCGCGGCCAGGGTCAGCGCGAGCGGGTCGGTGGCGGCCGTCGCGGCCAGGGCCAGTGCCAGCAGGTGCGGCACGTGGCTGATCGCGGCGACCGCGCGGTCGTGCTCGGCGCTCGTGGCCGGCACCACCCGAGCGCCCAGCGAGGTGACCAGACCGGCCACGGTGAGCCAGTCGTCCAGACCGGTCTGCTCGTCCAGGCACAGCACCCAGGCACAGCCGGTGAACAGGGCCGGATCGGCGGAGGCGAAGCCGGACACGGACTTGCCCGCCATCGGGTGCCCGCCGACGAACCCGGCGAGCGGGTTGGCCGCGCGGCGCAGCCGGGCCGCGACCGCCTCCCGCACCGGCCCCTTCACCGAGGTCACATCCGTGATCAGGCCGTGGTAGCCGCTGGCGACCAGCGCGTCGAGCACGTCGTCCAGGGCGGGCAGCGGCACCGCCAGCACCACCAGCCCCGCGTCGGCCGCGGCGTCGCGGATCGTCGCGGTGATCTGCCAGCGCTGCGCCGCGGGCACCCGGGCCGCCGCGCTGCGGGCGGTGGCCCGGGTCTCCGGGTCCGCGTCGAAGCCGAGCACACGATGCCCGGCGGCGGACAGGGCGCGCATGAGTGATCCGCCGATGAGCCCGAGTCCGATCACCGCGATGTTCACACGCGCAGCCTGCCACACCGCGCGCGTGGGAGCGTCGGCCCGGTGGGTGCCTCGTTGGGCATGACGTGCTGAAATGTTCTGCATTGCGCAATATGACGGTGGCCGCCGCATTGGGCGTGCTGGTCTCACCGCTGGCCTTCACGGCCGTCCTCGCCGCCCCGGTCAACCCGATCCCGGCTCCCTCGGTCACCTTCAACGGGGAGGTGCTCGCCACCACGTACTGGGGCAACACCATCTACGTCGGCGGCGACTTCACCTCGGCCACCAGCAACGGCAAGTCGGTCGGCAGGTCGCGGCTGGCGGCCGTCGACGCGCGCACCGGGGCGCTGCTGCCGTGGAACCCCGGCGCGGACGCCCGGGTCACCGCGCTGACCGCCGACTCCGGGGGTGTCTACGCCGCCGGGTCGTTCCACAAGGTCAACGGCGTCAGCCGGGACAACCTGGCGAAGATCAGCTCGTCGGGCGCGGTGGAGAGCACCTTCAAGCACTCGATCTCGGGTACGCCGTACGCCATCGCCGTCGGGCACGGCCGGGTCTACCTGGGCGGCTCCATCACCAGCGTGGACGGGCAGGAGCGCACCCGGGCCGCCGCGTTCGACGCGAGCTCCGGCGCGCTGGACCCGAACTGGCGGCCGCACGTCAACGACATCGTGCGCGCCCTGCTCGTCTCCTCCGACCGGGTCTACCTCGGCGGGCGCTTCAACGCGGTGAACTGGCTCAAGGGCACCGGCAAGGTGGCCGCGGTCGACCCGGCGCGGGGCGACGTCGACCTGGGCTTCTGGTCGCATGTCACGGCGATGGTGCACGACCTGGCGCTGGACGGCGGCACGCTGTATGCCGGGATCGACGGCGGCGGCGGCCGGGCCACCGCGATGGACCTGGCCGGCAACGCGAAGTGGACCATCACCACGGACGGCGACGTACAGGCGGTCGCGGTCCTCGACGGCACCGTCTACCTCGGCGGGCACTTCGACAACGTGTGCAAGAGCGCCAACGTCGGCCACAAGGGCGTCTGCCTCGACGGCTCGAACCGCCGGGTCAAGCTGGCCGCGGTGACCCTGTCCGGCGAGCTGCTGCCGTGGACCGCGAACGGCAACGGCTCGGTGGGGGTGAACACCCTCAGCGCGAACCGCGACCTGGGGCAGCTCGTCGCGGCAGGGGCGTACACCGCGATCAACGGCAACCAGCAGCGTCGTTTCGCCCTGTTCAACCTGGTCAGCCGCCCAGGCTTCCTGGACACCGGCTGGTGATCCGGACCGGGTCATGACGAAGGGCTCCCACCGTGTGGTGGGAGCCCTTCGTCGTGTGTGCGACTACTTGATGTTCTGGATCATGACCGCGATCAGGCCCGCCACCACCGGGGAGAGCACCACCAGACCGGCCTTCAGCTCGCCGAACGTGGTCTGGTCCAGCCCGAGCAGCTTCTCCAGCTTCGCCTTGTTCTCGGCCGCCTCGATCAGCTCGCCGGTCGCCACCTCGTCGAGCGAGAAGTGCCGCTCCAGGTAGAGCTGGCCGCGGCGGCGCAGGGTCGCCGCGGTCGGGGCGAACATCGCGCCCACCACGAACGAGGCGACCACTCCGGAGTAGAGCACCACGCCCTTGTCCAGCGCCGCGCCCCAGTCGAGCGCGGCCGCGTTGACCGCCATCACCAACAGCACCAGGATGCCGAGCTGGCTCATCATGCGCGCGCACATCCGGCGCAGCCGCAGCAGCGCGTCCAACTGCTGGCCGGGCGTGCCGGGCAACGGGTCCGCGACCACCTGCTTGACCGCGGCGAGCGTGGCCGCACTGGTCAACCCGCCGAAGATGGCCAGGGCGGACAGCGCCACCCCGCGGCTCGTCAGGTTGTCCGCGCCGCTGTCGCTGCGCAGCACGAACGGCGTCGCGTAGACCAGTGCCCCGGCGAGCACGAGCACGCTTCCCACGGAAAGCCACACCCGCCGTTTGACGATGACGTGTAGGCGGCGCACCTCCGCCCACCGGGACAGGCCGAACCCGAATGCCTCCCCGGCGGCCGCGCCCAGCAGGGCCGCGACCACGACGAACGTCATCGGGTGCTTCGGACTGCTCCAGGCGATGCCCGCGCCGATCAGCGCTCCGACAAGCATGGTGAGCAGGCGGAAGTCGCCGATCGACCAGCCGCGTTCCTCGCGCGCCTCGGCCTCGTGCGCGGCGGCCACGACACCTCCGTGCGGGACGGACCGGGCCGGCTCGCCGTAGTCGAACGCCGCGACCAGGCCGCCGGACGGTGCGGCCGGCTCGGCGGGGTGGTGCGGGTCGGGCTGGCGTTGCTGGATCACGCGATACTCTCCCGTCGGCATCGGCTCGACCGGCATCCGGTCACTCCCCGGCGAACTGTGCGAACACCTCGTGCAGCACCTCGCGGCTCTTCTTGTGCAGCTCGTCGCCGGTCCACGACTCCTTGAGCTCGATGCTCCGTCCATCGTGGAGCTCGATCGTGGCACGGATCGGCACCTGCTTGACGATGGTCACCTTGCGGACCTCCTCGTACGGCACGAAGCGGTTCATCTCGGCGATCTTGGCCACCGGCATCGAGGCCATCATCGCCTTCATCCGCTTGGTGCCCTCGTCCTTGTCGCCCTTGGTCGGCACCGCGATCAGCCCGTTGTCGAGCACCAGCAGGTCGGCCTCGCCGCCGTCGAAGGTGACGTTGCCCAGGCCCGCGATGACGTCGCCGCCACGGGCGGTGGCCGTCGCCTCCACCACCACCGCCGCCGTGATCTCGATGCCCAGCTCACGAAGCTGGTCGACCGCCAGGGCCGTGGTCGCCGGAACGACCGCCAGCTTCGCGATCGGCGCGAGGTCCAGCGGCTTGCCGTCGAGGCCGAGCAGTTCGGCGGAGTCGGTCCACGACGCCTGCCAGGTCGCCCGGTCCGAGCGCACCGCGGCCAGCATCAGCAGCTGCTCCAGCACGTCGGCGAACTTGGCTGCGGCCTCCTTGCGGGTCGCGTTCTCGTAGAAGGCCTCACCGAGTTCGCCCGCCCGGCCCGCCGCCATCGCGTCCATCACCTCGTACAGGCCGACGACCGGGCGGTTCATCCGCCGGGCCAGCTCGCGGAAGATGTTGTCGGCGGTCTCCTGCAGTCGGCGGCTCGCGGTCGCCGCGGTGAACTGCGGCCAGGGCAGCACCTGCCGCCCCTCGGTCCGCACCGAGAGCCGGTGCAGGTGGCCGCTCATGGTCGGCAGGTCGGGGATCAGGTCGGTGGCGCGGCGGCGGTCGTTGCTCGGCATGCCCTCGGGCAGCGCGTTGATGGCGGCGATGCGCACCGCCAGCGGCGGGTGGGTGTTCCAGCGCGAGCCGGTCTCCCGCTTGGCGGCCTCCGGACGCAGTCGCGCGATCTCCTCCTCGCGGGCCGCCAGCATCTCGCCGAAGCCGGCGAACACGTTGTCCGGCAGCATGCCCAGCTCGGCCCCGGGGCCGACGTAGCGGTTCAGGTAGAAGGCGTACGCCATGTCGACGACCGCAATCTCGGTCAGCGCCGCGACGGCGGCCTGCCGGCCCGCCAGCCGCACCGAGGCGGCGTCGGCCTCCAGCTCCTGGCGGCGCGACACCGCGTTGTCCACCAGCAGGTATGCCCGCGCGTAGAGGCGGATCGGCCAGCCCGCGACGTTCCACTTGCCGATCCGGCCGATCGCGCCCTCCATGGCGATACGCCCGCGGTAGGCCACCGCGCCCAGCCGCAGGTGCGCCTCGGAGTAGTGGCCCAGCTCGTGGGCGAGCACCGCGCGCAGCTGGTCGACGTTCAGCGCCTGCAGCACCGGCAGGCCGACGTAGAGGTAGCGGCGGCCCGGGATGAGCCCCAGCAGGCGGGAGTGTTCCGACACGGCGGCGTTGACCTCGGGCACGATGCGCAGCTCGTCCGGGGCCCGGGTGCCGACGCCCTCGGCCAGCCGGCGCACCTCGGCCCACAGCTGCGGGGCCTGGTCGGGGGTCACCACCACGCCGGGCATGGGCTCGTTCTTGAACCGGACCGCCTGCCACAGCGCCCAGCCGACACCGCCGACGATCGCGACGAACAGCGGCGCGGTCACCTTCACCGCCAAGGCCGCCGGGCCCACGGTGATCAGCCAGACGGCGAACGCCACCGAGGCCAGGAACTCCACCAGGACCAGTACGAAGAAGCCGATCAGCATCAGCACGCTGAACAGCGCGCGCATACCCGCTTTCATGGCACATCCCTCCCCGTGCGCCCGGACCGCTCGTGCCGCGGGCATCTCACCGCGTCACGCGGCGTGCCGGACCTTATCGCGGCCCTCTGACCGCGACAATCCCCTTCCCCGCCTGGGGTTTGCGGGCATGCGGCTAGCCTGTCGGGGTGAGCGGATCAGGTGGGCTGCGGGAGCTGCTGCGCGGGGACTGCCATGTGCACACCGACTGGTCCGACGGGGGCGACCCGCTGGAGACGATGGTCGCCGCGGCGGCCGCGCAGGGCCACGACTACGTGGTGCTGACCGACCACTCGCCCCGGCTGACCATCGCGCACGGGCTGTCCCCGCAACGGCTGCGCCGCCAGCTCGACGCGGTCGCGGCGGTGAACGAGACGCTGGCGGGCACCGGGTTCCGGGTGCTGACCGGGATCGAGGTGGACATCCTGCCCGACGGCAGCCTCGACCAGGAGCCGGAGTTGCTGGCACAGCTCGACGTCGTGGTCGGCTCGGTGCACAGCGAGCTGCGGATGGACAAGCCGAAGATGACCCGGCGGCTGCTCGCCGCGCTGGCCCAGCCGCACCTGGACATCCTGGGCCACTGCACCGGCCGCAAGCTGCCCGTGGTGACCGACGCGCGGCACGCGTCCCGGGGCGGCGCGCCACGGCGGCGCGCTCCGAGCAGCTTCGACGTGGACGCGGTGTTCGCCGCGGCGGCCCGGCACGGTAAGGCCATCGAGATCAACTCTCGGCCGGACCGGCTCGACCCGCCGTCGAACCTGCTGCGCAAAGCGGCCAAGGTGGACGGCCTGCGCTTCGCGATCAACACCGACGCCCACGCCGTGGCGCAACTCGACTGGCTGGGCAACGGCTGCGCCCGCGCCGAGGCGGCCGGCATCACCGCCGACCGGATCGTGAACACGCTGCCCGCGGCCGAGTTGCTGGCGTGGACCCGTACCCACCAGGCCTGACGAGCGCGCCCAGCCGCCGACCCGCACCGGGCCCGACCACCGGGGCCCACTGCCTTGATCGCTCGACTTGCCAGGCAGGTGGGGGAATGGCCGGTCAAGATACGCACAGGTGCCAGGCAAGTCGAGCGATCTTGGTGCACCACGCGCCCGCACCGCACCGCGGCCCGCGCGGGCGAGTCAGCGGCGACGGGAGAGGGCGCCCTGGGCGACGGCCACGCCGAGCAGCACGATGAGCGCGCCGACGGGCTGGTTCCAGTGCAGGGACTCACCCAGCACCAGGATGCCGAGCAGGGTGGCCACCACGGGGACGAGGTAGGTCACGTACGCGGCGGTGGACGCGCCGGCGGCCGTGATCACGCGCATGTTCAGGGCGAACGCGATGCCGCTGCCGAACACGCCCAGCGCCACCACCGAGCCGATGACCGGCCAGGACAGGCTGGTCACCGCGGGCGGCGGGCCGGAGACCAGCAGGGCGGCCAGCACCGAGGCGAGTGCCGCGACCGCGGTCTGCACGAACGCGAGCGACACCCCGGACGGCCGCGTGCCGCCGAAGTCGCGGCCGGTGACGAAGCGCTTGAGGTACGGGATCGACACGCCGTAGCAGGCGGCCGCCGCCCCGCACATGAGCTGCCCACTAAGCGAGGACGCTCCGGCGTCGTGCCAGAAGCCGAGCACGATGAGCACACCCGCGAAGCCGAGCAGCAGGCCGGCCGCGGCGCGGGCGGTGAACTTCTCGGTGCGGAACACCAGTACCGCGAACGGCAGCACCCACAGCGCGGTGGTGGCGTTCCAGATGCCGGCGACCAGGCTGTCGACCCGCTCCTCGCCGTACGCGAAAAGGGTGAACGGCAGCGCCACGCCGACCACTCCCGGCAGCAGCATGTGACCCCACAGCCGGCGGTCGCCCGGCAGCCGCTGCCCCGCGATGAGCAGCAGCGCCAGCAGCGTCAACGCGCCGATGACGATCCGGCCGGCGGCCACCCAGGTCGGGTGCAGCTCCCGTACACCGATCTTGATGAAGATGAAGCTGGAGCCCCAGATGACCGCGTTCGCCGCGAATGCGGGCAACCAGGCTGACCTGGTGGCGGACGCGGTGGTGTCAGGAGCGATAGTGGTCGTCACCCCTGACACATTGCCAGAGTCGCCGGGTCCCGGGCCAGCGAGTTCCGGACATCGGACGGCTGATTCGCGCCACGACTAAGTCGCCTGCGCACGGTCGGTCCGGTCGGCTAGGTTTCCACGCATGGGACGAGTTGATGACCTGGCCGATCGCTATGTCGACGAGTGGGCGCCGCTGAGCCCCACCGGCGCCACCTATGTCGGTATCAGCGGCTATGACGACAAACTGGATGACCTCTCCGCGGACGGCTTCGCCGCCGGCGCCGACCTGGAACGCCGTACGCTGGCCGAACTCCGGTCGATCGAGCCTGAGAACGAGCGCGAGTTCGTCGCCAAGGAAGCCATGGTCGAGCGGCTGGAGCTGGGCGTCGCCCGGTTCGACGCGGGCGAGGTGACCAGCGAGCTGAACGTGATCTCCAGCGCGCTGCACAACCTGCGGGCCACGTTCGACCTGATGTCGACCGACAGCGAGGAGGCGGTGGCGAACATCGCCGCCCGGCTCAACGCCTTCCCCACCCCGCTCGCGCAGTACCGGCAGACCCTGCTGGACGCCGCGCGCTCCGGCAAGGTCAGCGCGCGCCGCCAGATCGAGGAGGTCGCCAAGCAGTGCGACATCTGGACCAGCGCCGACGGTGACGACTTCTACTTCGGCCTGGCCCGGCGCATCGAGGCCGACGGGGCGCTGCGCGCCGAGCTGGACCGCGGCGCGGCGGCCGCGAACGAGGCGACCCGCGAGTTCGGGGCGTTCCTGCGCACCGAGATGGCCCCGCTGGGCCGCGAGAAGGAGGCCGCCGGGCGCGAGCGCTACGAGCTGGCCTCGCAGTACTTCCTCGGGGCCCGGGTGGACCTGGACGAGACCTATGCCTGGGGCTTCGAGGAGCTGCACCGGCTGGAGACCGAGATGCGTGCCGTGTCCGCGGTCATCGCGGGCCCCGGCGCGTCGATCGACGAGGCGGTCGCCAAGCTCGACGCGGACCCGAAGTACCGGATCCAGGGCAAGGAGCAGTTCCGCGACTGGATGCAGCAGCTCGCCGAGAAGGCCATCAACGACCTGAACGGCACCCACTTCGACATCCCCGAGGCGATCCGGCGCATCGAGTGCTGCATCGCCCCGACCAGCGACGGCGGCATCTACTACACCGGCCCGAGCGAGGACTTCAGCCGTCCCGGCCGGATGTGGTGGGCGGTGCCGCAGGGCGTCAACGACTTCTCCACCTGGCGTGAGGTGACCACGGTCTACCACGAGGGCGCTCCGGGCCACCACCTGCAGGTCGCCCAGGCGGCGTACCAGGCGGACAAGCTCAACCGCTGGCAGCGGCTGCTGAGCTGGTCCTCCGGCCACGGCGAGGGCTGGGCGCTGTACAGCGAGCGCCTCATGGACGACCTCGGCTACCTGGCCGACCCCGCCGACAAGCTCGGCATGCTCGACGGGCAGGCGTTCCGGGCCGCCCGCGTCATCGTCGACATCGGCATGCACCTGGAGCTGGAGATCCCGCGCGACAACCCGTTCGGCTTCCACCCCGGTGAGCGGTGGACCCCCGAGCTGGGCTGGGAGTTCCTGCGGGCGCACTGCCGGATCGGCGACGAGACGCTGCGCTTCGAGCTCAACCGCTACCTGGGTTGGCCGGGCCAGGCTCCGGCGTACAAGGTCGGCGAGCGGATCTGGCTGCAGGCCCGCGACGACGCCAAGGCCCGCAAGGGCGCGGCGTTCGACCTGCGCCAGTTCCACTCCGACGCGCTCGACCTCGGCTCGCTCGGCCTGGACCCGCTCCGCAAGGCCCTCGCCCGCCTCTGACCCGGGACAGGACGAAGGAAGGGCACCTTCTTATCGCTACGCGTATAAGAAGGTGCCCTTCCTGACATCGCCTGCGGGATGAGCTGGGCGGGCACGACCTGCGGAGTGTCGCCTCCCATCGGGTGGCCGCGCCTCGCGGCCGACCGCGCACGATCACGGCGTGGCCAGCGCCTCGGTCGGCGACAGGCGTGCGGCACGGATCGCCGGGTAGAGCCCGGCCACTCCGCCGATCAGCAAGGTGGCGCCCAGGCTGCCCAGGGTCGCCCAGGCCGGCACGACCCCGGGCCAGCCCTGGAGCAGGGCATAGGCCGCGGTGACCGCCCCGCCCAGCAACACCCCGCCGACTCCGCCAAGCGCCGCGAGCAGCAGCGATTCCGTGAGGAACTGGCCGCGTACCTGCCCCCGGGTCGCCCCGAGCGAGCGGCGCAACCCGATCTCGGCCCGCCGCTCCAGCACCGAGATGACCATCGTGTTGGCCACCCCAACGCCGCCGACCAGCAGCGCGACCGCGCCCAGCCCCAGCAGCAGCCCGGTGAACGCCTCGTCAGTGGCCTGCTGCGCGGCCAGCGCGTCCGACGGCCGGGACACCTTGACCTCGTTGGGGGCCTCCGGGTTCGCGGTCGCCGCGAGCACCTCGCGAACCGCCTCCACCTGCGACTCCGCCGATCGGGTGTAGACCGTGGTGGCGTGGCCGTCGAAGGCGAGGTAGGACTCGGCCGCAGGCCAGCCGACCAGCGCCGCGGTGTCCAGCTCGGCGGCCAACGGCACCGGCCGGAGGATGCCGACCACGGTGAACCAGCGGCCGCCCAGCCACACCTGCCGGTCCGGCCCCGCCTCGGTGACGCCGAGGCGGCCGGCCGCGGTCGCCCCCAGCACCGTCGCGGGGTAACGGGCCGTCGCCGCGTTGAGCCA
Source organism: Catellatospora sp. NPDC049133 (assembly GCF_040648455.1). Lineage (NCBI taxonomy): Bacteria > Bacillati > Actinomycetota > Actinomycetes > Micromonosporales > Micromonosporaceae > Catellatospora > Catellatospora sp. NPDC049133. The sequence continues at coordinate 40,017 of NZ_JBEZDT010000051.1, forward strand.
GGCACCGTCGGCCAGTTCCGCGCCGACCGTGGCGGGCAGGTCCAGGTCCGTGGCGCGTACGCCCAGGCTGCCGCTCTCCGCCTGGGGGATACGGTCACTGCGGTAGACCTTGGTGTCGATCCGGCCCACCGCGGACACGTCGGTGACCGGGCCGATCCGCTCGATCATCGTGGCCGCCTCCAACGGCAGCTTCGCGTCCTGCCCGAACAGGTTGCTACCCGGGCTGACGGTGAGCAGGTTGGTGCCGAGCCGGTCCAGGGTCCGGTCCAGCTCCGCCCGCGACGACGCGGAGATGCCGACGACGGCGACCATCGCCGCGATCCCGATGGCGATCCCCAGCGCGGACAGCAGCGCCCGGGTCGGCCGGGTACGCAGCCCGATCGCCCCCACCCGCACCAGATCCGCCCACCGCAGCCGCGGGGCGGCCAGGCCCGGCCCTCGCCCTTGATCATCGGACTTGCCTGGCACCTGTGCGTATCTTGACCGTCCTTTCACCCGGTTGCCTGGCAAGTCGGACGACCTTGGTGAGGCCGCCGCCCGGGTCGCGGCTGGCGAGCCGCCCGCGGGGGCGGGGGTCGTGTCGCGGGCGCTCATGTGAGGGCCTCGGTGATCAGCGCGCCGTCGCGCAAGGCGATCATGCGGGGAAAGGACGCGGCGATCTCCCGGTCGTGGGTGATCACGACCAGCGTGGTGCCCGCCGCGTTGAGTTCGCGCAGCAGGTCCAGGACCACTTCGCCGGAGTGCGAGTCCAGGTTGCCGGTGGGCTCGTCGGCCAGCAGCAGCGGCGGGTCGCCGACCACGGCCCGGGCGATGGCGACCCGCTGCCGCTCGCCGCCGGACAGCTCGTGCGGCCGATGGGTCAGCCGGTGCGCCAGCCCGACCCGGTCCAGCGCGGCGGTCGCCCGCTCCCGGCGCTCCCGCAGCGGCACGCCCGCATAGAGCAGTCCGTCGGCGACGTTGTCCACGCAGGACGTCCCCTGCGCGAGGTGGAACTGCTGGAACACGAACCCGATCCGGCTGCCGCGCAGCGCGGACAGCTGCCGGTCCGACAGCTCGGCCAGGTCGTACCCGTCGATCTCGACGCGGCCGCCGGACGGCCGGTCCAGCGCCCCGATCATGTGCAGCATCGTCGACTTGCCCGAGCCGGACGGCCCGACGATCGCGGCGGCCTCGCCGCGCTCGATCCGCAGACTCACCCCGGCCAAGGCGGTCACCCCGCCGGGGTAGACCTTGGCAACGTCGCTGAGGGCGATCATCGCGCCGCCGGTGCCATCCGGCGTCGCGGTGGTTCGGCTCGGCCGACCAGGGGGTACGCCGACCGCGACGGCAGCGGACCGGCCCGCCCGATCCGTGTTGGCGCCGGTCATGACGGCATCCCGACGACCGCGCCCTCGGCCAGTCCGTCGCCGCTGACCTCGACCCGCCCGGCCGCGAACAGCCCGGTCTCCACGGCGACGATCCGGCTCCCACCGCCCTCGACGACCTCGACGCCGTAGCCGCCCTCGGCCAGCGCGAGCAGCGCCGCCACCGGCACGGTCAGCACACCCGCACGGGTCTCCGCGGTGAAGTCGACGTCGACGGCCGCCTGGTGGAAGCCCTGCACCGCGTCCTTCGCGGTCAGTGCCACGGTGACCTCCAGGTTCGTCGTCGGATCGGCCCCGTTGACGCCCGGCGCGATGACGGTCTGCACCGCGCTGACCTTGCCGGGCACCCGCCTGCCGTCGGGCAGTTCGACCTCCACGGCCGCGCCGGCCACGGCCAGCCGCTCGTCGGCGACCTCCAGCTCCACCACGACGGCGCGGTCCACCCCGCTGCGGGTGAGGATCGGCGTGCCGGGCTGCACCAGGTCACCGACGGCCGCGCCGAGCGCGTCCACCCGCACCTGCCCGGCCGCGTACACGACCCGTCCCGGCTCGACCGTCCCGGTCTCCGGCAGTCCCAGGTCCTCCTGCCACCGCCGCACCGCGCTCGCCGTCGAGGCCGTGTACTCGCGGTCCACGGTGAAGCCGGTGTACCCGAGCGCCTTCAGGTTCTGCTCCAACTGCTTCACGTCCGCGCCCTCGGCCCCGTCGCGCAGCTGCCGATAGGCGGGCAGCGGCCCGTAAAGCAGCACCACCGGCTGGTCGTCGAGGCGGAACAGGGGCTTTCCCCGACCGATCACCGCGCCCTCCGCGGCCAGCCAGGTGACCGTGCCCGCGCTGCGCGCGCCGACGGTGTGCTCGGTGCCGTAGCCGAGGGTGCCGCTCTTCGTCTCGGTGTCGGACAGCGTCTGCCGGGTCACCGTGGCCGTCCCGGCCGGGCCCGACGCGGCCGCCTGCTCACCACCGGACAACCTGGGCAGGCCCACGGCCAGGCCCGCCGCGGCGGCGACCGCCAGCACGGCGACGCCACCGACCAGGTAGCGAGCCTTCACTTGCCACCGCCGCCCTTGAAGTCCGGCACGATCGCCCGGCACTTCTCCAGCGCCTTGGTGAAGGCCGGGCTGGTACGCCACTGGCCGAGCGCACCGTCCAGCCGCAGCTTGCCGGTGTCGTCGGGCTCCGGGAACTCCGGCACCCCGTTCTCGCGCATGCACTTGGCGAAGACCCGCAGCTTCTCCACCTGCTCGGGGTCGAACTGCACCGCCTCGCCACCGTTGGGCAGCAGCGTCTTGCACGCCTCCATCGCGGGCTGCAGCTTGTCCTTGTCGATCTTCGCGAGGTCGGCCCGCATCTGGTCACCCGGCTCGGGGTCGGGCATGTCCACGCCGTGCTCGCGCATGCAGGCAGCGAACTTCCGTCCCTGCTCCTGCTTGTCCAGCGCCGCCGCCGTGGCCGACGCGCGGACCCCGCCCGCGGTCGCCACGCCCTCGTCCTTCGTCCCGCCGCACGCCGCCAGCGCCGGCACACACGCCAGCACCGCCGCGACGGCCATCACTCTCATCCTCATGCCGCCATCAGACCGGCCCTCGCATAACCCCCACGTAAACCGCGACCGGACGCCCGGCCGCGGTGATCGTCCGACTTGCCGGGCAGGTGGGCGAATCTTGAGCGCCGATACGCCCGGTTGCCAGGCAAGTCGGGCGATCATGATCTTGGTTATGCGGGGGTTACCCGGGGGCGGGCATCATTGCCGGGTGCGGGTGCTGGTGGTGGAGGACGAGGACGTGCTGGCGGACGCCGTGGCCGAGTGGCTGCGGCGGGAGGCGTTCGCGGTGGACGTGGCGTACGACGGGGACGCGGCACACGAACGGCTTGCGGTGAACCCGTACGACGTGGTGGTCCTCGATCGTGATCTGCCGGGGGTGCCCGGGGACGAGCTGTGCCGCCAGATCTCCGATCGGCTGCCGCAGACGCGGGTGCTGATGCTGACCGCGGCGGCGGCCGTACGCGAGCGCGTCGCGGGGCTGGCCCTGGGCGCGGACGATTACCTGGTCAAACCGTTCGCGATGGTCGAACTGGCGGCGCGGGTGCACGCGCTCGCGCGGCGGGCGGTCGTGAAGAACCCGGCCGTGCTGCAGCGGGCCGGCATCGTGCTCGATCCGGCCCGGCGCACCGCCGAACGCGGCGGCCGCGATCTCGGCCTGGCCCGCAAGGAGTTCGCGGTGCTGGCCGAGCTGCTGCGCGCCGACGGTGCCGTGGTCTCCGCCGAGCAGCTGCTCGAACGGGCCTGGGACGAGCACATCGACCCGTTCACCAACGTGGTACGGGTGACCGTGATGAAGCTGCGGCGCAAACTCGGCGAGCCGCAGCCGATCGAGACCGTCGCCGGAGTGGGGTACCGCATACCGTGAACAGGCTGACCATCCGCGCCCGGCTGACCCTGCTCTATGTCGTGCTGTTCACCGTCGCCGGGCTGGCCCTGCTGGCCATCACGTACTTCCTGGTGCGGTGGCAGATGAACGCCAACCCGTTCGACACCAAGCTGATCGTCACCGACCTGCTGAAGACCGGTGGCGACTTCAAGGCGCTGCGCGAGCTGCTGCAGGCCAAGACCGAGGAGTCCAACAACGCGACCCTCACCACGCTGCTCACCCAGGGCGGCATCGCGCTCGCCCTGGTGCTGACCGCCGCGACCGGTGTCGCCTGGGTGCTCGCCGGGCGGGCCCTGCAGCCGCTGCACCGCATCACGGCGACCGCGGGCCGCATCGCGGCGAGCGCCGGGGGCCGCGGGCTGCACGAGCGGATCGCGCTGAAGGGGCCGAAGGACGAGGTCAAGCAGCTCGCCGACACGTTCGACGCGATGCTGAGCCGGCTCGACCACTCCTTCGACGGGCAGCGGCGCTTCGTCGCGAACGCGTCGCACGAGCTGCGTACGCCGCTGGCGCTGAACCGGGCGCTGGTGGAGCTGGCCATCACCCGCCCCGAGGCGAGCGCCGACGCGCGGCAGCTCGGCGACGCCCTGCTGAAGGTCAACGAGCGCCACGAGCGGCTCATCGACGGGCTGCTGATGCTCGCCGACAGCGAGCACGAGGTGGCCGAGCAGACCTCGGTCGACCTGGCCGACGTCGCCGAGTATGTGCTGGAGGCGCTGCCCGCGGGCGGGCCCGTGGTGACCAGCCTGCTCGACCCGGCTCCGGTCACCGGGGACCCGGTGCTGCTGGAGCGGCTGGTGCAGAACCTGGTCGAGAACGCCGTCCGGCACAACGTGCCCGACGGCTGGCTGCGGGTGGAGACGACCACCGTGGACGGGCGGGCCAGGCTGATGGTGGTTAACAGCGGGCCGGTCGTGCCGGCGTACGAGCTGGAGTCGATCTTCCAGCCGTTCCGCCGCCTCGGCCGGGAGCGGGTCGGCGGCCCGTCCCGCGGCCTCGGCCTGGGCCTGTCCATCGTGCGCGCCATCGCCCAGGCCCACCGCGGCACCGTCACCGCCACCCCCCGCCCCGGCGGCGGCCTCACCCTCACCACCACCCTCTGACCCACTAGATCGCTCGAGTTGCCTGGCAAGTGGGCGAATGGGTGCTCAAGATACGCACACCTGCCAGGCAAGTCGAAAGGTCATGAACCCGCGGCCGTGATGGTGGTGGCGGTGACGGTGGTGTCGGAGGTGGTGCCCTGGACGGTGATCTCGGTGCCGGTGGTGAGGTCCTTGAGGGTGGACTTCTCGGTGGTCTGGACCGTGGTGGTGTCTGCGGTCTTGACGGTGAGCAGGCGGCCGTCGGAGGTCTCCAGGTAGACGGTGGTGCCGTCGACCAGCTTGATCTTTCCGGTGATCGGCGCGGCGGCGGGTTGCTGACCGCCCTGCTGGCCGCCGGGGAAGGCGCCGTTGCCGCCGCGGAGACCGCCCGGCCGGTTGCCGGTGGCTCCGCCGGGAGCCGCGCTGCTGGCGGCGGGCGTGCCGAAGTTCTGCTGGACCTGGATGCCGGCGAGGAAACCGCCGCAGGTCAGCACCAGTGCGAGCAGGGTGCCCGTGCTGCGGGTCAGCCACGGGCCGCGTTTGGCCTTCGCCAGGCCCGCCACCAGGTCGTCCATCGGCGCTTCCACGGTGACGTCCGGCTCCTGCGTACGGATCGCGTGCTTCATGAGGTTCAGGGCTCCTTACTCGTACCGCAGGGCGTCGATGGGGCGCAGGCCGGCCGCCCGGCTGGCCGGGTAGCTGCCGAAGAACAGGCCGATCGCCACGCAGACGCCCAGCGCCAGGACGACCGAGTCGGGCATGACCACCGGTTTGATGCCGACGATCTCGAAGTTCGCGCCGATCAGCGCCGCCGCGACCCCTAACCCGCCGCCGGCGAGGCTGAGCAGCGTCGCCTCGATCAGGAACTGGGTGAGGATGACCCGGCGCGGCGCGCCCAGCGCTTTGCGGATGCCGATCTCCCGGGTCCGCTCGGTCACCGAGACCATCATGATGTTGGTGATGCCGATGCCGCCCACGACCAGCGAGATCCCGGCGACCGCGCCCAGCAGCACGGTGAACGTCTCCGCGGTCGCGGTGCGGGTCTCCAGCAACTGAGAGGCATCCCTGATCTGGTACGGCGTGCTGCTCGCGCCGTCCGCGACGTGCATCTTCGCGTTGAGGATCGCGGTGATCTCGGCCTTCGCCGCGGCCACGGCGTCCGCGTTCACCGCCTCGACGGTGATCGACGAGACGGGCCCGTACCCGGTGAGCGAGCGCTGCACCGCGGGCAGCGGCGCGATCGCCACGTCGTCGGGGTCGTTGAAGCCGGTCGAGCCCTTCTTCGCCAGCACGCCGACCACCGAGTAGATCTGCCCGGCGATGCCGATCCGCTGCCCGACCGGGTCCACGGTGCCGAACAGCTCCTCGGCGGTGGTCGGCCCGAGCACCACGACCCGCGCGGCCTGGTCCACGTCCTCCTCGGTGAACCCCGAGCCGGTCGCGACCAGGCTGTTGGACGCGGAGAAGTACGACGGGTACGTGCCGATCACCGAGTTGACGTCGTACGACGCGTCGCCGAAGGTCAGCGTCTGCGCGCTGCTCACCACCGGCGAGACGCTCTTGACGTCGGGCGCGGACTCCTTGTCCTGCAGCGCCTTGACGATGTCGAGGGTCAGGTCGGTGCGGTAACCGGTGTTCCCGCCGCCCCGCCCACCCTGCACGGTCAGCGTGTTCGTGCCGAGCGCGGCGAGGCTGTCCTCGACCTGCTTGGCCGAGCCGTTGCCGACCGCGACCAGCAGGATCACCGCCGCGACACCGATCAGGATGCCCAGCACGGTCAGTCCCGAACGCAGCTTGTTGGCGGCCACCCCGCGCAACGCGAACCCGAAGATCTCGAAGACACTCATGCGGGGACCCCCACGGGCGCGATGTCGCGGCGGCGGACGTCGGAGACGACCAGGCCGTCGACGAGGCGGATGGTGCGGTGGGCGTGGGCGGCGACCTCGTCCTCGTGCGTGATCAGCACGATGGTGCGGCCCTGCGCGTTCAGCCCGTCCAGGATGCTCAGCACGTCCTTGGTGGAACGGCTGTCCAGGTTGCCGGTCGGCTCGTCGGCCAGCAGCAGTGCCGGTTGGCTGACCAGTGCGCGGGCCACCGCGACGCGCTGCTGCTGGCCGCCGGAGAGCTGGTTGGGGTCATGGTCGGCCCGGTTGGCCAGGCCCACCATGTCCAGCGCGGCGAGCGCGCGTTCGCGCCGCACCGCCGGTTTGATCCCGGCGTACGCGAGCGGCAGCTCCACGTTGGCCAGCGCGCTGGTCCGGGCGATCAGGTTGAACGACTGGAACACGAAGCCGATCCGGCGGTTGCGCACCAGCGCCAGCTGCGACTCGTTCAACTCGCTGACGTCCACCCCGTCCAGCCGGTACGTGCCCGAGGTGGGCACGTCCAGGCAGCCGAGGATGTTCATCAGCGTGGACTTGCCTGAGCCCGAGGAGCCCATGATGGCGACGTAGTCGCCGGGCGCGACGGTCAGCGAGACCCCCGCGAGGGCGTGCACCGCCGTCTCGCCCTCGCCGTACGTCTTGACCAGGTCGACGACCTCCAGCACAGGCCGTTGCCCGCGGCCGGGGGCCGTCATCGCCCACCACCGCCGCCACCGGGACGGTTGCCGGTGTTGCCGCCGAAGCCGCCGCCGGTGAAGCCGCCCGGCCCGCCGCCGGGGAACTGCTGCTGGTTGCCGGTGCCGCTGGTCACGGTGGCCAGCACGACCTGCTCACCGACGCTCACCCCGGACACGATCACGGTGTACGCGTCGCCCTTGAGCCCGATCTCGACGGCCCGGGTCTCCTGAACGCCGTCCTTGACCACGGTCACCGTGGTCCGGCCGCCGGCCGTGCGCACCGCCGCGGCGGGCACGTAGACCGCGTCGGCCACCTCGTCCACGGTCACCGACAGGCTCACCGTCTGCCCCAGCCGGGTGCCCTCCGGGATGCTGTCCAGCAGCACCTCGATCGGGTACGTCACCGTGTTCCCGCTGGACGCGGTCGGCGAGATCGCCGAGACCTTGCCGGTCGCGGTGGCCCCGGTCAGCGCGTTCCAGGTGACCTTGGCCGACTGCCCGACCTTGAGCCGGGTCGCGTCCGCCTCGGCTACCCCGGCCGTGACCTGCAGCTTCGTCAGGTCGGCTAGCTGCATGAACCCGGATCCGCTCGACGACGAGGACGACGAGCCGTTGCCGCCGCCGGACGAACCGCCCGAGGAGCCGCCGACCGCGCCGCTGATCGCCACCACGGTGCCGGCCATCGGGGCCTTGAGCACCGTGCCGTCGACCGCGCGCTGCGCCGCGGCCAGCGCCGACTCCGCCTGGTCCACCTGGTTCTCGGCGTTGGCGATGCTGCTGTCGTCGCCGCCGTCCTCGGCCCGGTCCAGCGCGTCACGGGCCGCGTCGAGGTTGCGCGCCGCGGTCTGCCGGCTCTCCTTGACCTCGGTCGCGTCGACCGTCGCCAGCACCGCGCCCTTGGCGACCCGGTCGCCCACCTTCACCTTGATGGCGGTCACGGTGCCGCCGGTGGCGAAGTCGGCCGACATGAGGTTCGCCGACTCGATCGACCCGTCGGCGGTGACCGTCGCGGTCACCGTGCCCTGGGCCACCGCCACCGTGCGCGTCGTGTTCGCCTCCGCCGGCGCCGCGTCTCCGCTGATCATGAAGTACGCCCAGGTGCCGCCACCGACCAGCAGCAGCCCGAGGGCACTGTTGAGCAGGGTCGTCCGCCCGAGCGGGATGGCTCGCCGCAATCGCATGGCACGCATCGTCGCGAGCCGCCCTCGACGCGACCTCCGGCCAACCTCGGAATGAGCTTGGAGCTGCGAGCTGCGGCGAGCCACGTCTCACGTCGCGTCGGCACCTCGGCCCGCCGCGCGAGTGGGTACCTCGTGGTCGGCTTACATCTTTTTTGATGTGGGCACATCAAAAAAGATGTAAGCGCGCCGTAGCACATGTGTCCGCAGGGCAGGCCCCGAACACCGCCCGCGCCCGCAGCTGCGCCGACCCGGCGGCAGGGCACCCTGGGTGCGATGCCGTCAGGTGTCCAGTGGCAGCAGGACGCGGAACGTCGAGCCGACTCCCGGCGACGTGGCCAGTTCGATGCGGCCGCCGTGGGCCTTCACGATCGCCGAGGCGATGGCCAGGCCCAGGCCCGCGCCGCCGTGGCTGCGGGCCCGGTGCGGATCGGCGCGGTAGAGGCGCTCGAAGATGCGGGCGGCGTGCTCGGGCGGCACTCCGGGCCCGGAGTCCTCGACCTCGATCACGGCGACCGGCAGGTCCGGGTCCAGCTCGGCGCCCACCGCTGCGACCACGGGGCCGCTGTCGCGGGCCATCGGCAGCTCGAACACCTCGTCGGCGGGCTCACCACCGCGATGGTTCACCCGCAGGGTGACCCGGGCGTCAGGCGGGGTGTGCTGGAGCGCGTTCGCCACCAGGTTCGTCACGACCTGGCGCAGCCGATGCTCGTCGCCCTGCACGCTGACCGGCTCGAACCCGGCCAGTTCCACGTTGCGGCCGGGGGTGCGCACGTGCGCGTCCCGGACCGTGTCGGCCGCGACCGCCAGCAGGTCGACGCGGGACTGCTGCAGCGGGCGCTCCTCGTCCAGCGCGGCCAGCAGCAGCAAGTCCTCGACCAGCAGGCCCATCCGCGCGGCCTCCTGCTCGATGCGGGACATCGTCTCGTCCAGCTCCGGGCCGGGCGGCGAGCCACCGCGGCGGTACAGCTCAGCGAAGCCGCGGATCGAGGTGAGCGGGGTACGCAGTTCGTGTGAGGCGTCCGCAAGGAACTGGCGCAGCCGCTGCTCGGAGGCGGCCCGCGCGGTCACCGCCGCCTCGATACGCGACAACATGGTGTTCAGCGCCAGGCCGAGGCGGCCGGGTTCGGTGTGCGGGTCGGGGTCGGGCACGCGGGCCGTCAGGTCGCCGCCGGCGATCTGCGCCGCGGCGTGCTCCATGTTGGTCAGCGGCCGCAGCCCGATCCGGACCACGGTGTACGCCGCGAAGCCCAGCACCAGCAGCACCAGCGCGCCGACGCCCAGCCCGATGAGCAGCATCAGGTTCGCGGTGGCGGCGACCCGGTCGAGCGAGATGGCACCGACCCGGAACTCCCCGTCGAACGTACGGTTCACCACGACCCGGAACTTCTGGCCCGACGTGTTCTCGACGGTGAACGGCGCCTTCGTGTTCTCGGCCGGGAACGGCTTGCCCGGCTCCCGGCCGATGGCCGGCCCGGCGTTGTCCTGCAACTGTGCGAGCGTCAGCACGGGAAGGTCGGCCAGCGCGATCCCGTTGGTGGCACAGCGCTGCAACCGGCCGTCGGCGCTGTACAGCAGGCCCGCGGCGTCGTCGCCGACCGGTGGCACCCCGCGGTTGGCGCCCGTCTCGGGTGTCTCGCAGACGACCTCGGCCGAGGTGGGCGTCTGCCCGGACGGGCTCGCGCTGTTCGACGGGCTCGGCTGCGGCGTGGGCGTGGCGGCGGGACGGCCGGGCTGCTGGCTGGGCGTCGAACCCCAGCCGGAAGGATTTCCCCGCCCCTGGCCCCACGCGATCGGCAGTCGGTGCAGGTCCTCGTCGAGCTGCTGGGCCAGGTAGTGGCGCAGCGTCGTGGCGGCGACGAAGTCGGTGACGAGCAGGGCCACCCCGGCGAGCGCGACCACCGCGACCACCATCCGGGTGCGCAGGGTCCATCGCCGCCACGGTGGGCGGATCATTCCTGGCCACCTCGGGGCAGCCGCAGCGCGTACCCGACACCACGCACGGTGTGGATCAGCGGCGGATCCCACTTGTCGACCTTCTTGCGCAGGTAGTAGACGTACGACTCGACGATGCGGCCGTCGCCGCCGAAGTCGTAGCTCCACACCCGGTCCAGGATCTGCGCCTTGGACACCACCCGGCCCGCGTTGACGAGCAGGTAGCGCAGCAGGTTGAACTCGGTCGGGGACAGGTCGACGAGCTTGCCGCCGCGGCGCACCTCGTGCGCGTCCTCGTGCAGCTCCAGGTCGGCGTAGCGCAGCACACCGCTGTCGGCCTGCTCGCCGCCGGGGCGGCTGCGCCGCAGGATGGCCCGGATGCGCAGCACGACCTCCTCCAGGCTGAACGGCTTGGTGACGTAGTCGTCCGCGCCGACGGTCAGCCCGGAGATCCGGTCCTCCACGGAGTGCCGGGCGGTCAGGAACAGCACCGGCACCAGGGCGTTGTCCTGCCCGCGGCCATCGGCGCGCAGCTGCCGGGCGACCTCGAAGCCGTCCAGGTCGGGCAGCATCACGTCGAGCACGACCAGGTCGGGTTGGAACTCCTCGGCCGCGATGAGCGCGTCCCGGCCGGTGTGCGCGACCCGCACGTCGAACTCGACCAGGCGCAGCGTGGCCGACAGCAGCGCGCAGATGTTGGCCTCGTCGTCGACGACCAGCACCCTGGTCCGTGCCCGCTCCTGCTGCTGCGTCACCGTCAACTCCCTGCTACCTCGTCACTGCCTGTGAGCTCGTTGTATCCGTCCTACCTCGGAGAATCCTGAGAACACCGTCGGAGCCCCGTGAATGTCACCAAGATCGCTTAGGGCGGTGGGGTCAGGAGCGGGCGTTGAGGCGTACGGTCTCGTTCTCGGTGAGGCCGGAGAGGATCTCCACGTCGCCGTCACCGCGCAGGCCGATGCCCACGGTGCGGGTGGTGCCGTCGGGAAGCTTCACCTCGCCGGTCCCGTCGCCCGTGACCCGGACGGCGGATTGGGGCAGGAGGAGGCCTTCGGCTCGATCCAGGACGACGCCGGCGGTGGCGCTCTGACCGATGAGCAGGCCTTCCGGTGCTCCGTCGAAGGCGAGCAGCACGTGGTAGCGGACCAGGGTGCCGGAGGCGGTGCCGGTGGCGGCGACCTGGGCGATGGTGGCGGGCAGGGTCTCGTCCGGGCGGTTGGCCAGGGTCACCGTGGCGGGCTGGCCGACGGCCAGGCTCACCGCGTCGGCCTCGGCGAACTCTGCCTCGACCATCATCGTGGCGACGACGCCGAGCGTGATGAAGGTCCCTGTGCTCACCTTGTCGCCCGCCTTGCCGCCGACGCTGAGCACCTTCGCGGCCACGGGCGCCGTGATGGTCGTACCGGCCAGATTGCGCTCGGCCTTGGCCAGGTCTGCCTCGGCCTTGTTCACCGCGACCTGCGCGGAGTAGATCGCGTCCCCGCCGCTGCCGCGCCCGCCGTTCGCCCCGCCGGCGCCGTTCGAGGACCCGCCGTTCGACGAGCCGCCGGACGAGCAGGTGCCGGAACCGGTGCTCGGTGCGGGTGTGCGGGACGGAGCGGCGGTCGGCCTGGGGGAGGCGGACGCCGACGGTGACGGCGACGGGCTGCTCGACGGCGAAGGGGACGGTGAGGCCGTGGCACTGACCGTGGTCGACGCGCTCGCCGTGGTCCGGTGGGTGAGGAGCACGGCCGTCACGGCGCTGACCGAACCGTCGGCCCGAGCGCCGTACGCCGCGCCGCGCGCCGAGGTGCAGCCGGTCGAGCTGTCCTCGCTGTCGGTGGCGGCCTCGGCGTCGGTCAGCGCCTGCTCGGCCTCGGACAGCGCGTTGACCGCGTCGTCGCGGGCCTCGCGCGCGTCGGCGTCGTCGATCGTCGCGAGGTCCTGCCCGACCGCCACCTCGTCACCGGGCTTGACCAGGACCGAGGTGAGCGTGCCGGCGATGGAGAAGGCCAGCTCACGGCTGGCGACCGGGGACACCTTGCCCGATGCCGCGACCGATGAGGTGACTTCGCCCCGCTGCACGGCGACCGTCGCCGCGGCCGCCGGGGCCGGGTCACCGCCCTGCACCGCGACCACCGTCACGACCGCGGCGGAGATGAGCACCGCCGCGCCCGCGGCCACCCATCGCCGCCGTCTTGCGCGCACCACGAACGTCATGGCCGGGAGTCTCGCGGCCGCCGCTCGGTGATCGCTTCAGCTAACCTCGGAGCCACCTCAAAGCCGTCACTCCCAGCCCATTCTGAGGTTCGGTCGAGCAAGCCCCGAGCCGCGGCGCGCAGGCTCGCGCCCGTGAAGACGCCGATGAGACAGACCCGCGCGGCCCTCACCGCCGCCGTCGCGATCGCCGTACTCGGCCTCGCCGCGGCCTGCGGTTCCGCCGACGACCCCGCCGGCCGGCCCGCGTCCGGCACCGAGACGAGCGGGTTCGCCGCGTACGCCGCGTGCCTGAAGGAGCAGGGGGTCACCCTGCCGGAGGGCTTCGGCCAGGGCCAGGGCCAGGGCAGACCGTCCGGCATGCCGACCGTCCGGCCGTCGGGCTTCCCCAGTGGCCGGCCTACGGCGCGGCCGAGTGGGCAGCCGGGAGGTTTCGGCGGCCCCGGCGGGGGTATGCGGGCACCGGACGGCGTGGACGCCGAGAAGTGGCAGCAGGCACAGCAGGCTTGCGCAGCGATACGCCCCAGCGGCGGACCCGGTGGAGGCTTCGGCGGCAACCGGGGCGACAACGGGGCCAACGCGGCGTACCGCAACTGCCTCGCTGAACGGGGTGTGGAGTTCACACCCGGGCAGCAGCTCGCGACCGCCGATCCGAAGGTGGCGGCGGCGATGCAGGCCTGTGCCGTGCTTCGTCCCACCACCGCGCCGAGCCCGGCGGCGAGCTGACCGTTTCTCCCAGCCCGCCGGGCTGGTGTGGACCGGAGCCGGTCCTGGCGGTGCCGTCCCCCCGTGCGGCACCGCCGGACCGGCTCCCCGAAGACGAAGGGCGCTCACCGCGGTGAGCGCCCTTCTCGTGTGCGAGGTCAGGCAGGGGGCCGCCAGGACACCCCGCGCATGAGCTGGTCAGCGCCGAGCCAGACCGCGTTCATGAGGCGCGTCGCCGTACGCCCCGGGTCTTCGTCGGGGTGGTCGGCGAGCCAGTCGGCGAGCGACTCGCTCGCGCCGACCAGCGTCAGGGCCATCGCAGTCAGGTCGTCGGGTTTGACCTGCCGCCCCTCCAGGCGCAGCGCGCCGTCGAGCCGGTCGGTGATCACCTCGACCACGGACTCCCGCATCGCGGCCACCTCCACCGAGAACGGCTGCTGGGTGCGGGCCTGCCGGTAGAGCACCGACCAGCCGTCGCGGTGCGCGCCGACGAACTCGAAGAAACCTTTGAGCCCTCGCCACAGTTGCTGGTCCGGAGGGAGGGTGGGATCGGCCGCGGCGGCCAGGCCCGCGACCAGGCGCGCCGACTCGCGGCGCAGGCAGGCGATGAACAGTTCCTCCTTGGTGCCCAGGTACGCGTACACCATCGGTTTGGACACGCCGGACAGCTCGGCGATCTCGTCCATGTTGGCGTGGTGGAAGCCCCGGCGGGAGAACACCAGCACGGCGGCGTCGAGCATCTGCTGCTCACGCTCCGCGCGCGGCACCCGGCCGCGGGGCGTGTCCGCGGGACGGGCCGCGGTCGGCGCGTCGTCGCCTGAGGGAAGTGAGCTGTTCTGCACCTTGCCAGCCTACCTACTCCGTCGTAAGGTTACGCACGAGTAAGTTTCAATGGTTATGGAGGACATCATGGCCGAGTTCAACCTGTCCGACTTCAGCTCGCTCGACCCGGCGCAGTTCGCCTCGCTGGTCAAGAACGCCTCCGACGCCCAGCTGAACGAGGTGCTCGGCGGCGACCTGCGGACCAAGGTGCTGGACGAGATCTTCCGCCGGATGCCCGGCCTGTTCCGCCCCGAGCGTGCGGGCAACACCGAGGCGGTCATCCACTGGATCATCACGGGTGCGCCCGGCGGCGGCTCGGACACCTACGAGCTGGTCATCGCCAATGGCGCCTGCGCACTTTCGGAGACGCCGTCGCACGAGCCGAAGCTCGCCGTGACGGTCGGCCCGGCCGACTTCCTCAAGCTCGTCTCCGGCAACGGCAACCCCGTCATGATGTTCATGAGCGGCAAGCTGAAGGCCAAGGGCGACCTGGCCCTGGCCGCCAACATCGCCAACCTCTTCAACATCCCGAAGGCCTGAGCATGACCGCCCCCCTCAGGCGGGATACGCCCCGGACGGGGGCATAAGACGTGGAGTTCTCGCTTGATCTGAACGAGGAGCAGCGGGATCTGCGGGACTGGGTGCACGGCTTCGCCGAGCAGGTCGTGCGCCCGGCCGCCGCGGAGTGGGACGAGCGGGAGGAGACTCCCTGGCCCGTCATCGCGGAAGCCGCCAAGATCGGCCTGTACGACTTCGAGTTCCTCGCGAACCTCTGGGCGGACCCGAGCGGCCTGTCCATGTGCATCGCCAGCGAGGAGCTGTTCTGGGGCGACGCCGGTATCGGGCTGGCCATCATGGGCACGTCGCTGGCGGTCGCCGGGATCTTCGGCTCCGGCACCCCCGAGCAGATGGCCGAGTGGGTGCCGCAGTGCTTCGGCACCAAGGAGGACCCGAAGGTCGCCGCGTTCTGCTCAACCGAGCCCGAGGCCGGCTCCGACGTGGGCGCGATGCGCACCCGCGCGGTGTACGACCAGGCCACCGACGAGTGGGTGCTGACCGGGCAGAAGGCGTACGCCACCAACGGCGGGATCGCCAACGTGCACGTGGTCACCGCCGTCGTGGACCCGGAACTCGGCTCGCGCGGGCAGGCCGGCTTCATCGTGCCGCCGGGCAGCAAGGGCCTGCACACCGCCCGCAAGCTGCGCAAGCTCGGCATCCGCGCCTCGCACACGGCCGACGTCTTCCTCGATGAGGTCCGGGTCCCCGGCAACTGCGTGCTCGGCGGCAAGGACCGGCTCGACGAACGGCTCGCGCGGGCCCGCGCGGGGCAGCGCTCCTCGGGGCAGGCCTCGATGCGCACGTTCGAGCTGTCCCGGCCCGCGGTCGGCGCGCAGGCGCTGGGCATCGCCCGGGCGGCGTACGAGTACGCGCTGGAGTACGCCAAGACGCGGGTGCAGTTCGGCAAGCCGATCGTGGAGAACCAGGCGGTCGCGTTCGCGCTGGCCGACATGCGCATGGAGATCGACGCCGCGCGGCTGCTGGTGTACCGGGCAGCCTGGATGGGCCGCAACAACCGGCCGTTCACGGCGGGCGAGGGCTCCATGTCCAAGCTGAAGGCCGGCGAGGTCGCGGTGTCGGTGACCGAGAAGGCGCTGCAGATCCTGGGCGGGGCGGGCTACCTGCGCGAGCACCCGGTGGAGCGGTGGTACCGGGACGCCAAGATCTACACGATCTTCGAGGGCACGAGCGAGATCCAGCGCCTGGTGATCGCCCGCGCCATCACCGGGGCCTCACTGCGCTGACGCTTCTCACACATAGACGGCGGTCCGTTTCGGCGGGCCGCCGTCTTCACTTTTTAGTTACCGCTCAGTAATATCCGGGTAACCCTGACGATCGAACGAGAGGCCTCACCGTCGTGGACCTGCTCTTCATTGTCCGTACCCTGGCCCGCCGCGGGCTGCTCAGCCCCGGCAGCCCGACCCGCGTCGCCGACCAGCTCAACACCCTGCGCCGGTGGGGCTTCACGCTCGCCGGCGAACTGCGCGCCGCCGAGGCCCGCGACCCGCACCGCCCCGCGATCATCGACGAGCACCGCGGGGCGATCACGTACCGCCAGCTCCTGCACCGGTCCCAGCGCCTGGCCGTCGCGCTCGGCGGCACCCGGGGCGTGGCTCCCGGCGTACGCGTCGGGCTGATGTGCCGCAATCACGCCGGCCTGATCGAGGCCATGGTCGCCTGCTCGCTGCTCGGCGCGGACGCCGTCCTGGTCAACACCGCGCTGTCGGCACCGCAGCTCACCGCGGTGGCCGAGCAGCAGCAGCTGCGCCTGCTCATCCACGACCGCGAGTTCGCGCCGGTCGCCGCGGCCGCGCCGTGCGAGCGGCTCGACGAGTCGCGGGTCGACGCGCTGCTCGCCGAGACCCCGCCGCAGGGCCGCTGGTCCGACGTCAGCCGGGCCGGCCGCACCATCGTGCTCACCTCCGGCACCACCGGCGCGCCCAAGGGTGCCCGCCGGCCCACCCCGCCCGGCTTCGGACCGCTGGTCTCGATCATCGACCGCATTCCGCTGAAGGTCGGCGAGCGCATCCTGATCTCCGCACCCCTGTTCCACACCTGGGGGTACGCCGCCCTGCAGCTCTCCCTGGCCATGCGCGCCACCGTGGTGCTGCAGCGCCGGTTCGACCCGGTCGCCACCGCGCACGCCGTCGACGTGCACGGATGCACCGCCCTGTTCGCGGTGCCGGTCATGCTGCAACGGCTGGTCGAGGCCGGGGCGGTGCCCACCAAGCCGCCGCGCATCGTCGCGGTCAGCGGATCAGCCCTGCCCGGGGGCCTGGCCACCCGGTTCATGGACACCTGGGGCGACTGCCTCTACAACCTGTACGGCTCCACCGAGGCATCCTGGGCGTCCATCGCCACCCCCGCCGACCTGCGCCGCGACCCCGGCACCGCGGGCCGCCCGCCGCACGGCACCCGGATCGCGATCCTCGACCCGACCGGCCTGCCCGTGCCCCGCGGCCGGATCGGCGAGATCCACGTCGGCAACGAGATGCTGTTCGAGGGATACACCCGCGGCCCCGGCATCCCGCCGCCGTCCGGCGACCGCCCCGACGGCATGCTCGGCACCGGCGACCTGGGCCACCTCGACGCCGACGGCCTGCTGTACGTCGACGGCCGCGCCGACGACATGGTCGTCTCCGGCGGCGAGAACGTCTTCCCGCGCCCGGTCGAGGAGCTGCTCACCGAGCTCCCGCAGGTCCGCGAGGCGGCCGTGATCGGCGTCCCCGACCCCGAGTACGGCCAGCGCCTGGCCGCCTACCTGGTCCTGCACCCCGGCCAGCACCTCGACCGTGACGAGGTCCGCGAGTACGTCCGCCACTACCTGGCCCGCTTCAGCGTCCCCCGCGACGTCCACTTCGTCCCCGAACTCCCCCGCACCGCCACCGGCAAGGTCATCCCCCGCCTCCTGCGCAACCTGTGACGGACAAAGGAAGGGCACCTTCACAACGCGGTGGATTCCAGTGGTCGTTGCAACACTGCTGGTTAGTTGGTGGTGTTGAGCAGTTTGGTGAAACGCTCGGCTGGGGTGTCCCAGCCGAGCGTTT
>NZ_JBEZDT010000052.1:0-57756 GCF_040648455.1 Catellatospora sp. NPDC049133
GCGGGAACCGCACCCACCCCATCGCGGGTGAGGAGCGGACGCCCGAGAAGGGCGCTGTCTCACAACTCCACCGAGTTATGAAACAGGCCGTAGGGCTTCGGCTTCTTCGGCGGCTTCGGTTTGCCGCCGTGCGGCTCGGGTTCGGCGGCGGGGCGGTGCGCTTCCGGGGTCGCCTGGACCGCGGCCGGAGCCGATGCACCACTGATCACGTCCACATTGCTCTGGCAGGCCGTGCCGTCCAGCTCGAACCGGGCGGGCAGGCCGGCCGACGCTCTTGCCGTGCCCGCGAGCGCGACGGCGGACGGGCTGCCCGCGACGAGCGCGGTGCGGCCGGTGACGACCACCCGCGGGCCGTCCTGGCGGACCTCCCCCGCACGGACACCGCCGACCCGCCAGCCGTCGGGGACCGTGAAGGTGAGCTGCCACCGCTGCGGGCGGCGGCCTGACGTGCCGACGGCGAGCGATGCGGTGTACTCGGTTCCGGCCGTGTGTATCTGCAGGCTGACGTGGCATGACTGCGCCGGCGGGGTTGTCTGGGTGGCGTCGGCCACGTCCGGACCCGCGTTCAGCACCAGCACGCCTACCAGGCCGGTGACGGCGAGTGCCCCGGCCGACAGTCCCGCTCGGCGGCGGCGCGGCATGGTCCGCACGGCTGCGGCCACCCGGCCGGCCACGTCGGTGACCGGGTTCGGGTCGCGCCGGGTCAGTTCGGCGGGCAACGCCAGCAGGCGGGTGTGCGTCTGCTCGTCAGCCGCCTGCGCAAGGCGAGGCTCGGGAACGCTCCACTCTGCCAGGCCGGCGACCAGCTCGGCGGCGGTGGGCCGATCGTCGGGGTTCTTGGCGAGGCAGCTCAGGCACAGTTCTCTGATCGCCGGCGGCATGCCTGGCACGGGCGGCAGAACGTCCGGCGGGCTGAACACGTGCTGGCGCAGCCGCCGCGTCGGGGTGGTCGGCTCCCATGGCAGATGGCCCGACAGGCACCGGTACATGACCATGCCGAGCGAGTAGACGTCGCTGGCCGGGGTCACCGCGCTGCGCCCGGTGACCCGTTCCGGTGCGATGTAGTCGACGGTCCCGACCAGTTCGTCCTCCTGGCCGTCGTCGAAGCCGGCCAGGACGCAGATACCGAAGTCGAGCACCTTGACCCCGGCCGCGGTCAGCATGATGTTGGCGGGCGTGACGTCGCGGTGGACGATGCCGCGCGCGTGGGCTGCGGCCAGGGCCGCGGCGACCTGCGCGGTGATCGAGAGGGTGGCCTGCCAGCCGAGGCCGGTGGCGGCCTCTCGCAGCGTCTGCCGCAGGGTGACGCCGTCCACCAGCTCCATGACCAGGTACGGCTGCTCGTGGCCGTCGAGCCGCTGCTGGCCGTAGTCGTAGACGCTGGTGATGCGCGGATGGCTCAGGCCCGCGACGGCGAGCGCCTCGGCCCGCAGCAGGCGCAGGTTGTCCGGCTGCGCGACCAGCCGCGGGGAGAGCATCTTGACCGCGACGGTACGGTGCAGGACCTGGTCGTAGGCGCGCCACACGACCGCCATGCCACCGGCGCCGACAGGCTCGACGAGCCGGTAGCGCCGGCCGAGCACCACGGGTTGATCTGTCACCGCACTGATCTACCCGGCCTCTGGCGGCGTTAACGTCGATCCGGCCGCCAGAGCCGGTCAGCCGAACCGGCCGTCGGCCGACTCGGCCCCGAGGCTGGCCGCCGCCTGGATCTGCCGGGCGTTCACCGAGGCCTCACACGGTGCCGGCTCACCGCAGTTGGCGCAGGACTGGTCCTCCACCGAGACGGGGTGATGGGTGCGCAGGAGCTCAGCGGCCGTGCTGACCACGACACTGTCGGCGTCGAACAGATACACAGGGGCCCCTCGGTCTCAAGCCTGTCGCGTGGCGACTGTTGCCGACCGATAGCCGCCGATCCTGCCGGTTAAACATGTCCACGTCGGAGATGGTGTGGCCGATGCCGGGTCGAGCGCCCGCCGGGCGCGGGCACTCGACCCGGCGTGGATCAGGCGGTGGCCCGGCTCCACTGCTGGTTGTTGCCGGTGCCGCAGGTGTACTGCTGAATGTCGGCCCCGTCGCCGGTGCCGGAGCCGACCACATCGAGGCACTTGCCGCTGTGCCGGGCGACGATCCGGAAATAGCTGCCGATGGCCTGCCACTGCCACTGCTGGTTGGCGCCGCTGCCGCAGGTGTACTGGATGACGTTGGCCCCGTCGGCGGTCGACGCGCTCGCCACGTCCAGGCACTTGCCGCTGTTCTGGTTGACGATGCGGAAGTACCCACTGCCGGCGTCCTGGAACTCCCACTTCTGGTTGCCGCCGCCGTTCCAGGTCCACTGCTTGACCTCGGCGTTGTTGGCCGTCGACTGGTTCACCACGTCGATCACCTTGCCGCTGTTGCGGTTGCTCACCCGGTGGTACGGCGGCGCGACGCCGGTGACGGTGCCCGCGGCCGCGTCGATGGTGACCGACGGATACCAGCTCAGGCTCATCGTCGTGGCGCTCGGGAAGGCGATCGGCAGCCAGACGTACTGGGAGTCGCCGACCGGCCCGCCCCACGCGCCCGCCCAACGGTCCCCCATGTACAGGTAACTGGTCGCGGCGGTGCCCTGGATCGTCAGCACGAACGTCGACTGGGACCGGAACGTCGTCGCGTCGCCGACGTTGGTCCAGCCGCTCCACGGGCCGGTGATGCTCGACGCGGTGGCGTACTTGGCCTGGTTCGGCGACCAGCCGGTCAGCCCCGAGGTGATCAGGAAGTAGGTGCTCCCCCGCTTGAACAGCGCGGGCGCCTCCCGGGCCGCGTCGTTCCAGAAGTTGCCGACCAGAGACCCGATGCCGAGGTAGTCGGCGGTCAGCCGGTAGATGTGCAGGTCACGGTTCTCGTCGGCGGCCGAGAGCATGTACGCCGTGCCGTTGTCGTTGTAGATGGTGATGTCCCGTGACATGTGACCGAGCGGCCGGAAGCTGCCCTGGTAGGTGTAGCTGCCGTCGACGGTGTCCCCGACGGCGACCGCCGCCCTCGCCTCGCCGTAGTCCGAGCCGTTCTCCTTGTGCATCCACATCACGTACTTGCCGGTGGCGGCGTTGTAGATCACCTTCGGGCGCTCGATGTTCGCGACGCCGAGTTCGGCCGCCGACGACTGGGTCAGCACGTTGTTGCGGAACTCCCAGGTGCGCAGGTCGGTGGAGCGGTAGGCGGCCACCGCCTTGAACGTGTTGTCGGCGTTGCGGCTCTCCCCGAACCAGTAGTAGTAAGCGCCGACCTTGAGGACCCCGCCGCCGTGCGCGTGCACGACGTTGCCGCCGGTGTCGGTGAACTGGGTGCCGTTGGTGACGGTGACGGGTGCCGCCTGCGCCGGCGGGACCGCCACGCCCAGCGACGCCACGATCGCGGCCACCGTCAGCGCCGTGAGCCGTCCACTCCTTTTCATCTCGCGTCCTTTCCGTCGGATAGCGGTGACACGTCGGTGACATCTTCGTAATCGGACGGGTCCGGTTTCCCCACAGTTCGGTGGCAGTCGTTCACGGTCGTACACAAACGAACGTCGGCCGCCGCGCGAACTTCGTCGATGTTTTCGGTGAAAGATCTGTTACGGTCAGGACCGCTCGACAAGCTGACAGATGCCGACGAAAGGCACCGGTCAGCGCCGCCTTGTCGCGCACTCCGCCGGGGCGACCCGGGCCGACCCATCCGGCGCGGGAGGCGCCCATGACCACGCAGCGACTCTTCGGCGTCCAGCGGCAGGAACTGCTCCTCGACGAGTTGCGCAGGCACGGCGCCGTGCGGGTGCGCGACCTCGCCCGCGAGCTGGCCGTCAGCGAACTCACCATCCGCCGCGACATCGACGCGCTGGCCAGGCGCAACCTGGTGACGAAGGTGCACGGCGGCGCGACCCTGCCCACCCCGATAAGCCGCGCGAACCGGCCCCGGCAGGCCCGCGACCGGTTCACCATCGGCATGGTCGTGCCGTCGCTCGACTTCTACTGGCCGCTCATCGTCAGCGGGGCGCGCGCGGCCGCGGCCGCCCTCGGAGTGAACCTGCAGCTGCGCGGGTCGAGCTACGAGCCCGACGAGGACCGCCGCCAGATCAGCCGGCTCGTCGAAGCAGGCCAGGTCCAGGGCCTGCTGCTCGCGCCGAGCCTGGACGGCGAGCGGGCGCACGAGATGGTCGACTGGATCGGCCGCCTGCCGGTGCCGACGATCCTGGTGGAGCGCCAGCCCGACCGGTGGACCTCGACGCCGCGGCAGATCGAGTGCGTACGCAGCGATCACTCGCTGGGCATGGAGATGGCCGTGCACCACCTGCACCAGCACGGGCACCGGCGGATCGCGCTGCTGCTGTCCAAGGGCAGCCCCACCTCGGCGTACCTGCTGCAGGGCTGGCGGGTCGCCTGCGCCGACCTGGGCATCTCGGATGCCATCGTGGTGCGCGAGTCGGTCGCGCTGACCACCCCCGGCCACCGGCAGATCATCCACAACGTGCTCGGCGAGTGCCGGCGCGCCCAGGTCACCGCGCTGATCGTGCACAGCGACCCCGACGCGATCTCGGTCGCCCAGTACTGCGCGGAGAAGGGCGTCAGCATCCCCGACGACCTCGCCATGGTCTCCTACGACGACGAGGTGGCCCACCTCGCCGAACCCTCGCTGTCTGCGGTCCGCCCCGCGAAGACGCACGTCGGCCGCGTCGCGGTCGAGCTGATGGTGTCCCGCCTGCTCGACGGCGAACGCCGCCCCTCCCAGCGCGTCCTCATCGCCCCGGAGCTGTTCGTGCGCCGCTCCTCCCTCACCCGCAGCCGCCCCCGCTGAAAAGCGAAGGAAGGGCACCTTCTACAACGCATAGCGATAAGAAGGTGCCCTTCCTTCGCTTTCGGTCAGAGGGTGGGGACGACGGGGGCGATGGTGCCGTCGGTGTTGAAGCGCATCGGGTCGACGGTCACCTCGCGGTTCATGCCGTCGCCGGCGGGGATGGCGAAGCGGTGGTAGGCGATGTACCAGGTGTCGGTGGTCGGGGCCTTGACGACGGAGTGGTGGCCGGGGCCCTTGACGCCGAGGCTGAGGTTCTTGGACAGGATGGTGCCGCGGTGGGTCCACGGCCCGAAGGGGGAGGTCGCGGTCGCGTACTCGACGTGGTAGTTCTCCGAGCGGGTGTCGTCGACCGAGTACGACAGGTAGTAAACGCCGTTGCGTTTGAACGCGAACGGGGCCTCCCGGAAGTTCGGCAGGCTGAACGTCCGCACCTGCGCCGCGTCGAAGGAGATCATGTCCGCGTTGAGGCGCACCCCGTACGCGTAGCCGTTGCCCCAGTACAGGTAGGACTGGCCGTCGTCGTCGGTGAAGACGTGCGGGTCGATCATCTGGCCGCTGCGGAACCCGGCGGCCACCAGCGGCCGCCCGAGCGGGTCGGTGAACGGGCCGGTGGGGCTGGTCGAGGTCGCCACGCCGATGTTGGTGTCGGCGCAGAAGTAGAAGTAGTACCGGCCGTTGCGGTAGGCGATCGTCGGCGCCCAGGCTCGGCTGTCCGACCAGCTGATCTGGGGTCCGAGGTCCAAAACCGTGCCGTGGTCGGTCCAGGTGACCAGGTCGGCGGAGGAGAAAGCCTTGAATCTGGTCGAACTCCAGCCGCTGTAGCCGTCGGTGGTCGGATAGACGTAGTAGCGGCCGTTGAGGTAGGCGATGTTCGGGTCGCCGTACAGGCCCTTGATGACCGGGCTGCGCCGCCCGGCCACCCACGGCGCGGTGACCTGGAACGAGCTGTCCGCCGCGAACGTGCCGGGGTTGGTGGTCGACGGGTCGATCCACAGCTCGTTGTTGCGGTGGCGCAGGTAGCGGCCCGGGAAGTTGGCCGACTCCAGGCGCACCGAACCGGTGGCCGAGCCGTCCCGCACGCAGAAGCTCGCGTCCGCCAGGAACGTGGTGCTGCCGCTGTTGGCCTCCAGCCGGACGCGGTAGTCCCGGTGCCGCAGCCACATGCCGTTGGCCGCCTGGAACGACACGCAGCCCGCGCCGCCGGCCAGCGCGGGCGTGACGGTGAAGGTGGCGTCGCTCTTGGCCAACGCTGAACTGCCCGACGTCACCGCGGCGACGCTGCCGAGGTAGTCGCTGTGCCGAACGTAGGAACCGGGAAGGTTGACCGACTGCAGCGACCGCGCGCCGGTCGGGATCTCGGCGGCCGACGCCGGTTCACCGGCCACCACGGTCAGCGCGGACGCGGCCAGGCATACGGTCAGCGCTCGGGATATCGCCCAGCGCCTGCCATGGGGGGAGGTTGTCACGGGGCCTCGCTCTCGGGAACGGGTGCGCCCCGGACACGGCTGCCCGGGGCACATCACGGATCAGCTGGTGATGAGGCGGAAGGTCGCGTCGGAGCGTTCGGTGGCGGTGCTGATCGGGTCGAGGCGGAGCAGGTAGTTGTAGTGGCGGAGGTAGCGGCTGGTGTTGTTGTAGGACTGGAACGACACCGCCGAGGCGTCGGCCAGCCCGGCGACCTGCCGGAAGGTGGCGTCTGCGGCGAACTGGGCCGAGCCGTCGCCGCGGACCAGGGCGAAGTCGTAGTTGCTGTGCCGCAGGTAGTAGCCCGGGAAGTTCACCGACTCGAACGACACGTAGCCGGAGGCCGCGTTCGCCAGGCCCGGCACGAGCCGCCACTGCGAGTCGGCGAGCGGGCTGACGTTCGGGTCGATGCGCGCGTCGAAGTTGGCGTGGCGCACGTACCGGTCGGTGAAGTTGAACGACTGCACCCGCCGCGCGGTGCCGCTGCCCCACTTGGCGCGCAGGCGGTCGTACTGCGCCTGGGTGATGCCGACGATGGAGCCGTGCCGCTTGTGGCTCGCGCCGAGCGAGTACTCGGAGGCCGCGCGGACCCGGTAGGTGCTGGTGGCGGCAAGGTTGGTCGAGGTCAGCGGAAGGTAGCCGCGACCGCTGGCGTACTGGTCGACCCACAGGCCCCACTCGTTGCGGCCGTTGTACTGGTGCAGGATCGGTCCCTCGACCTGCGCGCCGGTCATACCGAGGTGGGAGATGTCGCCGAGCCTGGTCCAGCCGCTGAGCAGCTGGTTGCTGCCCTCGATCGAGATCTGCCCGTCGCCGGACGCGCGGATGTAGCGGTACCCGCCGACGCTGCCGGGGATCTCCAGGATCTGGGTGTCGATGATGCCCTGGCTGCCGGGCCGGTCGATGTACGGCTGCGCGGCGGTGAAGGTGCGGAAGTCGGTGGTCCGGGAGTACCAGATGCGGGCCTTGTCCACGCCGTTGCGCGGCGAGATGGTCGCCCAGTAGACGAGGTAGTTCCCGGCGGCCGGGTCCCAGATCGCCTCCGGCGCCCATGCGCAGCCCGCACCGCTGATGCCCCCGGCCACGTCGACCAGCCGCGGCGCGGACCAGGTCACCAGGTCGGTGGACTCCCACACGACCAGCGACGTGCTGCCGGCGTGCTGGGCGGCGTCCCAGCCCTTGCCGCTGGCGATGCGCAGGTCGGTGGCGAGCAGGAAGAACCTGTCACCGGCCGGGGAGCGCACGATGCTGGGGTCGCGCACGCCGAGTTCGCCGACGTTGGAGCGCAGCACCGGCTGGGAGTAGTTGAGGTCGGTCCAGCGCAGACCGTCGGTGCTGGTGGAGAAGTAGATCTGCTCACCGCTGGCGCTCTCGCCGGTGAAGTGGGCCATGAGGTACGCCGCGTAGGTCTCGGCGGCGGCCGCGGGCGACGGCAGCACGGTGAGACCGAGGGAAAGCAGCAGGGTGGCGGTGAGTCCGCCGAGCCCGAGCCGCCGCAACCGGTGTGTCATTCGTTCCTCCTCGGAACGTCAGTGCGGGCCTGCTGAACGGGTCCGGACTTCAGCGCACGACGGCATGGCGGCACGCGCCACCGGCATCGCTGCAGTCGGGTGAATCGTCACCGGGCACGGCAGGGCACAACGCGGCAGGCGGCTGTTAACGTTCACACCCGCGCCTCGGTTAGCCTGGTGTCCGCTGAGGATCCAGAGTCGAGCCTGGTCAACTGCAGGTGCGGGCGCGGTGTTTCCCGTACCACACGGGAAGGTTAAGTCCGTGTTAGGAGAATGTTAGCGATAACATTCATGGTGTCAAGACGGTCGATCGATACCCGCGAAAGAATTTCGGTGCCGCGACCGCCGTCAGCGCCGCGCCTGGTCCCGGTCCACCCGCAGGTCGCGCTCCAGCTCGTCGAGCAGAGTGCGCAGATCGTCCAGACGCCTGCCGACCGCGAGTTGGTCGACCTCGCCCGGTTGCGCGTCGCCGCCCGCGGGTGGCGTGAGCGGCTCGGCCTGCTCCAGGCGGCGCGCCTCCTCCATCGAGTTGATGATCACGCCGACCAGGATGTTGACCAGCAGGTTCGCGGTGATGAGCACGTAACTGATGTAGAAGACGAGCGTCCACGGCGACAGCGCCATGCCCTGCTCGATGAGGTCCGGCAGGTTCTCCAGCGACAGCAGCACGAACAGGGTGAGCACCGCGCTGCCGATGGTGCCGTACTGCTCGGGCTGGTGCTCGGCGAAGACCAGCCAGCCGGCCATGCCGTAGACGTAGAGCACGACCACCGCCAGCGCCAGGAAGCCGCCCACGCCCGGCAGGCTGCGCAGCAGCGCGGTGACGATGGTGCGCAGGCCCGGCATGAAGCGCATCAGCCGCACCACCCGCGCGATCCGGATGACCCGCAGGATGGCCGAGTCGCCGTGCAGGCCCGGGACGAACGCCGCGGCGACCACCGCGAGGTCGAAGACGTTCCAGCCGTGCCGGAAGAAGTCCAGCGGACGCCTGCCGTAGCTGAGCAGGCGGATCGCGATCTCGACCACGAACACCGCCCGGAACAGCCACTCCAGCACGGTCAGCCAGCCGGCCGACCGCAGCTCGGGATAGGTCTCCAGGCCGAGGATGACGGCGTTGGCCGCGATCGCCGACACGATCGTGATCTCGAAGCCGCGGGAGGCGGCGACCCTGGCGCACCAGGCCGTGATCCCGGAGGCCGGTGCCGGTGCGGGTGCGACGTCGGCGTCGGCCGACGCGGTGCGTACGAGAAGCTGGCTCATGCCCCGATCCGGGTCGTCGACCGGCGGGTGCACGTCCGGATCGGACGGACCGCACCGGTGAGCGGAAATGACATGGGCGCCACCTTACGGGCAGGCGCCGCGACCGCCTCCGGGGCCCACACCGGCGACCGGCTCGGCCGGTGTGCTAGCCGGTCGCCGCCGCGCGATCCTCCACCGTGGACGCGCTGACCGCGATCTCGACCCGGGAGCGCAGCCCGAGTTTGGCCAGGATGCTGGACACGTGCGACTGTACGGTGCGGGGCGACAGGAACATCTGCGCCGCGATGTCGGGATTGGACCGGCCCTCCGCGACGGCGAGCGCGACCTTGTGCTCGGTGTCGCTCAGGGCGGCCCAGCCGTGCTTCGGGCGGCCGCGCGGACCGCGTACACCCTGCCTGAGCCCTGCCTGCCGCGCGCGGGCGCGGGCCCGGTCGATGTCGCGCTGGGCTTCCAGGTCGGTGTAGAGCGCCACCGCCGCCGCCAGCTCGTCCCGGGCCGGCTGGAGGCGGCCGGCCGCGGCGAGCAGCACGGCCGCGTGCTCGCGGGCGTAGCCCTCGTGCATCGGCCAGCCGGTCTGCGCGAACCACGCCGCCGCGGCCAGCAGCTGCGCAGGGTCTTCGTGCAGCAGCCCGGCGCAGAACGCGGCGGTGCCCTCGACGCTGTCGATGGCCTGCCGGCTCAGCAGATCGGCCGTGGTGTCGGCGAGCACCCGCAGGCGGCCGGTGTCACCCGCTGCGTACGCCAGCCGGGCCAGGTCCGCGCACAGGCGGTAGCCGATGCAGCGAGGGCTGAAGGTCGGCGGCTGCTCCCAGATCGGAAACAGGATGTCGAGGGCCGCGCCAGGACCCGCCTCGTTCTCCTCCGCCAGGGCCTGGGCCCAGCGCAGCGGGGCCGTGAACGGTGCCTCCAGCACCCTGGCGGTCGCCAGTTCGTCCAGTTCCGGATCGAGGGTGCGCGCCTGGCCGCGGTGCATGGCGACCAGTGCGGCAAGGCCCCGCAGCGCCGGGGCCTGATGCATCGGGTCCGGGCAGTCCAGGGCGGCGCGGATCTCGGCCAGCGCGTCGTCCCAGCGTCCGCGCAGGAACAGCACGTTGGCGCGCAGCAGTTGCGCGCTGGTCAGATAGACCCCACCCGTGTCGCGGTTGCGCCGCATGGCGGCGTCGAGAACCAGGTCCAGTTCGGCCGGGCGGTCCAGCGCGAACAGGCACATCGCCCGGACCACGAGCGGGTCCACGATCATCGTGGCGTCGCCGTGGTCGAGCGCGGTCATCGCGTCGGTGTTGAGGTCGAGCGCCTCCAGCACCCGGCTCTGCGAGAACCGGAGCACCGCGAGGGTGTTGTGGCCGTACGCCTGCGCGACGGCGTCGCCGGTCGCCAGGCCGGTGCGCAGCGCATCGCCCGCCAGCCGGTCGGCGGTGTCGAACTCGCCGATCAGCAGCCGGCACACGGCGGCGAAGCCGTACAGGCGGCCGGGGTGCGCCGGCGCCAGCCGGGCCGCGTCCTCACCCGCGGCCGCGGCCTGCTGCAGCCGCCCCTGGCGGAAGTAGCCGTCCATGCGCAGTTCGAGCAGCTGCGTCCGGGTGGCCGGCGACTGGAAGGCGGCGAGCTGGTCGTGCAGGACCTGCTCGGCGTCGTCGGTCTGGCCGGCCCACAGCAGCGCCCGGATCAGCGCGAGGTTCAGGCTGGTCGCGGCCCTGTCGTCGGGGGCCGCGGCCGCGGCGGCACGCAACAGGGTCACCGCCAGGTCCGGGGCGCGTACGGTCAGCTGTGGCGCCGCCGTCATCAGCCACTGCCCGTGTTCGGCATGGTCGAGCTGGGCGAGGTGCTCGGCGATCCGCTCGACGTCGGCGCCCCGGTCCATCAGCGCCTGGGCGGCTCGCTGGTGCAGCACGCCATGCACCGAGGACGGGGCCTGCCGGGCGAGCCCCTGCCGGATCAGATCGTGGCGGAACTGCAGCCCGGTGTCGGTTTCGACGAGCAGTCCCGCGCCGGCCGCCGCGGTGAACGCCTCGGCCAGCTCCAGCACCGGGGTCTCCAACACCGCGGCCAGCAGCGGCAGGTCCACGTTCCCGCCGAGCACGGCGGCGCGCTGCAGCACGGCCTGGGTCTGCGGTGGCAGCGGGCCCAGCCGCGACATGATCATCGCTTGTAGCGATTCCGCGGGGGGCGTCTCGTGGTCGGTCTCCGCCCGCCCCTGGCTGATCCGCAGCGCGCCGTCCCGGGACAGGCCCGCCACCAGCTCGGACAGGTAGAGGGGATGGCCTTGCGCGGCAGCGACCAGGTTTGCCAGCTGCGGCCCGGTCGGCGCGCCGACGGTCGCCTCGACCAGCTCGGCGACCGCCTGCGGGTCCAGCGGCGGCAGGGTCATGCGGTGCGCGCCCTTGGCGGCCATGCTGCGCACCAGCAAGCGCATCGCCTCGCCACGCGGCTCCGGGGCCGCGGCCAGCACCAACAGCAGCGGGTACTGCGCTATGCCGCGGCACAGCCGGTGCAGGACCACGATGCTCTGCGCGTCGGCCCATTGGACGTCGTCGACGAGCACGGCCACCGGACCGGCGGCACACCAGTCGTCGACCAGGTCGAGCATCGCCTCGGTGACGACGAAGTCGTGACCGGCCGCGCCGGGCTGCCGGTCCGCGCCCTCGCCCCGCAGCAGCGCCGCGACCCGGGCCTGGTTCGCCTGGCCCCCGGTCGTCAGCACGTCCAGGCACGCCCCGGCGACCGCGAACGGCAGGTCCGTTTCCAGCTGCTCGCCCGTCGCGCGCAGCACCCGCATCCCCAACCGGTCGCAGTATGCCGCGACCACGTCCAGCAGCGCCGACTTGCCGATGCCGGCCTCGCCCTCGACCAAGGTCGCTGAGCCCCGGCCGGCGACGGCCTCCTCGGCCGCTGCCTGCAGCGACAGCACCTGCGGCTCACGGCCGAACAACGTCATCGGCACACCCCGATTCACCGTGCGGCCCCGTTGACCATCACGGATCCGCGTTTCGTGACGACAGCACACGAACGGCGCGGAAACCGGCGTCCAGGCCCGGGCAGGCTGCGGGCGACGCAGGTGACCCGCCGGTAACCAGCGTACGGCGATCGGCCGGGCTGCGCCGGTGTGCCGGGTCAAGCGGTGGGCGGGCTGTGCACGCGGTCGCGGCCGGCCCGTTTGGCGGCGTAGAGCGCGACGTCGGCGCGGCGTACCAGCTCCTCGCCGGTCAGGCCGTCCTCGGGATACGTGACCACGCCCAGGCTCGCCGTGACCCGGACCGTGTGGCCCTGGAACTCGATCGGGGTGTGCGACAGTGCCGCCCGCACCCGCTCGGCGGTGCGCAGGGCCGCGTCGCGGCCGGTGTCGGGCAGCAGCACCGCGAACTCCTCCCCGCCGTGCCGGCCGGCCAGATCGGTGGAGCGCACCTGCCCCTGGAGGATCTTGCCGACTTCACGCAGCACCAGATCACCGGCGAGGTGCCCGTACTCGTCGTTGACCGCCTTGAAATGGTCGAGGTCCAGCAGGATCAGCGAGAACGGCGCCCCGCGAAGGCGGGCGTGGTCCAGCTCGCGAGCCATGCCGGCGCGCAGCGCGCGGCGGTTGGGCAGCCCGGTCAGCGGGTCGGTCGTGGCCAGGTCGACCAGCTCCGCTCTGCGCTGCGCGATGCGTCCGGCCATCGTGTTCAGCGCCTCGGCCAGTTCCCGCAGCTCACCGCGGGAGTTCACCTCCGCCCGGATGGCGTAGTCGCCCTCGGCGTACCTGGCAGCCGCCTGCGTGAGGCGGCGGACATCATGGACCAGGCCGCGCGAGAACACCCAGCCCACCCCGAGCGCCACCACCATGCCGGTCAGACCCGCCCCGATCGTCAGCCGGCGGCTGTGCGCACCGGCGGACAGCACCTGCTCGTGAAGATCGGTGTAGTCGAGCAGCAGGGCCCCGACGATGCCGTCGTCGGGACCACGGATCGGGACGACCATCACCTTGACCGCCGATCCCCCGTCCCCGCGGCTGACGTTGCGGATCAGCCCGTCGCGCAGCGTGGCGGCGATCTGGCCGTCGGGGTCGGCGCGCAGCCCCGGCGTCCCGGCGGGCATCGTGTCGGCGAGGCTGCCGCGCCGCAGGTCGACGATCTCCACCTCGCCGCCGGTCTGGCGTTTGAGGTTGTCGAGGTAGGGCTGCACGGCGGCGGGGTCGAGCTGGCTACGGCCCTGCGCACCGTCGCCTATGTTCGCGGCGATCACCCCGGCCAGCTGCTGGGCCTCGGCCTGGGCGTCCCGCGCGGCCGCGATGCGCTGCTCGCGTTCGGCGATCAGGCCGATCAGCGGCAGCAGCGAGCCGACCAGCAGGAACGCCACCGCCAGCCGCGGGCCGACCCGGGTCGGCCAGGCGAGCTCGTGCCATCGCCGCCGGAGTTGCGGAAACCCGCGTCGTTCCCACCAGGTGTGCCGCCCGGTCACCGCCCCGGTGCCCGCTCCTTGACCTCCTGCATCAGCCATCCGTTGCCGTCCGGGTCGGTGAACGTGGCGAACGAGGCGTAACTGCGGCCATCGGGGGCCCGGCCGTCCACCCGCTCCGGGAAGCCGTTGTCATAGGTGTTGTGGAACACCGGGCTCACCTCGACTCCCCTGCCGAGCAGATCCGCGCGGGCCCGGTCGAGGTCGTCGACGACGAGGTAGGTGCCCTGGACCGTGCCCGGCGCTGCCGGGGTGAGCCCCCGGCCCAGATGGACCGAACACGCCGACCCGGGCGGCGTCAGCTGCACGATCCGGAACCTCGGCCCGGCCTCGTAATCCGCGTCGAGACGCCAGCCCAGGCCGCGGTAGAAGTTCAGGGCGCGGTCGACGTCGGCCACCGGGAGGACGACGACCTCGACCTTCATGTCCACGGCCGGCGGGACGACGGCGTCGGTCGGCCGGTCTGGCTGCGCGCTGTTCATGCTGACCTCCTGTGATCACCCGAACGTGAACGCGTACGCCTCGGCGCCGGGCTCGGCGAACGTGATCTCCACGGTGCGCTCGCGGACGTCGCCGCGTTCGCGTACGAGCTGGTAGAGCCGTCCTTCATCGAGCACGCCCGCGCCGTTCTCGTCCACGTCCACGCCGTGCGAACGCCCCGGCGGGCGGCCGTCCACGAGCACCCGGAACGCCATCGGGCCGCGCTCGCCCGGGGACAGGACCAGGTGCGCGTCGCGCGCATGGAACCGGCAGGCCAGGGTGCCCCCGGCGCGGGCGTGCACGACGCTCTCGCGTTCGGCCGTCCACTCGCCGGCGAGCGCCCAGTGGTTGAGGCGCAGCTCTGCGGGCAGTTCATAGGATCGCGGCTCGTCGAACGCGATCCCGCCCCGCGAGGCGAAGTTCTCGCCGCGCGCGTAGCCCAGATACGTCTCGGGCGAGCGCAGGTGCGTCCAGTCCGCCTCGGCCTCCACGCCGTCGCCTTCGACGTGGGTGGAGACCAGCGCCCGCTCCACCCCGAGCAGCCGCTGGAGGACCTGCTCGGAGCGCTCGTAGCGGCCCTCGCCGAAGTGCTGGTCGCGGACCACGCCGGCGGCGTCGAGGAAGTAGAGCGCGGGCCAGTAGTGGTTGTCGAACGCCCGCCAGACGGCGTAGTCGTTGTCGACCGCGACCGGATAGTCGATCTCCCGCGCCGCCACGGCCTGCCGGACCCGGCCGCTGTCGCGCTCGAACGTGAACTCCGGCGTGTGCACGCCGACGACGAGCAGGCCGTCGTCGCGGTAGGCCTGCGACCAGGCACGCACGTACGGCTGGGCGCGCAGCCAGTTGATGCACGTCAGCGTCCAGAAGTCGACCAGCACGGCCCGGCCGCGCAGCTCCGGGCGGTCGAGCGGCGCGATGTTCAGCCACTCGCTCGCCCCGTCGAACGCCTGCAGGTGCACCGGCTCGGTCATGGTCGCCCTATCGCGATGGCGTGGTCGTCATGTCTTTCACCTCTCCGCTGATGTTAAGTGGCGGATCGGCTGCGGGAATGGCTATCCGACGCGGCCCCGGCCCGGAATGCGACATACCGCGCGGTGCGGCCGAGGCCGCCCATCCGGTCATCGCCGTCGCCTGCCGGACGTCGCCGCGCGGACCGGCCGGTAACCCGCGAACGCCGACTCCAGCACGCCTTCGCCGCCGGTCGCCTCCGGCAGCACCCGGTGCAGCTCCTGCGCGTCGGCGGCGGTCAGCGTCGCGACGAGCGTCATCTCGTCGCCCCGCGCGACCTGGTCGCCCACGGCCGCCCGCAACCTGCTGAGCAGGCTCAGGACCGGCCCGAGCGCCCAGGCCGGGAGGTCGAGGGTCACCCGGGCCAGCGGCTCGCACACGATGGTGCCGGACGCGGCCAGCGCCTGCGCCAGCACCAGCGGGGTCAGCTTGCGGAAGTCCGCGGACGTGCTGTCCGGCCCGCGCAGCGACGGCGGCCCGTCCGCGACGCTGTACCGCGACTCGGTCATGGTCACCACGCAGTCGGTCACCGGCCAGCCGCGCGGGCCCGCGCGCAGCGCGTCGCGCACGTACTCGTCCATGGCCTGCTTGAACAGGTCGAGGGTGCGGTACACGTACAGCGGCGCGTACCGGTAGTCCACCGGCACCAGCACCTGGACCCCCGAACCCGGCGTCGCGGGTTCGACCCTCAGCCCGATGGTGGCCTGGTACGGATTGGACGGTGTGTTGAGCCGCTCCACCGCCTCCCCGATCCCGGCGGGCCGCTCGACGCACAGCGTCGTCGTCTCCCGGAAGTGCGCGTCGATGCCGAACTCGGCGGCCAGGGTGGCCTGGATGACCTCCTTCTGCACCTCGCCGTAGAGCGACACGGCGGTGCCGAGGTGCTCGTCGGCCCGTACGTCGATCAGCGGGTCCTGCTCGGCGAGCTGTGCCAGCGCCGAGCGCAGGCGAGCGCCGTCGGCGGGGTCGGCGGGCACCACCAGCGCCTCCAGCATGGGCGGGGCGAAGTGGTGTGCGGCCAGGCCGTGCGCCGCGCCGACGGCGTCGCCGACCCGCACGGTGGCCAGGCCGCGCAGCGCCGCGATCCCGCCCGCGGTGACGCTGTCGTGCGGGGTCCAGTCGCCCTGCGCCAGCATGTGCAGCCCGGTGATCCGGTCCCGGCCGCCAGTCGGATGGTCCCGCAGGTGCAAGGTCCCGTCGAACAGGCGCACGTAGGCGACCTTCTCCCCCGCCGGGCCGCGTTCAATCTTGAAGATCCGCCCGCTCGGGGGCGCGGCGGGGTCGCCGGCCGACGCGGGCAGCAGCTCCGTCAGGCCCGCCATCAGGGCGTCCACGCCCGCGCCCGTCATCGCCGAGCCGGCGAAGACCGGGTGCACCGCGCACCGGGCCGTCTGCGCGGCCAGTTCGGCGCGCAGCCGCCGCGGCGTCAGGCAGGACTCGTCGGCGACGTACGCGGCGAGCAGCGCCTCGCTCTCGCCGGTGAGCACGTCGGCCAGGGCCCGGCTGTCCGGTTCGGCCTGTGCGCGCCGTTCGCCGGGCCACCGGACGCGGGTCATCGGCGCGGCCTTCACCTCGAGGCGGCGCACCAGGTCCGCGAGCGTGCGGCCGGCGTCGGCGCCACCCCGGTCGATCTTGTTAATGAAGATCAGCGTGGGTACGGCGAGCCGCCGCAGCGCGCGCATGAGCAGCCGGGTCTGCGGCTGCACTCCCTCCACGGCGGACACGACGAGCACCGCGCCGTCGAGCACGCCCAGGACACGGTCCACCTCGGCGATGAAGTCCGGGTGACCCGGCGTGTCAATGATGTTGACCACCGTGTCCGCGATACGCAGCGACGCCACGGCCGAGCGGATGGTGATGCCGCGCTGGCGTTCCAACGCCAGCGAATCGGTCTGCGTCGTGCCGGTGTCGACACTGCCGACCGTGTCGATGACCCCGGCCGCGTAGAGCAGCCGCTCGGTCAGTGACGTCTTACCGGCGTCGACATGGGCCAAGATCCCGAGATTGAGCGTGCGGAGCGACAAACGTCAAGTCCTTCGAACGAACGGGCAGGAGAGCTTCGAAAGAACCGACCGTCGCTCGCATGTCCCGCTCCTCGTCCGTGGAAAGTCTGCCGCCGACCACGTAACCACCATCCGCCCCACCACGCGACCGATTTCCGCCCCGCCGCGCCGCCCACAAACGAAGGAAGGGCACCTTCTTAACGGACGTCCGTTAAGAAGGTGCCCTTCCTTTGGGCTGGGCGCGGGGGAAGGCTCAGCGACCGGATGAGGCCGTGCGCCAGGGGGCGGGGCGGCCGTGCAGCCACCACTCCAGCAGCCGGGTGATCCACGGCAGCATCACGTAGGTCATCAGCGGGGTCAGGCACAGCGTGCTGATCAGCGTGCGCACCACCAGCGGGGCCCCGGCCAGGTAGCGCACCACCACGGCGTTGGCCAGCAGGCTGAGCGGGAAGAACACCAGCCAGATGGTGACCGCCTGCTTCCAGCGCGGCGGGGCGGGCGTACGCGCCTCCTCGATGCTGTGCTCCTGCGGCGGGTCGAACCAGCCCTCGATGCCCGTACGCCGCTCGGTGCGGGCGTGCTCGACGATGCCCTGGGCCGACGACAGCCACCACTGCCGCTGCGCCGACTCCTCCCAGGCGCGCAGCGCGTCGGCGTCGGCGAACCGGTACAGCATGTGCCAGTCGACGGAGCCCGGCCCCGGCCGCACCCACCCCGCCCCGAGGAACCCGGGGAACTCCTCGGCGAGGGTCGTGCCCGCCCGCATCCACGCGATCATCTCGCGGGCGTGGCTGGGGTCGGCCCGGCGCGTGATGGCGATGGTCACCGGTACGGCGCCGTTGCTGCTGGTCATGCCTCAATCTTGCGCGGTCGCGCGGCACGGCGGTGTTACCGGGATCGCGTTCGGGGCGCGTTCTTGGTCACGTCGGGGCGACGAGTCCGGCCGCGACGGTCCGGGTCAGCGGCCGCTCAGCCGCGACCAGAGCGAGCGCCGGTACGGATTCGGGGTCGGGCCGCCGCTCAGCGGCCGGACCGCGTGCCGGCCGCGGGCGCGGATCAGCTCCTCGGGCCACCGCTCGGTCAGCACCCGCGCCAGCAGCGGGTCATGGCTGTGCACCAGGCGGGGCACCTGGTCCGGGCCGGGCACGACCGCGCGGGTCCACGCGCCGAAGACGTCCGGCCAGGGCTGGAGCGCGGTGGCCAGCCGCCCTTCGAAGGTGATGCCCGCCCAGGCCGAGCCGCCCTTCCTGGCCGCCTCGTTGATCCGGGTCCACTCCTTGGCGTCGGGGACGCACAGCCATACCCCGAAGGTCGCGGTGCGGTCGTGCTCGACCGGCACCGGCAGGATCACCCGGATGAAGGCGCCCAGGCCCGCGATGTTGAAGACCTGCTCCGACTCGAACAGGGTGCGCTGCGCCCGGTCGTCGTCGTCCAGGTAGGCGACCGGATCCGGCATCTCCAGGTCCCACGCGAGGTTGCCCGGCGGCAGCGGCTCACCGCAGCAGCTGCACAGGATCGCGGTCTCCTCGGCCATGGCACGTCCCCCGTCACGATCATCGCCGCGGGCGCGGCGGGTAGACGTTACACCGTCACGCCCCCGGGGAAAGTCCCGTCGACAATGGTCGATCGCAACGCGCAGGGCGCTTGGACCGGACGTGGCGGAAGGGCAGGCGCCCACCCCTCCGCCGCGTCTGTCCGTCAGGACCCGGTGCAGGTGGCCGCCGAGGGCACCGTGGTGTCACCGGCGGGCCGGGAGGCCTGGAAGCCCCAGGTGGTGCTGCCACCCGCGATCAGGGAGGCGTTCTGGCCGGTGATCCCGCGAGCCGTGACGCTCTGGCCGCTCACGGTCACGGTCGCGTTCCAGGAGCCGGTGAGGACGTGTCCGGCCGGCAGGGTGAAGGTGACCGTCCACCCGCTGATGGCCGCCGTGCCCGTGTTGGTGACGGTGTTGGGCTGCATGACGTAACCGCCACCCCACCCCGTCTGCAGGGTCAGCGTCGCCGAGCAGCCCGCAGTGCCGCCCGCGGTGCGGACCGTGGCCGCGGCCGAGAAAGCGGACGTGTTGCCCGCGGCGTCTCGCGCACGGACCTGGTACCGGTACGTGGTCGCCGCGGTCAGGCCGGTGTCGGTGAAACCGGTCGTGGTCGACGTGCCGACCGAGGCGAAGCTGCCGCCGGTCCCCGGTGCCCGGTAGACGTCGTACCCGGTGACGCCGACGTTGTCGGTGGACGCCGGCCACGTCAGGGTGGCGGTCGTCGCGGTCGTCGCCGACGCGGTCGGCGTGCCAGGCGTGGTCGGCGATTGCGTGTCCTGGGGCGGGCACGGCGGGGGCACCACGCTGACCGGGGTGGTGAAGGCGGAGGTGTTGCCGGCTGCGTCCCGGGCTCGGACCTGGTACTGGTACAGGCCGTTCAACATGTCCGGGAACGACGCCGCGGTGGTCGTGCCGATCGAGGTGAACGCCGCGCCGTTGGCCGAGCGGAACACGTCGTAGCCGGTGACCGCGACGTTGTCGGTGGACGCGGTCCAGGTCAGGGTGACTCGCAGACCGCAGTCGACGGTCGCGGCGAACCCGGTCGGGGTGCTCGGCGGGATGGTATCGCCCGGCGTGCTCCCGCCGAGCAGCGGGGTCAGCGCGGGATACCAACGGTCGGACATCTTCTGAAAGCCCGAGTCGTCCGGGTGCACGCCGTCGCTGGTGTCGGCGGCGGTGTCGAAGCCGGTGAACTGGTCCACGACGGTGATCGGCGACTGGGCGGTCGTCCGGCTCGCGGCCCACCCGGGGATGGCGCTGTTCAGCGCGGCGACGCCGGACGGGCACCAGGAGCAGCCGCTGGGCGTCATCGGGATGATCTGGGCCACCAGGATCTTCGTGGCCGGGTTGCTCGCCCGCATCTGGTCGACGAGCTTGCCGTACGCGGCCAGGATCGTCGCCGTGGGGGTGTTGTTCCAGATGTCGTTGGTGCCCAGGTGCATGAGCACGATGTCGGGGTGGGTGGCGGCCAGCCATCCGGGCAGCTGGTTCTGGTCAGCGATGCCGGTGGCGCGGTATCCGCCGTGGCCTTCGTTGTCGCCGTCCCAGCTCGCTAGGTTGCAGCCGCCGCCGGCCTGGGTGCCGACGAAGTCGATGTCGGTGAAACCGCTGCGTTGCAGGCGATCCCAGAGCACGGCGCGCCAGCAGCCGGGCCCGCCCGTGATGGAGTCGCCGAGGGGCATGATCCGGATCGGGGTCGCGGCCTGCGCGGGAGCCGCGCCGGCCACGGCGACGGCGAGCAGGACCACGAGCGCGGACAGCATGGCGAGGACGGAGCGGGTGATACGCGGTGGTGCGTCGTGCGTCGCGAGTGGAGTGTCATGGACAGGGCGGGGTCGAGACATGGGCGTGCCTCCCGGAGTAGTTCGGCTTCGTCGATGGAAGCGCTCCCACATTGCGATGGCGACTGAACAAAGTCAAGCCGGGCAGACCTCAGGCCTTGTCGCCGTGCCAGGAGCGCCACAGCGCCGCGTACGCCCCGTCCGCGCGGACCAGCTCGTCGTGGCTGCCCAGCTCGGTGATCCGGCCGTCGGCCAGGACGGCGACCCGGTCGGCGTCGTGTGCCGTGTAGAGCCGGTGCGCGATGGCGATCACGGTCCGTCCCTGCAGGACCGCGCCGAGGGAGCGCTCGGTGCGGCGGGCGGTCGTCGGGTCCAGCGCCGCCGTCGCCTCGTCGAGGATCAGCGTGTGCGGGTCGGCGAGCACCAGCCGGGCCAGGGCCACCTGCTGCGCGTCGGCCGGGTTCAGCGCCCGCGCGCCGTCGCCGAGTTCGGTGTCCAGACCGTCGGGCAGGTCGGCGTACCAGTCCGCGCCCACGGCGACGAGCGCGGCGAGCATGTCGTCGTCGGTCGCGCCGGGCGCGGCGAAGGCGAGGTTGTCGCGCAGCGTGCCGATGAAGACGTGGTGCTCCTGGGTGACCAGCGCGATGCGGCGGCGGCGTTCGGCGGGGTCGAGGTCGGTCACCGCGACCCCGCCGAGGTTGACCGTGCCTTCGCGGGGCGCGTCGATCCCGGCGAGCAGGCGGGCCAGCGTCGACTTGCCCGCGCCGGAGGGGCCGACGACGGCGAGCCGCTCGCCGGGGCGCACCTCCAGGTCGATGCCGTGCAGCACGTCGTGGCCGCCGGCGTAGCGGAACCGCACGCCGCGGACCACGAGCCGCTGACCGGGCGGGGCCGTGGCGACGCCGCGGGGTTCGGGCGCGACCAGGCCGATGCCGAGGACGCGGGCGAGCGAGGCGAACCCCCGCTGCGCCTGCTCCAGGAAGATCATGATCCGGTCGACCGGCTCGATCGACTGCTGGGCGTAGAGCGTGGCCGCCACCACCGCGCCGAGGCTGACCCAGCCGTTGGCCAGGAAGAACCCGCCCGCGAGCAGCATCGCCGCGGCGGGCAGCGCATATCCGAACTCGACGACGGGGAAGAACACGCTGCGCAGCGCCAGCGTGGTCCGGCGGGTCGTCCACTGCCGGGCGATGCGCGCGGTGCCCTCGCGGGTCCGCTGCTCGGTCAGCCGCAGCGCCTGCACGGTCCGCGCGCCCTCGGCGGTGGCCGTCATCGACTCCGTCAGCTCCGAGGCCGCCTCCCCCTCCGCCAGGTATGCCTGCGGGGCCCGGCGCAGGTACCAGCGGGCGACGGCCAGGGTCGTCGGCGCTCCGGCCAGGATGAGCACGCCGAGCAGCGGGTGCAGCAGGAACGCGGCCGCGACGACCAGCAGCAGCTGGATGACCGAGATCAGCACCGTCGGCACGACCTGGCGGACGGCGTTGCCGACCGTGGCGACGTCGACGGAGCTGCGGGTGGCCAGGTCGCCGGTGCCCGCCCGCTCGACCACGGCGATCGGCAGGCGCAGCGTACGCGCGACGAAGTCCTCGCGCAGCCGGGCGTTGGCCCGCTCGCCGAACCGGTTGCCGACGTTCTGCGCGGTGCGCGACAGCAGGATCTGCGCCAGCACGCACCCGGCGATGGCCACGGCGAACATGTCCACGGCGGAGGCCGGTGCGCCGGCGGTGACCCGGTCGACGATCCGCCCCACCAGCCACGGCGAGGCGAGCCCGGCGATCGCGGCGGCCACGTGCAGCACGAGCGCGAGGATCAGCGACCGCCTCTCGGCGCGCGCCAGCTCGGCGACCGAGCGGCGCACGGTCGCCCGGTCCGCGACGGGCAGTGCCTTCATCGCCGAGGCGACGGCGGTGGTCTCGGTCATCGCGCTGCTCCCACTTCCCTGGCGGCGTCGGTCTCCGGCTCGTCGGCGTCACGGGCCACCAGCGCCCGGTAGCCGGGTTCGGTCTCCAGCAGCTCGTCGTGCCGGCCGACGGCGGCGACCCGCCCGTCGCGGACGAACGCCACGAGGTCGGTGCGGTCCAGCAGCAGCGGCGACGTCGCGATGACGACGGTGGTCCGGCCGGCGCGGTGCTCGTGCAGCCGGTCGGCGATGCGGGCCTCGGTGTGCGAGTCGACGGCCGAGGTCGGGTCGACGAGGATCAGCACATCGGGTTCGGCGAGCAGGTGCTGGGCCAGGCGTACCCGCTGGCGCTGGCCGCCGGAGAGGTTGCGGCCGCGGGCCTCGATCGGCGCGGCGAGCCCGCCGGGCAGCGACTCCACGACGTCGTCGGCGGAGGCGGTCCGGATCGCGGCGGCGAGCTGCGCGTCGGTGGCGTCGCCGCGGCCGCGCAGCACGTCGCGCAGCGGGCCCGGGAACAGGTACGAGTCGTGGTCGGCGACGAGGATGCGGGCCCGGACCTGCTCCGTGTCGACTCCGGTGATCGGCAGCCCGCCCCAGGTCACGTCGCTGGGCACGTAGCGGCCGAGCCGGTCGGCGAGCGCGATGGCGTCCGCGGGGTCCTCGGCCGCGACACCGAGCATGCGGCCGACCGGGACGGTCAGCCCTGACTGCGGATCGTGCAACTCGGCGGGGCCCGCGGGGGCGGTGCCGGACGCGGCGGCTGCGGGCTCGATGCGCAGCACCGCGATGATCCGGCGGGCCGCGACGATGCCGCGCACGGTCATGAAGCCGCCTTCGAGCAGGAACCAGACCGGCACCGACAGGACCGCGGTGTATCCGTAGACGGCGACCATCTCCCCGACGGTGATCTGCCCCTCGGTCGCCAGGCGCGCCGCCAGCCAGACGGTCGCGGCCAGGAACAGGGCGGGGATGCCCGCGGTCAGCGCCTGCACCCAGCTCATGATCGAGCCGACCCGGTAGCCGCGCTGGAGCAGGCTCTGCGACCGGGCCGCGTACCGGCGGGCGAACAGGTCGCGGCCGCCGACCCCGGCCAGCACCCGCAGCCCGGACACGATGTCACCGGCCCGGGTGGTCAGGATCCCGAGCTCGTGCCGGTACGCGGTGTCGACGCCCTGCAGGCGGTTGAGCAGCGGCCCCACCGCGAGCGCGACGGTGGGCACGCCGAGCAGCACGAACAGGGCCAGCATCGGGTCGACCGACCACAGCACGACGGCCGCGATGGCGTAGGACAGGATCGCGCCCACACCCGGCCCGGTCATCGTCAGCGCCCACGAGGCCTGCGAAACGTCCGTGCCGCACACGGTCGCGATCTCGCCGGACGCGACCGTGCGGGGCAGCACCGCGCCGAGCCGGGCGATGTGGTGCAACACCACCTGCGAGGAGCGGGCCGTCGCGTCCTCGCGCAGGAAGGTCATCGTCCGGTGCCGCATGATGCCCAGCCAGGCGACGACCGTCCCGGCGACCACGATCGCGGCGACCCAGGTCAGCAGTGCCCCGGTGTCACCCGTGCGCAGCCCGTCGTCGATCGCCCGCGCGATCAGCCACGGCCGCACGGCCAGCCCGATCATCCACGCCGTGCCGACGAGGCTGCCGCGCAGGGCGCGCGGCCACTGGCTGCGGACCAGCCACCACAGGTACCGCACGGGGCCTCTGGTATCCGGAATGCCGGGATCGGGATGTGGGAGGCGTGGGGGCATGGGGCCAGGCTACCGACGACCCCGGCCTGCCGCCTTCCGGTTTTGTCCCATCTCACCGGTGTGTGCGCTCTGGACGGTTCACCCGTTCGGTGTGCCGGGCTCCGCACGGTCGCGCCGCTGCGCCACCCGGCGCCAGATGAACCGCTGCACGCGCAGCGTGAGGAAGCCGACCACGATCAGCACCACGATGTTGAGCAGCAGTTGCAGCAGGGAGCCCCGGGCTTCGCGCCACAAGGCGTACGCGCCGGCCACGCCGATGTCGGACGCCGCCGGGATGGTCGTGACCGAGATGAACACGCCGAGCATGGTGCTGAACCTCGCCTCGGTGAGCGCCACCACCCCGACGACGCCCGCCAGCACGGCGACGACCATCGAGAAGAAGTTCGGCGAGTCGATCAGGTGGGACACCGGACGCAGCCCCAGCTCGAAGGCGGGTGGCGTCCGGCCCGTGCCGCGGACGAGCAGGCCGAACGCGTACGCGGCCATGCAGGCCAGCGCGAAGCCTCCGACCAGGGCGGACAGCCCTTTGCGAACCGGGGCCCAGGCGCGGCGGTCCAGTCCGGAGGCGACACTGACGACGGCCGCGTACTCGGGTCCGACGACCATCGCGCCGACGATCAGGATCTGCGAGTTGGTGAGGATGCCGACCGCGCCGATGACGCCCGCGACGGCGAGGAAGAGGTAGAAGCTCGGCGTGTAGAAGGCCCCGGCCCGGATGCGGGACTGGACCTCGTCCCAGACCGGCGCCCGCGCGAGCGCGCCGAGCCGCCGGGTCTCGGCCTGCGCGGCCCGCTGGGACAGGGCCAGCTCGACGTGTTCGATGACGACCGAGCCGCGCCGGTCGACGCCCAGGTCGCGAAAGCTGCGCAGGACCCGGTTGGCCGCGCCGGTGAGCAGGTCGCACTCGACGGCGTCGCCGTCGGGGTTGCGGGCCGCCCCGGGCAGCACGACCAGGTTGACGACGGCCGGATCGGCGGCCAGCACGCCGACGAGCCGGTCGCTGAGATCCGGCGGGCTCACCGCCCGGATGTGGATCATCTCCATGGGCCCGCCCG
This sequence comes from Catellatospora sp. NPDC049133, assembly GCF_040648455.1. Classification (NCBI taxonomy): domain Bacteria; kingdom Bacillati; phylum Actinomycetota; class Actinomycetes; order Micromonosporales; family Micromonosporaceae; genus Catellatospora; species Catellatospora sp. NPDC049133. The sequence goes on from NZ_JBEZDT010000052.1 coordinate 24,994, forward strand.
CCCGTCAGCTGCCCGCGTCGGTGGCCGCGTACTCCTCAAGCAGCCGCTGCTCCTGCTCTTTGCGGGGGAAGAACGCGTACACGATGGCCGCGCCGATCAGCACCGCGACGATGCCGGCCAGGTAGGCCCACTGGTCGCCCTGCAGGAACGCCTCCTTCGCCCCGGCGATGATCTGCGTTGCGTACTGCGGGTACTGCTCGGCGGTGGTGGCGGCGCTGGAGAACGACTTGGTGAGCTGGGCCTGCACGCCGGCGGTGATCTCCGGGCTGGGCGGCGCGGCGGTGACGGCGGCCGCGGCGGCGGTGGCGTACCCGGCGGTCAGCAGCGCCCCGAAGATCGACTGCATGACCGCGCCGCCGAGGTCGCGTTGCAGGTCGGCGGTGCCGGAGGCCATGCCGGCCCGGGTCACCGGGACCGCGCCGGTCAGCGAGTGGGAGGCGGGCGTGCCCGCGAACCCGACTCCCGCGCCGATGAAGGCGTACCCGAGCCCGACCTGCCAGTAGCCGATGCCCTCCCGCCACAGCAGCAACATGGTCAGGAACCCGAGGAGCACGAAGACGTATCCGGTGAGCAGCGTGAACCTGGCCCCGTGCGACTCGACCAGCTTCGCCGACCGCGGCGCGATGAGCACCATCAGGATCGCCGAGGGCAGGATCGCCGCGCCGGCCTGCACGGTCGAGTAGCCCAGCACGTTCTGCAGGAACTGCTGGCCGATGAACATCGCGCCCATCAGCGACCCGAACACGATGATGCCCGCGCAGGCCGCCACCCAGAACACCCGCCGGGAGGCGATGCCCAGGTGGTAGAGCGGGTTCGCGGCGCGGCGCTCGCGGAGCACGAACGCGACGACCGCGGCCAGCGCGAGCACGGTGAGGCCCGCGACGAGCGCGCCGGAGTTCGGCACGGGCGCGAAGTTGATCGCCAGGATCGCCGCGCCGACCAGGACGACCGACAGGAGACCGCCGAGGTTGTCGACCGGTTCGGTGGTCTCGTGCACGTGCGCGGGCACCAGCACCAGGGCCATGACCAGCGCGATCGCCGCCAGCGGCAGGGTGATCAGGAAGACCGAGCCCCACCAGAAGCGCTCCAGGGCGAAACCTGCGGCCAGCGGTCCCAGCGAGGCGATCGCGCCGCCGACCGCCGACCAGAGCGCGATGGCGTGGGTGCGGGCCGGTCCCGACCACAGCGCGGCGATGAGCGCCAGGGTGGTCGGGTAGGCCATGCCCGCGGACAGCCCGCCGACGAACCGGGCGACGATCAGGACGGTGTCCGTGGGGGCGTACGCGGCGAGCAGGCACGCGGGCACCGACAGCAGGATGCCCAGCACCAGCATGAGCTTGCGCCCGTACCGGTCGCCCAGCGCGCCCAGGTAGAGCACGGAGCAGGCCAGGCCCAGCGAGTACGCGACCGCGATGAGGTTGAGCGCCGTCTGCGAGGAGTCGAAGGCCCGGCCGATGTCGGGCAGCGCCACGTTGGCGACGGCCAGGTTGAGGTTGGCCACCGCTGCCACCATGATCAGCGCGGCGAGCACGAGCCCCTGCCGCGCCGGCGCAGACGGCCGCCCGTCCGGCGATGAGGTCATCGGCCCACTCCCCTCCCCGTCCGGTCGGCGAGGTGTTTCGCTCAGGCTAACGGGTGTTCTGTCCATTATGAGTTGTTTGCGGCATTAGATCCGCTCTATCGGCCGGAAGGTGAAAAACTGGCCGGTACGGCTGTCGATCCACACCGGAACGATCGGCCTCGGCCGGGGGCGGATATGGTCGGAGGCGGAGACGACCGGCAGGGAGCAGATGATCACCCGCGCAGGTGGCGATCGATGAGTCGACCGGGCCACACCGGCCCATCGCAGGAATCCGCAGGCGACGGTGCGCCGGGCGGCTTCGCCTTCCTGCTGCCCGGTGACACCCGCGGGCCCGACAGCTTCCGCACGGTGTTCGTGGCGTTCGGGGCCAACCTGCTGATCGCGGTCGCCAAGACGGCCGCCGCGCTGATCACGAGGTCGGCGTCGCTGACCGCGGAGGCGGCTCACTCCTGGGCGGACACCGGCAACGAGGTGTTCCTGCTCGTGGCCAACCGCCGCGCCGCCCGCCCGGCCGACCGGCAGCACCCGCTCGGACACGGCCGCGAGGCCTACGTCTGGTCGCTGTTCGCGGCGGTGGGGCTGTTCGTGGCCGGTGGCGCGTTCTCGATCACGCACGGCGTCGGCCAGCTCCGCAACCCGACCCCGGCCGACGACTTCCTCCTCGGGTACATCGTGCTGGCCCTGTCGTTCCTGCTGGAGGGCGTGTCGTTCGTGCAGTCGGCGCGCCAGGCCGGCGCGGACGCCAGGGTGATGCAGCGCGATCTCATCGAGCACGTGCTGGCCACCTCCGATCCGGCGCTGCGGGCCGTGTTCGCCGAGGACGCCGCTGCCCTGACCGGACTGGTCCTGGCCACCGCGGGACTGGCCGCGCACCAGCTGACGGGCTCGGCCGTGCCGGACGCCGTCGGGTCGATCCTGGTCGGAGTCCTGCTCGTGGTGGTCGCGGCGGTGCTCATCAACCGCAACCGCCGGTTCCTCGTCGGGGAGGAGGCCGACCCGCGGGTGCGCACCGCCGTGCTGCGGTCGATGCTGGCCATGCCCGAGGTCTCCCGGGTGACCTACCTGCGGCTGGAGGTGGTGGGACCGCGCATGATCTCGGTGGTCGGCGACGTCGACCTCACCGGCGACGACACCGAGTCGCATGTGGCGGTGCGGCTGCGGGCACTGGAAGCCAAGATCGCCGCCAGCGCGGCGGTGGCCGGCGCGGTGTTCAGCCTGTCCGCACCTGACGAGCCGTCGCTGACGCCGGACGACACCTGATCTTGTCCGGAAATGAGCCAGGATGTCCAATAGAGCGCCATCTGGTTTTGGTGGTTCTCCACAAAATTAGCTGTCGTCCCCTGACCAGTACAACGGTTTGCTACCGCTCAGTAGCTGCAAAGGTTGTTGACGGGGACCCACCCCATGGGGTTCTTCGTTCGGTTCTTTGGAAGGCTTATTCGGTGTTCAATCGCATCGCCATCGTCAACCGGGGTGAAGCCGCCATGCGGCTGATCCACGCCGTCCGCGAGATCAACGCAGAGTCCGGCGCCCCGCCGATCGAGACCATCGCGCTCTACACCGAAGCGGAACGCACCGCGACCTTCGTCCGCGAGGCCGACGACAGTTACTGCCTCGGCCCCGCGTCCGCGCGCCCCTACCTCGACCACGCCGTGCTGGAGCGCGCCCTGGTCGAGATGCAGGCCGACGCCGCATGGGTGGGCTGGGGCTTCGTCGCCGAGGACCCCTCGTTCGCCGAGCTGTGCGAGAAGATCGGCGTCACCTTCATCGGCCCGAGCGCCGAGGCGATGCGCAAGCTCGGTGACAAGATCGGCTCAAAGCTGATCGCCGAAGAGGTCGGCGTGCCGGTCGCGCCGTGGAGCCGCGGCGCGGTGGAGAGCCTGGAGGCGGCCACCCGCTCGGCGGCCGAGATCGGCTACCCGCTGATGCTCAAGGCCACCGCCGGCGGCGGCGGGCGCGGCATCCGCGTCGTGCGCAGCGACGAGGAGCTGGCCGACGCGTACGAGCGCACCAGCCTGGAGGCCAAGCGCGCCTTCGGCAGCGGCATCGTGTTCCTGGAGCGCCTGGTCACCGGTGCCCGTCACGTCGAGGTCCAGGTCATCGCCGACGGCCAGGGCACCGCGTGGGCGCTGGGCGTGCGCGACTGCTCCGTGCAGCGGCGCAACCAGAAGGTCATCGAGGAGTCCGCCTCGCCGGTGCTCGCCCCCGAGCAGGTGGCCGAGGTGAAGTCGGCGGCCGAGCGGCTGGCGCTGGCGGTGAACTACCGCGGCGCGGGCACGGTGGAGTTCCTGTACCACCCGGGCGAGAAGCTGTTCGCCTTCCTGGAGGTCAACACCCGACTGCAGGTCGAGCACCCGATCACCGAGGCGACCACTGACTTCGACCTGGTCAAGGCGCAGATCCACGTCGCCTCGGGCGGCCGGCTGGGCGACCTGGTCCCGACCGAGGTGGGCCACGCGGTGGAGGCCCGGCTCAACGCCGAGGACCCCGACCGCGACTTCGCCCCCTCGCCGGGCCGCATCGAGCGGCTGACCCTGCCCGCGGGCCCCGGCGTGCGTGTGGACACCGGTGTCAGCGAAGGCGACGTGATCCCCGCCGACTTCGACTCGATGATCGCCAAGATTATCGCATTCGGGCGTACCCGCGAGGAGGCGCTGGGCCGGCTGCGCCGCGCGGTCGCCGACACCACCGTCATCATCGAGGGCGGCGCGACCAACAAGAGCTTCCTGCTCGACCTGCTCGACCAGCCCGAGGTGATCGACGGCAGCGCCGACACCGGCTGGATCGACCGCGTCCGCGCGCAGGGCCGCCTGGTCTCGGCCAAGCACTCCGGCATCGCGCTGGCCGCCGCCGCGATCGAGGCGTACGAGGACGAGGCGCTCGTCGAGCAGCAGCGCCTGCTGTCCACCGCGCACGGCGGACGCCCGCAGGTGCAGCACAAGAGCGGCCGCCCCATCGACCTCAAGCTGCGCGGCGCCGCCTACCGGGTGTCCGTCGCGCAGATCGGGCCGCACCGCTTCCGGGTCGGCATCGGCGAGGCCCCGACCGTCGACGTCGAGGTGGAGCGCTTCGACGAGCACACCGGCCGGGTCCTGGTCAACGGCCGCCGCTTCCGGCTGGTCACCGACACCCACGGCCCGATCCACCTGGTCGAGGTCGACGGCGTCACGCACCGGGTCAGCCGCGACGAGGGCGGCGTGCTGCGCTCGCCCGCCCCGGCGCTGGTGGTCGCGACCCCGCTGCAGGTCGGCGACGAGGTCGAGGCCGGCGCGCCGGTGCTCGTGCTGGAGAGCATGAAGATGGAGACGGTGCTGCGCGCGCCGGTCCGCTCCAAGGTGCGCGAGATCGCGGTGTCGGTCGGCAGCCAGGTCGAGTCCGGCGCGCCGCTGATGCGGCTGGAGCCGGTCGGCGACGACAGCGCGGCCGAGGCCGCCACAACCGAGACCGTGGACCTGGAACTGCCGCCCGAGCCGGCCGGCCTGACCGCCGAGGCGCGGGTCGCGCGCGGCCTGGCCGACCTGCGCAGCCTGCTGCTCGGCTACGACCTCGACCCGCGCGACGAGCGCCGGGCGCTGTCGGCGTACCTGGCCGGGCGGGCCGAGCTGGGCCGCGTGCCGATCGAGGGCGAGACCGAGCTGCTGCAGGTGTTCGCCGACCTGTCCGAGCTGAGCCGCAACCGTCCGGCCGGCGAGGAGACCCACGCCGACACCCGCGTGCACAGCCCGCGCGAGTTCTTCCACGCGTACCTGCAGAGCCTGGACGTAGACCGGGCCGGGCTGCCGGACGCGTTCCGCCAGCGGCTGGCCCGGGTGCTCGCGCACTACGGCGTCGACGGCTTCGACCGCACACCCCAGCTGGAAGAGGCCGTCTTCCGGATCTTCCTGGCGCAGCAGCGCTCCTCGGCCGATGTCGCGGTCATCGTGTCGCTGCTGCAGCAGTGGCTGACCGAGCCGATCCCGGCCGAGGCCCAGCGCGACGCGGTCGGCCAGGCGTTGGAGCACCTGATCTGGGCGACCCAGGTCCGCTTCCCGGTCGTCGGCGACCTCGCCCGCAGCATCGTGTTCCGCTGGGCCGCCCAGCCGATGCTGCGCCGCAAGCGCGCCGAGGTCTACAACGACGTCCGTGACCACCTGCGCCACCTCGACCAGAACCCGGACGCGGCAGACCGCGACGAGCGCATCGCGAAGATGGTCGCCTCGCCGGAGCCGCTGGTGCGGCTGCTCGCGCAGCGCATCGGCCGGCCGAACGCCGACAACGGGCCGATGCTGGAGGTGCTCAGCCGCCGCTACTACGGCAACCGCGGCATCAGCGACACGCAGTGCGTCGAGGTCGCCGGGCACCCGTTCTTCACCGCCGCGTACGACCGCGACGGCGAGCGCTTCCGGCTGATCTCGACGGCGACGGACTACGCCGACCTGCCCGCGGCCCTGGCGAAGACCGCCGGGCTGGCCGACGGCGCGTCCTTTGCCGACGTCTACCTGACCTGGGCCGACCAGCCCGACACGGACACCATGGCGACCACCCTGCGTGAGGTCCTCGACCGCGCCGGGCTGCTCGACGTGCTGCGGCGGGTGACGGTGTCGGTGGCCGGGCCGACCGGCGCGGCGATGCACCACCACTTCACGTTCAAGCCGGGCCAGGGCGAGGACCGGGTGCTCCGCGGGCTGCACCCGCAGATCGCCGAGCGCCTGCAGCTGCCGCGGCTGCGCAACTTCGACCTGACCCGCCTGCCGTCGATCGACGAGGAGGTCTACCTCTTCCGCTGCGTCGCACCGGACAACCCGGCCGACGAGCGCCTCGCCGCGATGGCGCAGGTCCGCGACCTGACCCCGCTGCGCGACGCGGACGGCCGGGTGCTGGCCCTGCCGGCCCTGGAGGGCATGCTCGACGGCTGCCTCGACGCGATCCGCAAGGTGCAGGCGCGGCGACCGGCCAAGAAGCGCCTCGACACCAACCGCATCACGCTGTACGTCTGGCCGAACAGCGAGCTGACCATGGAGGACCTGAACACGGTCATCCAGCGCGTGCTGCCGCGCACCGCCGGAGCGGGCCTGGAGCAGGTGCTCGTCCTGGGCCGCCAGCGCGACCAGGTCACCGGCGAGATGAGCGACGTCGCGGTCGAGGTGTCCTTCGACCAGGGCATGCGCATGTCGGTGACCGCGCCGACGACCGAGCCGATCGAGCCGCTGGACGACTACCGGCAGAAGGTGCTGTCGGCCCGCCGCCGCGGCACGACCTACCCGTACGAGCTGACCGGGCTGCTGGCCGGCCGCGAGGGCAGCTTCACCGAGCACGACCTGGACGACACGGGTGAGCTGGTCGCCGTGGAGCGGCCGAAGGGGCGCAACAAGGCGGGCATCGTGGCCGGTGTGGTCAGCACGCCGACCGCGCGCTACCCCGAGGGCGTCACCCGGGTGGTGCTGCTCGGCGACCCGACCAAGGCGCTGGGCGCGCTGTCGGAACCGGAGTGCGCGCGGATCATCGCGGCGCTGAACCTGGCCGAGCGGATGCAGGTGCCGCTGGACTGGTTCGCGCTGTCGGCCGGTGCCCGGATCTCGATGGACTCGGGCACCGAGAACATGGACTGGGTGGCCGCGGCGCTCAAGCGCATCGTGGAGTTCACCCAGGACGGCGGCGAGATCAACATCGTGGTCGCGGGTATCACGGTCGGCGCGCAGCCGTACTGGAACGCCGAGGCCACCATGCTCATGCACACCAAGGGCATTCTGGTGATGACCCCGGACTCGGCGATGGTGCTGACCGGCAAGCAGTCGCTGGACTTCTCCGGCGGAGTGTCGGCCGAGGACAACTTCGGCATCGGCGGCTACGACCGGGTCATGGGCCCCAACGGCCAGGCCCAGTACTGGGCCCCGGACCTGCGGGCCGCTCAGGGCGTGCTGATGGCGCACCACGAGCACACCTACATCGCGCCGGGTGAGGCCGGTCCGCGCCGGGCGGCCACCACCGACCCGGTCGACCGCGACATCTCCCCGTTCCCGCACTCGGTGCCGGACAGCGACTTCACCACCGTCGGGCAGATCTTCTCCAAGGAGCACAACCCCGACCGCAAGAAGCCGTTCGACATCCGCACGCTGATGCGGGCGCTGGCGGACCAGGACCACGCGATCCTGGAGCGCTGGGCGGGCATGGCCGACGCCGAGACGACGGTCGTGCAGGACGTGCACCTGGGCGGCATCCCGGTGTGCCTGCTGGGCATCGAGTCCCGGTCGGTGCCGCGGCGCGGCTTCCCGCCCACCGACGGCCCCGACACGTACACCGCGGGCACGCTGTTCCCGCAGTCGTCGAAGAAGGCGGCGCGGGCCATCAACGCCGCGAGCGGCAACCGGCCGCTGGTCGTGCTGGCGAACCTGTCCGGGTTCGACGGCTCGCCGGAGTCGATGCGCAAGCTGCAGCTGGAGTACGGCGCGGAGATCGGCCGGGCGATCGTGAACTTCCGCGGCCCGATCGTGTTCTGCGTGATCTCCCGCTACCACGGCGGCGCGTTCGTGGTGTTCTCCAAGGCGCTCAACCCGAACATGACGGTGCTGGCGCTGGAGGGCTCGTTCGCCTCGGTGCTCGGCGGAGCACCGGCCGCGGCCGTGGTGTTCGCGGGTGACGTCAACGCCCGTACCGCCAAGGACCCGCGGGTGGTCGACCTGGAGACGCGCATCGTCGCCGCGACCGGCGGCGAGAAGGCGGCCCTGGTCGGGCAGCTGCTCGACGTGCGGGCCTCGGTCCGGGCGGAGAAGCTGAGCGAGGTCGCCGCCGAGTTCGACGGCGTACACAGCATCCAGCGCGCCGTGCAGGTCGGCTCGGTGGACGCCATCATCAGCGCTGCGGAGATGCGCCCGCAGATCATCGCCGCCATCGAACGCGGCCTCGCCGCCTGACCCCAACCCTGGCCGCCGGGCCGATCCCCGACCCGGCGGCCCACCCACCCACCTGCGACAACTCTTGAAGACTCGCGCCCTCGGCATTCAGTCGAGGGCGCGACTCTTCAAGAGTTGCGCCAAGTGGATCAGGTGAGTTTGCGGAGGATGCGGGCGAGTTGGGTGTGGTCGTCCGGGTCGAGGGCGCTGAAGAAGCGGTCGGCTTCGGTGCGGCGGGCGGACTCGATGGCCTGGGCGGTGTCGCGGCCGGGGTCGGTGAGGGCGACCAGGGTGGCGCGGCGGTCGGCGGGGTCGGGGCGACGTTCGACCAGGCCGCGGGCCTGCAGGTCGTCGACGACCTCGGTGGCCGAGCGAGGGGCGATACGCAGCTGCTCCGCGAGTTCGTTGAGGCGCAGCGCCTCTTGGCGGCCCAGCACGTTCAGCGCCCGCGACTGCGACGGCGTGATCTGCCACGGGGCCAGCGCGTCCTTGGTGAGGTGCCGCAGGCGGCGGGCGACCGCCCAGAAGGCCTCCGACAGGCCCGCTTCCTCGTGCTCGTCCACGGGAATACCGTATCAGTGGTTGCTGTTGGAACCTCATGTTGAGGTAACCTCAGCATTCACCTACGGAAGGACCCACCCCTTGGACAGCCCACAGATGGAACGAGGAGGCCGCCGCGGCGGCCCGCACACCGTCACCGCCGAGGAGAAGGCGCAGGCCCGCGAGGTCTCGCTGCGCCGCATCGGCGGCCTGTTCACCGCCCACCGCCGGCAGCTCGCCACCGTCACCGCGATCATCGTGGCCTCGTCCGTGATCGCCATGGCCACGCCGTTCCTGCTGCGCGAGGTCATCGACGTCGCGCTCCCCCACGCCGACCTCACACTGCTGATCTGGCTGGTGCTGGGCATGGTCGCCGTCGCCGCGCTGACCTCCGCGCTCGGCGTCGTGCAGACCTGGATCTCCACCACGGTCGGCCAGCAGGTCATGCACCGGCTGCGCACCGACGTCTTCACGCACCTGCACCGGCAGTCGATCGCGTTCTTCACCCGCACCCGCACCGGCGAGGTGCAGTCCCGCATCACCAACGACATCGGCGGCATGCAGGCCGTGGTCACCTCGACGGCCACCTCGGTCGCCTCGAACCTCACCACCACCGTCGCCACCGCCGTGGCCATGGCCGCGCTGTCCTGGCAGCTGTCGCTGGTCTCCCTCGTCGTGGTGCCCCCGGCCGTGTACCTGACCCGCCGGGTCGCTCGCATGCGCCGTACGATCACCGCGCAGCGCCAGCGCGAGCTGGCCGACCTCAACGTCACCATCGACGAGGGCCTGTCGATCAGCGGCGTGCAGCTGAGCAAGACCACCGGCACCGGCCCCGCGCTCGTCGAACGCTTCGCGGCCTCGTCGGCCCGCCTCATCGACCTGGAGCTGCGCTCGGAGCTGGCCGGCCGGTGGCGCATGGCCTCGATGAGCATCGTCTTCGCGGCCATCCCCGCCGTCATCTACCTCAGCGCGGGCCTGCCCGCGACCGCCGGCACGCTGAGCATCGGCACCCTGGTCGCCTTCACCGCGCTGCAGGCCAACCTGTTCCGGCCGCTGATGGGCCTGCTCAACGTCGGCGTGTCGCTGACCAGCTCGCTGGCCCTGTTCGCCCGCATCTTCGAATACCTGGACCTGCCCGTCGACGTCGACGACCCCGCGCACCCGGTCGAGCTCGACCCCGCCCGCGTCACCGGTCACCTGCGCCTGGAGGACGTCACCTTCGCCTACCCGGGCAGCGGGACCGCCGCCGTGGCGGGCGTCAGCCTCGACGTGCCCGCCGGCACCTCGCTGGCCCTGGTCGGCGAGACCGGATCGGGCAAGAGCACCATCGCGTCGCTCATCGCCCGGCTCCACGACCCGTCGGCCGGGCGCATCACCGTCGACGGCGTCGACCTGCGCGACCTGCGGCTGGCCGACGTCGCCCGGATCGTCGGCACGGTCAGCCAGGAGACCTACCTGCTGCACACGACGATCAGGGAGAACCTGCGCTACGTCAAACCGGACGCCACCGACGCCGAGATCGAGCAGGCCGCCCGCGACGCGCAGATCCACGACCTGATCGCCGGGCTGCCCGCCGGCTACGACACCGTCGTCGGCTCGCGCGGGCACCGGTTCTCCGGCGGCGAGAAGCAGCGCCTGGCCATCGCCCGTACGCTGCTGCGCGACCCGCGCATCCTGGTGCTCGACGAGGCCACCAGCGCCCTGGACACCCAGACCGAGCGAGCCGTGCAGCGCGCCCTCGACGAACTGACCCGCGGGCGTACCACGATCACCATCGCGCACCGGATGTCGACCGTGCGCGACGCCGACCAGATCGCCGTGCTCGACCACGGCCGCATCATCGAGTCCGGCTCGCACCGCCGGCTCGTCGAGGTGGGCGGCCGCTACGCGGCGCTCGCCGGGTGACCGGAAGACTGGACCCATGACCCGGCACCGCTTCCACGGCGACGAGACCCGCTTCGACGTGCTCGCCGAGTACGTCACCACCCGGTTCCCGCAGGCCCGCTACGTCGCCGACGTGGCGGGCGGCCAGGGCATGCTGACCCGGCTGCTGCGCAAGCGGTTCGGCCTGGAGGCCGAGGTCGTCGACCCGCGCGGCTGGACGCTCAAGGGCGTACCCGCCCGCGCCGAGCCCTACCTGGCCACGCTCGCCGACTACTACGACCTGATCGTGGGCCTGCACCCGGACGAGGCGCTGCGCGAGGTCGTGGACTCGGCCCGGGTCCGCCCGGTGCTCGTCGTGCCCTGCTGCAACTTCTGGGACCGTGACCGCAAACTCGGCCGCGACGAGCTGATGAACGCCATCACGGCCCACCACCGCGCGCTGGGCGGCCAGGTCGAGCACGTGGAACTCGCCTTCCGCGGCCCGAAGAACCACGCCCTGGTCCTGCTGCCGCCACCGAAATCGAAACGGGGCGGCTGAGCCGCCTACCGGGCTCGGCCGCGCCGTCGTGCGAGGTACAGGTGGAGCAGGGTCGCTCCGGTGATCAGCACCGCGACGGCCACCGCGATGACGATGATGACGATGCCGGACAGCGCCACCATGCCCTCCAGCTCGCCCGCGATGAAGGCGACCAGCATGAGCACCGTGACCGCCACTGCCGCCAGCCAGGCGACACCGGACAGTCCGATCAGGATCTTTCCGAACAGCGTATGCGTACGCCGCGGTGCTGAGTCTGGCATGCGCGGCAGCGTAACGTTTCGCGCCGAAGGGCCGCAGCGGCTACGGCCCTTCGACGCGCGGGCGGCTCAGTCCGTGGCGATCACGATGACGCTGTCGCCCGCGTCCAACTGCACCATCCGGGACCGGCGCGGATTGAGCACGACGCCGTAGAACGGGGGCTGGTCGGCGTCGTCGCGGCGTCGGAAGCCGATCGCCGACTCGCCGCGCCGCCGGGCCGACTCCACCACCGTCGCGAAGGTGATCTCCGCGCCGGGCTGGACGTAGTCACCGGCGGGTTTGAGGTGGATCTCGGCCCCGGAGGCGTCGAACAGGTCGGCGAACACCTCGTACAGGTGCCGGTTCTCGGCCAGCTGCGTCATCAGCAGGCTGATCAGCCGCGCCGAGACCACGAAGTCGTCGGCCTTGGTGACCTGGGCGACCTCGCGGTTGCCGTCGTCGTTCATCTCGGTCACGATCGAGTACGGCTCGCCCAGGTTGACCTCGATGTCACGCAGGTGCAGCAGGGTCACCAGGGTGCGGTCGTCGGCGTGGTCGGGTTCGGCGGTGTCGTCGGACAGCACGATGATGTTCTGGTATCCACCCAGCTCCATGGCCTCCAGGTCACGGCGGCTGGTGGGCTGGCAGCGTTTGTGGCCGACGGTCACGTTGGCCCGCTGCGCCGACAGGGCCTCCTCCGGCGCGAGCGGGGCGGCGACGTCGAGCACGGAACCCGGCTCGGCGAAGCGGTCCAGCAGGTCCAGCACCCGGTCGGCGCGCGAGTTCCAGCCGACCATCAGCGTCCGGTCCGGTGCGCGCTTGCTGTCGGGCACCAGCACGATCGCGTCGCCGTGCACCCGGGCCGGGTCCGCGGCCAGCTCGATCAGCAGGTCGTCCTCGGCGATGAGGATGACCTCGTCGCCGTCGGCCAGCACGGTGTCCATCGGCGGGTTGACCGTGATGGCCCCGTCGGCGCGGCGCAGGCCGATCGGCGCGCCCGCCTCGAACGCGCCGAGGATCTCCCCGTACGCCCGGCCGGCCAGCGACGGCTCGGACCGGATGTAGATCTCGTTGCCCGCGAAGTCGAGCAGGTCGGTGCAGACGGTCGACAGACCCGACTGCCGGTGCGACTGCACGACCATGCGTACGGCGATGTCGTCGGCGTCGACGATCAGCGCGTGCCGCCCGCCGGCCAGCTTCGCCGCGGCGACGTTCGCCGACTCCTGCACCGCGGCGACCACGTGCGGGCGCGCCTGCGGCCAGGGACGGTTGTTGAGCAGCAGCAGCACCTTGATGACGTCGATGTCGGGGTCGTCGCCGGCCGGCGACAGCACCATGACCGCGCGGGCGGTGTCGAGGCTGACCAGGTCGAGATCGGTGCGCTTGAGCGGGCTGCCGGACCGGCACACCACCCGGGTACGGCCGGTGTCGCCGACGCGGGCGCGGATCTGGTCCTCCATCTCGACCTTGTCCCGGTCGGCGAGCACGATCACACTGCTGCGGCGCGAGCTGCGGTTGGCTGCGGCGAGTTCGCTGACGACCGTGAACACCTGGTCGGACCAGCCCAGCACCACGATGTGGCCCTGGGCGATCACCTGCGAGCGGCCCTTGCGCAGGTTGGTGATGGCGTCGTTGAGGCCGGTGGTGAGCACGCCGATCAGCGAGCTGACGAGGAAGATGCCGCCGATGGTGACGACGAGCATGAGTCCGAGGTAGAACGGCCCTCCGCCGTCGGCGCCCATGGTGCCCGGGTCCAGGGTGCGCAGCACGCTGCGCCACAGCACCGCCGCCCAGCCGCCGTCGATCCGGGTCTCCGTCGGCGCGAACAGCGCCGCGAGTCCGGTCACGACACTGATCAGAATCAGCGATGCCAGGCCCAGCCAGCCGATGAGGGCGGGGGTGCCGCGGTCCATCGTGCCGTCGAACCAGACGCGTACGCGTCGTCGCATTCCCAGCCGCACCACTGAGGTTCCTCCCACCGCCGCCGCGCCGAACGGCTGCTCCAATGTCCAATAGGCAGGGACATCCTAGAAGCGGTCGTTGACGGGCCCGCCAGCCGCCACCCGAGGGGCAGGAAGCCGCCTGCGCGCGGACGTCCACCGGCAGACCGAGCTGCACCGGGCGGGCCGATGCGAGATCGGTCTGCTTGCGCTGGCAGAAGACGGTGCGATCTAGCAGGGCGAGCTGGTCGAGTACAACGCCCCGGTCGAGGTCTCGTCGAGGGAACCGTTAACGAACGGTAGATGGGAAACAAATCTGTGGCGGTCGTACGGCGGGGGAGAGAGACCCGCTGGTTCCGCCTCGTGGGCTCCGGAACGGTCGCCGTTTGTGCCGCGGCCAGGGCCAAGACGGCCGCGTAACGCTGGGCGCAGACCGTCGTTGTGCAGTGTGACGTGCTTCTACCCCAGGGCGCTGCGGATACTCGCAGCGCCCTGTCTGTTTAAGGGGCACGGGTGACGTTCGCCATCGGAGGAAAGGGGAACCTGCACGTCAGGCCGCGAAGGAGGCGTTGGCACCGACCATATCTACCTCACTACGGCAGGGATGTGGATTGTCCCCACACTGCTTTACCGTTTCACAGGCAGGTCCTTGCGGCAGGGCCGTCCGGGAGGTGAACGACACGTGCGGCATCACTAAGGCGTCATAGGCGGCGTCAACCTGACGCCACGGAGGTGTCAGGTTGGGAAGAGTGCATACAGATATCGCCTTACGGACAAGAGTGGCTATATCCCGCCAGCAGGCCGTGGGCCGCGAAGCCCTAAACTGAGGCGTGCCAACGGATGCGCAACGACTGACCGCCTGGACGAACTTCCAGGCCTCGGCCAACGTGCCGTGGGACACCGACGCCGCAGGCGGCCTGCCGCTGGCGGAGTTCGTAGGTTCGTGCTGAACCCCGGCACAACCACCTTCACGCGCACTTCCCGACCCGTCGAGAGGTGAACGGAACGCCGGCACGGACACGTGCCGGAGATTGGCTCTGCAAAGCAGAACGGCACCCGTTGCACCGGGTGCCGTTCTCTGGAGCACCGACCCGGGGTAGACACCCAGAAAGGAGCTTCGCTGTGCCCAGAGTACCGGGCGAACGAAGTTCAGACGACTCGACCGTGCGTCGAGTTGAACACACTAGTCCTGATCAGGGCGCCCAAGGGCGCCGCATTCTGCCCGACAAGCCGGGCGGGTGGGCCAAGCTCATCGCCGCGGTGGCCGGGCTAATCGCGGCCACCGGCGTCGCCCTTCCGGCGATCGTCGAGGCGCTGATCAAGGCGTTCAGCTAGTTCGCCCCGGGCAGGCCGGTGCAAGTCGACCGGCCTGCCCGGGGTACAACTACCCCGAGTTTCGGGACTTGGTCACCGGCGGACCACCTTGCCCCGCGTCTGCACCCGGGAGTCCTGAGGGCCAATTCCGCCAGGCTGGCGCACAACGAACCGCCGTGCAAGTTCGACCAAGTGGCCCAGCCAGCGCAGCCCAATTCCTACCCAGGTCGAGCAACCTGGCCAGTCTGGGGAGGTGTTTATTCGGCAACCGGGGCCAACTTGTAGACACGAACCAAGCCGAACGATGGTGCCAGACCTCCCCGCCGCCTTACAGACTTCTGTGGTGGTCAATCTTCCTCGCACGGTTCTTGCTGCCGTTGCCAGCACCGCGCTGGTTGCGGTCGGCACTGGATGTGGTGCCCCGGCACCGGCACGAGTTGCGGCATCGTCCACACCGCCGCCAGCGCCCACGAGCGCTGCCGCCGCCCCGTCACCGTCAGCGTCCCCATCACCGTCGACTCCGCCGGTGGTGACGGTCGCCTTCATCTGCGACGGTGCCTCCTACACGATTGCGATGGACACCAAGGGTGCTCCCGTGTTCACCGAGGTCTGGGCTGCGAAGATCGAATACTGTGGGTCGGGCAGCGGGATCAGCAGCGACGCCGAGATCGTGCGAAGCACCTCGGTCCTGACCGCCGTCGAGGCGGCTGCGGACAAGCTCTTGGACCACAGCTTCACCAACCCCCTCGCGGACATCTACGTCGCCTGCGCGACTGTCTACCCCGGTGCCGACTACGCGGGCACCGAAGAGCTGGCGCTCGCGACGGCCAACGAGATCAAGGCCGCGCTCATCCTCTGTCCTCAACACCCACGGGCCAGCCAGTGGAAGCTCGTCGCCGCAGGCAGGATCTTCGAGGACGGGACCTACCTCGTCGCCAGCACGGCCAAGCCGGGCACCCACATCAAGCCCGGCACGTACGTGATCCAACTCGGCCCCGACGACGGGACCATCCACGACTGCTACTGGGAACGCACCAACAGGTCAGGAAACATCATCGACAACAACTTCGTCCTCAGCGCGAAGCGCGTCCAGGTCACGATCAGGTCCGGCGACTACAGCTTCACCTCAAGGGACTGCGGAACCTGGCGCCCACAGTGAACCGTTCCCGAGCGCGCCGACACACGGTGGCCAGCATGTTTACATGACTCGAACAGGTGTGTCAGGGTAAACGCAGCGGGCGAACTACGCCCACACGCACGCCAGGCCCCCACTCACTAAGGTGAGCAGGGGCCTGTGGCATTTCCGGACCGGGGTCAGGGACCGTCCGGGTTACTTCGCTGCAACGACCTGGAGGCCGGGCAGCTTGTTGGACTTCAAGATCATGTACGACTCGATGGCGCTCTCATACGCCATGGTGTCGCCGTTCTCGACGCCTTCCTGAGCCTGTTCCAGCAGCGCCTTCATGACGTGGAGCTCCTGATCCTGGATCTCGCTGCGGAGCGTGTAGCGTTCGTCTTCACTGAGCGGCATGACCGCCTCCAATCGATTCGGCTCCCTCGGCAAGGACAGCACTGGCGTCGTCAACATGGTCCTGATCGGACGCATTCCCGCATGCCACAGGCGGTGTGCCGCGTCACAGCCGGGGGGGGGGGGGAGGTGGCTGCGCCATCCGCCCGCCCCACCACCCCCGACGAAAAGCGACAGCTGCAAGAGATGCACGCCGCCGGCATGGGCCGCAACGCAATCATGCGCGCGATGGGCGAGTTCGGCCGTTCGTGACCGAGAACTGTATGGCCCTCGGCCTGACTTTCGTCCGCGGCGAGCAGGTCAAGTTGGCTTGAGCGGCAACGCCTGCACCTGCCGATCGCCACCGACATCGCCTCCACGAGCTCGGACCTGCTGTTCGCGGAGTCGCCGACCGTCACCGTGCCCGAGTACCCGGACGCCACCTCGCCTACGGAAGGCAAGCACACGCCCGCCGATCCGACGCAGGTTGCGCTGGACGAGCTGATGGACGACGGCACCGTCCGCGCGGACGGGTGGACCGGGCCGGTGCGGCCCCGGTGGCCGGAGTCCGGCCCGCCGGGCCCTGGGTCACCGGCCCGGCGAGGCCTCCTCATGCTGCCGCGTCACGTGCAGGTGGGGCAGGTGCAGCTCGGGCGGCTCGGGCGGGAGGTCCTCGACGCCGGTGGCCACCGCCTGCTCGTGGCGGCGGTGCGCCGAGGGCAGGGCGAGGGTGGCGACGACGGCCAGCACGGCCACGCCCGCGCAGACCCAGAACCCGGTGCTGAACGCCGTGTCGGTGGGCAGGCCGCGCGGGGTGCTGTTCGACGTGATGACGGCGGCGACGACGGCCGAGCCGATGCTGCTGCCGATGGTCCGGGCGATGGTGTTGACGCTGGTGGCCTCACCGGTCTGGGTGGCGGGCACGCTCTCGATGATGGCGTTGGACATCGCCGCGAACGCCAGGCCGATGCCCGCGCCGACGAGCAGCCCGGAGACGACGACCTGCCATTCCACGTCGTGCGCGAGGGCGGGCAGGGTGAAGCCGCCGACGACCGCGACCGCGCCGAGGAACATCGGCAGCTTCGGGCCGAACCGGCGCACCAGCAGGCCGGCGAGCGGTCCGAACAGGACCATCGACACGACGGTGGGCAGCAGGAACAGGCCCGCCTCGGACACCGACTTGCCGTAGCCGTAGCCGGTGGCGGCGGGCAGCTGCAGCAGGGTGGGCACGAGCAGGAACGAGCCGAACATCGCGAAGCCGAGGATCAGGGCGACGAGGTCGGTGGCCCATACGCCGCGGATCTTCATGAGGCGCATGTCGACGAGCGGCTCGGCGACCCGCAGTTCGATCACGACGAACAGGATCAGGGTGACCACGCCGACGGCGAGCAGGCCGATGGTCTCGGCGGAGCCCCAGCCCCAGGACTGGCCCTTGCTGATGGCCAGCAGCAGGGACACCAGGGAGACCGACAGGACGGCCGTGCCGAGCAGGTCGAGCTTGCCGGGCTTGCGCACCGGCGACTCCCGCATGCCGAAGATCGCGCCGAGCAGCGCGATGACGACGAGTGCCAGGGGCAGCCAGAACAGCCAGTGCCAGGACAGGTGCTCCACGATCGGGCCGGCGGCCACGATGCCGACGCCCGCGCCGACGCCGAAGATCGCCGACAGCAGGCCGACGGTGGCGCTGACCTTCTCGCGCGCCAGCTCGTCGCGGACCATGCCGATCGACAGCGGCATGATGGCGCCGGCCGCGCCCTGCAGGGCACGCGCGACGACGAGCACGGCCAGGTTCGGGGCGAGCGCGGCCAGCAGGGTGTCGACCGCGAGGACGGCCAGGACGGCGATGAGCACGCGGCGCTTGCCGACCATGTCGCCGAGGCGGCCGAGCACGGGCGTCAGCACCGACGCCGACAGCAGGTACGCCGTGAGGACCCAGCTCGCGCCGGCGGTGGTGACGTTCAGGTCGTGCGCGATGGTGGACATCGCCGGGGCGACCAGGGACTGCAGCACCGCGAAGGCCAGGCCGCCCAGTGACAGGTACAGCACCAGCGTGGTGCCGTTGGTGCGGCGGGCCGGGCTCGGCTCGCCGCCGGTGACGCCGGCGGCGCCCGGCCGCACGATCGTCTGGGTCATGAAACGCCCCCTGGAGCATGTTGTAAACATCTGCTGACTTGGCGAGTATTCACTCTCCCCGCCGTCGTCAACAGTTGTTTACATCGCTTGTAAGCAGTTGTTTACGTCACGTTCCGGGACCGCTATCCTGGTTCGGGAGCGAGAGGAATCCATGGCGACGAGCAGTCCGCACACCTCCACCACCGGCGAGGCCGGGCAGCGCCGCCGCGACGCGGCCGGCACCCGCCAACTGCTGCTGGATGCCGCCCGCCGCCGTTTCGCCACCGACGGGTACACCGGCACCACCGTGCGCGACATCGCCGACGAGGCCGGCGTGAACGTCGCGCTGATCAGCCGCTACTTCACCTCGAAGGAAGGCCTGTTCGAGGCGTGCCTGGTCGGCGCGGTCGACGAGCTCAGCCACGCGGTGGACCCGGACGTGACCCTCGACCGGCTCCCCGAGACCATCGCGACGCAGCTCGCCGGCACCGGCCGCGGTGGCAAGCCGAACCAGTTCCTGCTGCTGCTGCGCTCCTCCGGCGACGAGCAGGCCGACCGGATCCGGCGCAACACCGTGCACTCCTTCGCCGAGCGCCTGGCCAGAGCCGCCGGCTGGCACCCCGGCCACCCCGACGCCGACCGGCTCATGCTCAGAGCCCAGATCGCGCTCGCCACCGGCTTCGGCATCGTCCTGCTGCGCGTGTCGACCGGGCTGGAACCGCTGTCCTCGGCAGGCCGCGACGACCTGGTCGGCCCCATGCAAGACCTCGTCGACGGCCTGCTGCGCGAGCGCGACGCCCGGTGAGCGCCCCGACGATGCGCGCCGCGGTGCTCACCGCGCCAGGCGAGTGCTCGGTGCAGCAGGTGCCCGTCCCGCGCCCGGCCGCGGGCGAGGCCGTCGTCGACGTCGAGCGGGTCGGGGTCTGCGGCACCGACGTCGAGTTCTTCACGGGCGAGATGGCATACCTGCACGAAGGGCACGCGCGCTTCCCGATGCGGCTCGGCCACGAGTGGGCCGGTGTCGTGCGGGCCGTCGGCGACGGCGTCGACCCGGCTTGGATCGGGCGGCGCGTCATGGGCGACACGATGCTCGGCGACGGCACCTGCCGCCGCTGCCTGCGCGGGCACCAGCACGTCTGCGCCCGGCGGCAGGAGGTCGGCATCCGGGGCGGCCGCCCCGGCGCGCTGGCCGAGCAGCTCGCCGTGCCGGTCACCGCGCTGCACGAGCTGCCCGGCGGCGTCGACGCGATGCTTGGGGCGCTCGTCGAACCCGGCGGCAACGCCCTGCGCGCGGCGCAGGCCGCCGAACTCGGACCCGGCGACCGGGTGCTCATCCTCGGACCGGGCACCATCGGGCTGCTCACCGCGATGTTCGCCCGCGCCGCAGGAGCGGAGGTGCACCTCATGGGCCAGACCGGCGCGTCGCTGGACTTCGCCCGCTCCCTCGGCTTCACCAGCGCCTGGACCGAGCAGCAGCTGCCAGACCTGCCCTTCGACGCGGTCGTCGACGCCACCAACGCCGCCTACCTGCCGGCCAGGGCGCTCGACCTCGTCGAACCGGCCGGCCGGGTCGTCTACATCGGGCTGGCGGGCACCCCCAGCCACATCGACACCCGGCGACTGGCGCTCAAGGACGTCACCGCCGTCGGGGTCCTGTCGGCCTCCCCCGGGCTCGCCGCCACCATCGCCGCGTACGCCGCCGGCCAGGTCGACCCGCGGCCGCTCGTCGCCGCCACGGTCGGCCTCGACCAGGTCGGCGCGGTGCTCGCCGGCGAGCGCATACCCGGGGCGGGCCCCGGACCCAAGTTCCACGTCGATCCGCGCGCCCGCTGACGGCGGTCGGCCGCCGCGTTCACCGGGCCGGGCGGGACCGGACGATCCCGGTCCCGCCCGGTCGGCGGGCTACGACGCCGTGCAGGTATAGCCGCTCGGCAGCTGGGTGTTGCCGTTGGGCCGGCTGACCTGGTAGCCGAAGTTGGCCACCGAGCCGCCCGGCGGGATCGTGCCGTTGAAGCTCACGTTCCGGGCGGTCACGGTCTGGCCGCTGGTCGTGACGGTCGCGTTCCACGAGCCGGTGATCGCATGGCCGGCGGGCAGGGTGAACGTCAGCGTCCAGCCGTTGACGGTCGAGGTGCCGTTGTTCGTGACGGTCACCGGCTGGATGACGTAGCCGGTCGCCCACTGCGTCTGCACGGTTCCGGTCGCCGAGCAGCCCGACCCGGGCGGGGGCGGTGACACGCTGGGCGAGGGCGACGTGCTGGGCGAGGGCGACGTGCTCGGGGACGGCGGGGTGCTGGGCGACGGCGGGGTGCTCGGGCCGTCGGACAGCGTGGGGGTCTGCCAGTCCCGCCACTCGGCGAGGTTGCCGGCGGCGCGGCTGGAGATCCTGATCGCGCCCGGCGCGTTGCCCGTCTTCAGTAGGAACTTCTGGATGTTCTGCTGCAGCGGGGTGCTCCACTCCGGCCTGGTGGCGCAGTGGCTGCCGTTCTGGATGTCGGACCAGTAGGTGAGGTTCTCCCCCGCGCCCAGCGCCTTGTAGACCTCGGCGCCGCCCAGCGCCGCGACGCTGGCGGACTTGGGGCCGAGGTTGACGATGTGCGGGTTGTCCATGATGAACAGCCCTCGCGGGGCGACCATGGCCACCATCTGGTGCGTGTCGACCGGCAGGTTGTTCGGGTTGCCGGTGAACGAGCCGAACGCGTCGCCCAGCCACGGCTGCTCGCCGTACGCGCTGCTCAGGCTCTGTGCGCCCTCGCCGGGGATGCCGCGGAAGATGGGCACACCGGCGCTGCCCGACTCGATCGGCATGGTCAGCGCGATGCGCTGGTCGAACGCGCCGACGACGAACGCTCCCTTGCCGAATCGCGAGCACCCCGTCACGCCCATCGCGTCGGCCTTGAGGATGCTGCCGCCCGACTGCACTACGACGTCGATGATCCGGCTCACGCCCCAGGACCAGGCCATCAGCAGCCCAGTGCTGCTGGTGGCGCCGTAGATGGTGTAGAACGCGCCCTGCTTGTTGGTGCGCGGCGTGCCCTCCCGGCCGACCGCGTACGGGTCGTAGTTGATGACGGCGGCACCTGCGGCCCTGATCGCCGCCGTGTCCGCGCCGAACCCGCCGAGCACGACCACGGCCGGGAACGGCCCGGAGCCGCTCGGCAGCTGCACACTGGCGGAAAAGCCGGCGCTCCGGCCGTTGTGCGTGACGTTGACCGTGATGTTCGTGCCGGAGACCGTCCCGGTGACGCTCGCCGGCTTGGCGGGCTTCTCGCCGTAGACGTACCGCTCCGCCAGCTTCTTGGTCTCCTCCCGGCGGCACCGCCAGTCGGACTTGGCGGTGATACGGGTGCCGTCGATCCTGCGGAACGGGTCGGGAAGCCTGCTGCTGGCGGTCAGCGAGCCGGGCAGCGTCACGGGGCAGTCGACGCCCTCGTCCTCGACGGCCGCGACGAGCGCCGCCTCGGCGGGCGCGGTCGACGTCAGCACCGTCACCGCACCGGCGACCGCGAGTGCCGTCACGGTCAGCGCGACGACCGCGATCACCGATCTTCTCCCTGGAACAGTTCGCATGCGGGCTCCTCCTTGCCGCTGGGCGCGCTCACGTATATCGATGGACACGCTCCCACAACGTTTCGGCCATTTCAAGGGAAGGTTTCAACGAAATTCCGGAAACGTTTCGACTCGGATCCACGAATGGTCGGAGCTACCAGGAGACTTCCCCCGCCAGTACCGTCGAAAGTTTCGGTTCGGGTCTGAAAAATCTCGATGGCAGCGATCGACCGTCGTGTCCATCACGGAGGGTCACGCAGTAGGCTGCGGGCAGTCTGCCGATCGCACGTTCGTCCGCTTGCGGACGCCATGGTGCCGGTGCTTTGATCCCGCCGGAGCCGGACGCGTCACACCGCCGTGGAGCACCCCCCACGAGGTGGCGGAAGGGTGCGAGAATGCCGACCCAAGATCTTCACAGGAGTGGTGTCCGTGGCTCTGCCCGAGGGGTTGAAGGCGACCGTCGTCGTGCTTGCCGCCAGTGCCGTGGCGGTCGTGTGCACGCCGTGGCCCGTGCCGCTCCTGCCGGAGGCGCTCACCACCGGCGACCAGCCCAGCCCGACGACGTGGCAGACCGTCGCGCAGCCGATCGCGCTGGCGCTCATCGCGCTCGCCGCCGGCCGGTGGGACCTGAGCATCCTGACCAGCGGGCTGGCCGTCACCGTTCCGGCCGCCGTGGTCTACGGCGTCTACGACGAGTACTTCACCGACAGCGACGGGTCCGACGCCTGGCCGATGGGCATCGTCGTGCTGGCGCCGATCGTGTTCGGGGCCGCGGTCGGGCTGGCCGCCCTCGGCCGGACGTACCGGCGGCGGCGCGCCGCCCGCAAAAGGGCGATGCGCACCGTCCTCTGAGCGACGGCGCAGTGCCCCCGCGGCGCATCCGAGCCGTTGACCGGCCCGGATGCGTGCCGGTCGACGTCAGCCGGCGTGCGGAAGCCGCACCCGGGCCGACAGCGTCAGCTGGTGCAGACTCTCGGTGACCTCCGGCCGGGTGCGCAGCAGGTCCTCGATCCTGGCCCGCCACTTGCCCCCTTCGACGTCGCGCGTGTTCGCGCGCGGCGAGGTCGTGAGCTCCTTGCGGGTGGCGGACAGCTCGCGCCGGCAGGACGGCCCGAACATGACCACGAGCTGCTCCGCGTACCAGGCGAACAGGCCGGCTTCGCCGCCCGCCACGTCCACCAGCACCCGGGCCGCGTCGAAGGCGACCCTCGGTTGGTGCCGCACCATGCCATTCATACATGCCTCCCCGTCGCTGCCGTGTCCAATCCCCAGATGGTCCGGGACAACCACGCGCTGCGCAAGACCTCCGACAGCGAAGCCGCCGCGATCGTAAAATGGAGGCGAGAACGCCGTGCGCCGGCCGTTCGACCGCGGCAGGCGTCCGGCATCGGGAAGGAACCATTCCGATGACCACGACCTGGACCACCAAGGAACTCGACCGCATCGGCGCCGCCGACGAACTGGACATCGCCGCCCGGCGGCGCGACGGCTCGCTGCGCAACCCGACCACGATCTGGGTGGTCCGCAGCGGCGACGACCTGTACGTCCGGTCCTACCGGGGTCCCGAGGGCGCCTGGTACCGGGCGACGAAGGCCCGCCACGAAGGCCACATCCGGGCGGCGGGCGTCGACAAGGACGTCGCCTTCGTCGACGAGCCCGACCCCGCCGTCAACGCCCGGATCGACGACGCCTACCGGGCCAAGTACCGCAGCCACGGGGCCGAGTACGTCGACCCCATGACCGCCGCGCCCGCCCGGACCACGACGACCCGGATCGTCCCGGCCTGAGGTCAGGGCGTCGGCACGTCGCCGGACTCCAGGTAGGTTCCGGCCGACACCCGCGCCAGGCAGGTGCGGATGCGCTGCGCCAGCCTCGGGACCATCAGCGCGTCGAGGTCGGCCACCGCGACGAACCGCCAGCCGCTGAGCTCGTCCGGTGCCGCCCGGATCGCCTCGGTCTGCGCGTCGGTGAGTTCGCCGCCGTCGAAGACGAACGTCAGGGCACCGTCCCAGTGCGGACGCGGCGGCGTCCAGTCGACGCCCAGCAGCCCACCGACCGGCAGGTCGATCCCGAGTTCCTCGCGGACCTCGCGGCGGCAGGCCTGCAACGGCGACTCGCCCGCCTCCAGCGCCCCGCCCGGGATCTCGGCGGTGTCCTTGTAGGTCGGCTGGACGACCAGCACCCGACCCTGCCCGTCCCGGTACAGCACACCTGCGGCGACCCGCACCCGGGTGAGTCCGGCGACATACTGCGGGTCGGGCACCTGATCGGCGTCGTCGACGGCCGTCGGCGCGACGGTCGGCTCCGGCTCGGCAACCGGAGTGGTGTCCAACGGCTTGGCCATCTGCTGCGCCATCACGGTGAAGCCGAGGCTCTCGTACAGGGCGATGGCCCGCTTGTTGCCGCCGAACACGTTGAGACCGAGCCGGGAGACGCCCAGGTCGCGCAGCTCGGCCTCAAGAGCCAGGATCATCGCCCTGCCGTGGCCCCGGCCCTGGTGTTCCGGATCCACGTCGATGTTGTGCAGCCAGGCCATCTCAGGACGGGTGGGCGCGCCCGGCAGCATGGCCCAGAGCCAACCGACCTGGACGCCGTCCACCTGCGCGGACCGCAGGACCGACAGGTCGCTGTCCAGGCCTCGCGGCAGGACCACCTCCATCTGCCGGCGCGCCTCGGCCTCGGCGTCGGCGGGAGCCAGACCCTTCTCCCGCTCCAGGTTGCCGGCGTAGCGACGGCGCAGCATCGCCGCGCGCCGCTCGAAGTCCGGGCCCGACATGGGCACCAGAACCAGGTTCATACGTTTTCCTTGTCGAAGTAAGTACGGAGGCGCTCGGCATACACCTGACGCTCCTCGAAGGTCGCCCAGCCCGGCAACGCCTGCGACCGGTAGAGGTCGTCGCCGTCGTAGCGAGGGAACACGTGCACGTGCAGGTGCCAGACGTCCTGGTAGCCGGCGGGTTCGTTGTGCTGGCGGGTGGAGACCCCTGCACAGCGGTACGTGTCCCGGATCGCGATGGCCACCTCGCGCACCAGATCGCCCACCGCGCGATAGGCGTCGGCCGAGACGGAGTAGAGGTTCTCGTGGTGCTCGGTCGGGACGACCAGCACATGCCCGCGATTGTTCGGCCACCAGCGCGGCGCGATCAGGGCCGCCGCTCCCCCAGTGCGCCGCACCACGTCCTCCACGTCGTTGATCCCGTCGGATCGGCCCGCCAGGAGATCGCAGAAAGGACACTCGTATCCGACCGGCTCGTGCGTGATAGGCATCGCGCCACCTTACGGCCGACGCCGGGCGCTCGGTCGGCTCCCCACCGCCCGATGCCGCCCGCTGCCGCCTCAGGACAGGTCGAGATGGTCGGCCACCCCGGCGACCTGGAAGACACGCCGTACCCACGGCTGGACGTTGACGCACCGCAGCCGCACACCCTGTGCGCGAGCGTACTCGTGCGCCCGGACCAGCCCCGCGATGCCCATGGAGTCGAGGAAGCGGCTGCCGGAGAGGTCGACGTCCACGGTCGCACAGCCCGACGTGTCGATCGCCGCTCGCAGCCAAGCGGTGACCGCTTCGACCTCTGACATGTCGACGTCTCCGGCCAGCCGCACGGTGCAGACGCCGCCGTCGACGACCGTGGCGTGGGTGACTCGCATCGGGCCCAGCCTCCTTGCGCTGACCAGCGACAACTCCGGCGTGCAGTACCCGCCGGGTTCTTCTGCCAAACGCCGCCGGCGGCCACCGCAGCCTGGCGGGCGTCGATCGAGGGCGGCAACGGCGACGAACTCCGTATACGGTTACCGCAGCGACGCAGAAGGGCCGATGTCGGGGGAAGCGGTGGGATTCGTGACGTTGCCTGCGGACGGCCACCTGCACAGCGAGTGGTCCTGGGACGCCGAGAAGGGCTCCATGGAGGGCTCGTGCGCGCGGGCGGTGGAGCTTGGCCTGCCGGCGATCGCCTTCACCGAGCACCTGGACCACACCGTCTGGACGGTCCCGCTCGACACCATCAGGCCGGGTGGGCGCATGGCGAGCCTCACCGGACCGGACGGCCTGCTCACTCCCCCGTCGTTCGACGTGACCGGCTACCTGGAGGCCGTCGAGGAGTGCCGCGAGCGGTTTCCGAGCCTGCGCATCCTGAGCGGTCTGGAGATGGGCGAACCGCACTGGCACGCGGCTGCGGTCGCAAAGATCCTCGGCGCCGGGCGGTTCGACCGGGTGCTCGGCTCGGTGCACTGCCTCGCCGACGGGGACGGGTTCACCGAGCCGCCGGGCCTCCTCCGGCACCGGCCCGCGGACCAGGTCGTCCGGGACTACCTGGCCGAGGTCGCCCGGATGGCCGCCGGAAGCGACCTGTTCTCGGTGCTCGCCCACATCGACTACCCGGTCCGGTACTGGCCGGCCCAGGCCGGTCCGTTCGACCCGAACGCCTTCGAGGACGAGTTCCGGCACGCGCTGCGGGTGCTGGCCGGCAGCGGCCGGGCACTGGAGGTCAACACGAAGGTGCCGCTGCATCCGGAGGTCGTGCGCTGGTGGCGGCAGGAGGGCGGGCGGGCGGTCACGTTCGGCAGCGACTCCCACGATCCGACCGGGCTGGCGTTCGGGTTCGGCGCGGCGGTGGACATGGTGGAGGCACACGGTTTCCGGCCCGGACGGCACCCCCACGACTTCTGGACCTGCGCCCGCTGAGGCCCGAAACTGCTCGACAGGACTGCCCGGGATCGCTTCAATCATGACCGTGAACAGCTTCGATGCGTGGATGGCGTACCTGTTCGACGAGCCGCGTGACGACGACGGCTCGCCGGACGAGCAGCCCTTTGTCTGGCTGGACCGGTACGCCCGCCAGGACACCCCCGCGGCGACCGCGGAACGGATCCGACACCTGTTCGGCGACGCAGGCGCGCTGCTGAGGCCCTACGCCGACGATCAGGTGGCCCGCGGGCTGCAGGAGATCATCGACGACGGGTCGCTGTGGGCGCTGCGCGATCCGCGGGTGCCGGTGGTGTCGCGCACCCGCGGGTTGCGCTCCATCGTCACGCTGTACGCCCAGGCCTTCGCCCCGCGGATCACGGTCGAGCACCCGAAACACACGCCGAAGCTGGAGCACGTCTGCTTCATGTTCTTCGACGTCGCCCCGCTGGACCTGGGCGAGGAAACCGTCCTGGACGTGCTGGAGGAGACGCTGTCGCTGCCGTCGGTGCCGTGCCAGCGGGCAGCCTTGCACGGCCTGGGCCACGCGCACCATCACTCGCCGAAGGACGTGCCGCCGATCGTGGACCGCTGGCTGAGAAAGCACCGGGACGCGCCGCAGGAGCTGCGCGACTACGCCCTCGCCGCCCGCACCGGCGCTGTCATGTGAACTCCGGCTGATCTCGCGATTTGTCGCGGCCCGATCCAACGTGGACGATGCGATCGTGAGAATTCTCGTGGTGGGTGGAACCGGCCTGATCGGCGCACACGTGGTGGAGGTGCTGGGCGAGCACGGCCATGCCGCGACCACGGTGGCACGCTCAGCCCGGCCGGGCGTCGACCACGTCCTCGACATCGGGTCGGCCGAGGTCGAGCAGCTGCGGCCGCTGCTCGCCGGGCACGACGGCGTGGTGTACGCGGCGCGCACGGACGAGCAGCGGCCGCTGCGCAAGCCGATCCATCCGGCGTTCCGCCGGGACATGGTCGATCCGGTGGTACGCCTGTTCACCGCCGCCCGCGCCGAAGGGCTCACCCGTGGCGTCGTCATGGGCTCGTACTACACGTATTTCGACCGGCTGCACCCGCAGTGGCGGCTGACCGACCGCCACACCTACATCCGGTGCCGGGTGGAGCAGGCCCGGGAGGGGCGGGCGGCCGCCGGGCCGTCGCTGCCGGTCGCGGTGCTCGAACTGCCGTTCGTCTTCGGCCGGGCCGGGGACCGCCTGCCGAACTGGGCCGGTCCGCTGGACGGCTGGGCCCGGTCGCGCGCGCCGCTGGCCGCGCCGCCCGGCGGGACCGCCGCGACGTCCGCGCGCCACGTGGCGGAGGTCGCGGTCGACGCGCTGGAGCGGGCCAGTGGCAAGGACATCCCGGTCGCCGACGAGAACCTCACCTGGCACGACATGATCTCCCGGATCGCCGAGGCGGCCGGCCGGGGCCGCCCCGTCCACCGCCTGCCCGCCGGTGCGGTCCGGGCCGCCATGCGCGTCACAGGTGTGCTGCAGTCGCTCGGCGGCAAGGAGTCGGGCCTCCACCCGGCCCATTTCGCCGGACTGCTGCTCGCCCGCCTGTTCGTCGAGCCCGTGTCCGGCCGGTCGCTGGACGCGGCACTGCGCGAGACGTTCGGCGCGAGGAAATCGGTGCGCTAGAGGGCACGAGCGGCGGGAATCTGGGGCCGTCGATCAACAACCGGATGGAGATGCCGCGGCGATCGTGGCCCGGAGGCGCTGACCCGGCCGGTCACCGTCCACCTGCACACCGACAGCACCTATGTGGGTACGCCTATAGCAAGCAAGGGTGCATGTTGATCGCCGCCAGCCGCTGACACCTGATATCAACTTGGTTCCCGGCTGGCCCTGTGTTGACATGTACTGGTGTTCCTACAGCGGCTGACACTGCATAGCTACCGCGCCTTCCACAAGGCGGTTCTTGAGCTACCTCCGAATGGTGTCGTGCTTCTTGCTGGGCCCAATAGCGCCGGTAAAAGTTCGATGCTGTCGGCGCTCGATGTCATCTGCGGCCGGGACATGCCCGTCATGGTCCAGCACGTCGGCGGGGGTATCCCTAGGATTGTCGCTAGGTTTGAGTTAACGGCTCACGAACGTGACGCGCTTCTACGTGATACCACAGAGGAGGTCCGCAATTCTCCACTGTTCCGTTGGGTCGAGTGGGAGTACGTCGTTAGTTCCCAGAACCGTATTGCGGTCCAAATGCGCAGCATTTGGCTTGATGGTGAGGTCGTCCCTCTTGCGAGCATGAGGACAGAGGGCAACTCTTGGTACCTAGAGATGTCGACCATTCCATCGGTCGATTCCTTGGCGTCGACACGCGCAAGTGCAAGGGAACTCCCATATTCACGGATCGTTTCAGGTAGCGGCGAGATGCCAGGCTACTTGGAGGCCGGTGTGGGCTTCCCGGGTGAGTTCATTTTTTCGCGGTTCCCGGCGCTGCTTGAGGAATGGAAGAATGGTGTATTCCATTTCCCGGCGGTTCGCCCCGGGACTAACAGGACATGGTCCCTGCATTCCAATGCGCAGCTGAGCCCGACTGGAGAGAACCTGCCCGCTCTGCTTATGCACCTTCAGTCGAATATGCCTGACACGTGGTCGCAAATGCAGCGCATCGTCGCGTCCATAGTTCCTGATGTGGGCACGCTAAGCCTTCGAACAACCGGCGATCAAATGGAAGTTGGTTTCATCGATCCATATGTCCATGGACACCGACACAATCTTAAGGATCTCGGTACAGGAGTAGAACAGCTTCTTCTGACGCTTGCAGTCGGGCTTGCGCATTCAAATGCTAGAACAATCGCGCTGGAAGAACCCGAGATGGCGTTGCATCCAGCCGCCCAGCGGGCAGTGCTTGGCCTGATCCATGAATGGTCAAAGGATCGCCTGTTCGTCGTAACTACGCACAGTCCTGTATTTCTGGACCAGCAGTTTGGCAGTTCGATGGTCTATGCAGTGCGACGCGAGTCGGGTGCATCCACCGTTTCGGTGGCCAACACTGGATTCGCCGAAGTTATGAGAAGCCTTGGCGTTCGACTGAGCGACGTGCTGTCTGCTGATCGCATTTTACTAGTCGAAGGGCCAAGCGACCGAGACGTCCTGGGTTGCTGGTGGCCCAGCTTGCTCACAGATCCTCGCGTTTCTGTTGTCACCGGCCAGGGAGGACGTAACGCCAGATTTGCGCGGTTGGTAGAGAGCTGGCTCAGCCACGCCGATCAAGCCGACAGGCGTAAGGTTCTATATTTGCGCGATCGAGATGAACTAAATCCTACTCAGCTCCAGAGGCTTGAGAGTGATCAAACCGTTTATGTGCTCCGGCGACGAGAGATAGAGAACTATCTGCTCGACCCCAAGTCATTGGCTGCTTTTTTTACACTGACGGGGATCGAAGTTTCGGCCGCAGCGGTGGAGCGCGTTTTGCAGGAGTCTGCCGCTTCCCTCAGGGATGTCGTCGTGCAAAAGGCAGTGATAGCGCAGCTCGATCCATTCTATTACTTTGATGACATAACACGTAAAAATTTAAATAAAGCAAACTCAACCATTGACGCGCTGATTCTCTCTGTCCTTCAGCGTTTGCCCGATGCCGATTCGGTAGAGAAGCGGATGCGGGCAATCTGGAACGAAACGTCGAAGGCGGTAGACGATCGGTGGGCTGAAGAGTGGTCGGTAGTCGTGCCTGGCGAAGAACTGTTAGACGCCTTGTTCATGAGGATCATGGGACGTCACTTCAAAAAAACCACTGACGCTGTCGCCGTAGCAAAACTAGTTGACCCTCCGGCCGAGCTTCGGGAAGTCATCGACAGGTTTCTTGTGCGTGACTCGATGACCTAATTCAGGGAGCCGGACTACAAAATTGCATACCACCGCGAGCATTGTGTGTGTTTCTTCAGGGAGCAGTTCTATTCGGGGTCGCCGGGGGTACCCGTACCAGCCGTACCAGCCGTACCACAGCAGCTCAGGGGCGGTACGGGATCTTGGTTGGTACGGCTTGAGCCGTACCAGGGACCGTTGTTCCGGTCCGAGTTGTCTGCTGCTTCAGGGCGTTCGGCGGTGTCGGGCCGTTGATGTGTCTGTAGGTTGCGCTGGTGGGTGGGCGAGCGAAGCGTGCGGTGGTTCCGGTCCTGGTGGGTGCCGTCGTGGTGGTGGCGTGGTCGTTGGTGGCTGATGGCAAGTCGTTCTGGGCTGTACTGAGTGGTGTGGCTGCGTCGCTGGCTACGGCTTTTTTGCCGCAGCTTGTGAATTCGGCTAGGGGCAGACGGGATGTGCTCCAGGCGCGGCCTGAGGTGGACGAGTCGACGGCGAGGGGTGAGCCGTCTACGGAGCTCCCGAGTGTGATCGGGTTTCCGCCCCGGCGGGCGGCGCATTTCCAGCCGCGCCACACGGAGATGGCGGCGTTGCGGGCCGCGTTGAGGAGTCCGGGTCGTGCGGCGTTGGTTGCCCTTCCGGGTGCGCGTGGTGCGGGAAAGTCTCAGTTGGCTGCGGAGTATGCGCGCGAGTGCATCGGGGTTCGGTTCGGCCTGGTGGCGTGGTTGAACGCGGAGTCGGGTCCGGTGGCGGGTCTGGCGGAGGTGGCCAGGGCGTGCGGGCTGGGGTCGGCTGATGATGCGCCGGAGGTGCTGGCTCGGCAGGCGCTGCGGTGGTTGGAGGCTGACGATCGCGTGCGCCGGCTGGTTGTGTTCGACAACGTCGAGGACCCGGACGAGCTGCGTGACTGGTTGCCGTCACTGGTGGGGTGAAAGTGCTGGTGACGACGAACAGGGCCGAGTTCGCGCAGATGGACGGGGTGACTGCGATCCGGGTTGGCATGTTCACCGAGCCGGAGGGGCGGGCGTTCCTGCACGAGACGACTGGCCTGCCTGATGGTGAGGATGCGCGAGCGGTGGGTGCGGAACTTGGCTGGCTGCCGCTGGGGTTGGCGCAGGCGGGCACCTATATCGCTCGGGGTAAACACAGCCACCGGCGGTATCTGGAGTTGCTGGAGCGGCAGCCGTTGGATGAGGCGTTGCGGCGGCAGGCGGGGGCGCAGCATGCGGGGGTGCTGGCGGCTACCGCGTTGAGCATGGCCGCAGTTGCCGATGCTGATCCGTCTGGGGACGCGGCCCGGTTGCTGTCGGTGTTGTCGGTGCTGTCGCCGGACGGGGTGAGCCGGCGGCTGCTCGTGAAGGGCGCCTCCGGCCTGGGGCTGGCTGGCGGGGTGCTGGCGGCATTAGAGGTGTTGTCGGGGTGGTCGCTGGTGACGTTAAGCGGTCGGGTCGCTGAGCAGGACCGGGTGGTGGTGTCGGTGCACCGGTTGACGGCCCGGATCGTGCGCTTGTACGGGCAACAGCCAGGCTCGACGGTGCCAGCCGGTGCGGCAGCGGATGCCGCCGTGCAGTGGTTGGAAGAACTGTCTGCGGACTTGCCGTTGTCACAGGTGGGGATGCGTCGGTCCGACGTCGAGGAGTTGGCCTTACACGTGCAGGCGGTGCGAGATTGCATCACCGGCGAGCCATCCGAGGAGCTGATGTGGCAGGCTGCCTGGGCAGGCCGAGCGCTCACAGCGGCAGGCGATCTCGAACACGCGGTTTCGCTGCTGGTGACAAACGTGGCTGACCAGGTGCGGGTGCTGGGCGAGGATCACCCAGGCACGCTCCTCTCCCGCAGCAGTCTCGCCTCCGCCTACTGGGCGGCGGGACGGGTGGCCGAAGCGATCACCCTTTACGAGCAGACCCTGGCCGACCGGGTGCGGGTGCTGGGCAGCGACCACCCCCATACACTGGGCTGCCGCAACAACCTCGCCCACGCCTATGAGGCGGAGGGGCGGGTGGAGGACTCCGCAAGCCTGCTGCGCGACACCCGCGAGCCGGAATGACTTAGCGCACCGGCCAGCGAAGAGTTGCATACGTGAGCGCGTATGTGCGCGCTCCTTAAGGCCACATCTCATTTGGTGCGGGTGTGACCTGTGATGCAGCATGTCGTTTGTGGAGCAGACCGCCGTGAGCCAGTGGGCGCCCGACCGGTTG
>NZ_JBEZDT010000053.1:0-54020 GCF_040648455.1 Catellatospora sp. NPDC049133
GTCGCACCCGGTGTCGACCTGGCCGCGCACGAGAAGTTCGACACCCCGCCGGCCCTGCTCGACGCTGCGTGGCGACGGCGCTGACGCCCGGCGCGCGTCTGGTTACAGCGGCGGGCCGGCGTGCCCGGGCGGCTCGGTGCGGGCGGTGATCCCGGTCAGGATGAAGTCGATGCCAGCCCACCCGTCCCCGGGGCACGTAGAAGGGAGCGCGGGCGAGTCCGGCGTACTGCTCTGGCGGACTCGCCCGCGCCCGCGACCCCTTGGAACGGCTTGACGGGCGCGGCCTTGCGCGGCTACCAGCGCAGCTGCCCGTGTTCGTCCTGAAGGGTGCCGGTGGGGCCGTGCTCGTCGAGCGTGGCCAGGCGCACGACGGTCCTGGCTAGGCGGGCAAGTTCCAGGCGGCCGTCGAGGCTGGGTGCCAGAGGCGACCGCGACCTCGGTGCGTAAGCCGATCCCACCGCCGGGCAGGTTCTGCCCGTACAGGTTGGTGACCGGCGCGAGCGCGGGCACGGTAAACGTGAACGGCACCGACTGACTCGACCCGCCGAGCACCCGCAGCCCACCGGCGACCTGCTGGCGGGCCAGCTCGGTCTCCCCGAACGGGGTGCTGGCGACCAGCAGTAACCAGATCATGGTGATGTCGGTGTCGGACTTCGCACGCAGGTTGACCTGCCCGCCCAGCTGCCCGCCCAGGGTGGGTTTCCGCACCAGCCCTGACTTGATCAACGACCGGTATGGCTGCGGGCCCGATTGTTGGCCCTACGGCGGACCTCTGAGGCATGGGAGTGCCCACCGTCCGAAGGCCACATGTGACCACGACTCGGCAGTGTGCTCCGGTCCGATCGGCTGGAATCACTCGTTCGGCGATGCGGACAACGTGGCGTAATGGTGGTGTAGTGCTCGCTGTGCGTGGCGCTCGCGGCCGTTCCCCGCGTCCATGACCGAGTTGGCGACCAGCGCCGCGAGGGCTGCTTTCCATCCGGCAACGCCGACTACGATCGCCCCGGTAGTCCAACCGACCGCCATGGGCACGGTGAACTTGGCCAGCAGACTTCTGGAGCTGAGTTGGTCAACCTCTTCGGCGGCGGCCTGCATTTCCTGCCTGTACATTCGCCGGGCGTGCGCATCGTTGCCGTCGCCGACGACGGCAAGGGCTGTGCGCTGGCGCGACCGAAACCGAGCGAACACCTCCTCGTGCCTGACTTCGACCATGTGACGGATGTCGATTCCGTCGCTGGCGGGGAGCGCCAGGCCCGCGAGGCGGCGGATGAACCGGCTCTCATCGGCGCGCACCAGGCCCTCGAGCAGGCCGGCAGCCTCGGTAAAGGATGCCTCCTCCGCAGGCGAGGTGAACAGCGGCACCGCCGAGCCGCCGGTGAGGAGCCGGGGGTAGCGCGGATTCGCGCCTCCCCGGCGGCGTTGCTGCCAGCGTGGTGACGGAGTCACCTGTAGGCCACTGATTGTCATGCGGTCCCCGTGGGCATGCTGGATGTGGCTAGTCTGCGGCAAGGGTAGGTCCTGGCAGCATTCCTGTATCCGGATGGGACGGTGTGAAACTTGACTACCTATGGTGATGATGAGCCGGTCATCGGCCGGGCGCGGCCGCCCGCGCTGTCGGCGACCGGCCGGGCCGAGGCCCCCCGAGCCGACGCCCCGGCCCCGGTATCGGGTAGGGAGCAGGCGTCCCGAGCCGGCGTCGCGTCCCCGGCGGGCCGGGCTGGCGGGACGGCGCAGCCCGTGGCCAAGAAGAAGCGCAGCCCGCGGCGTCGGCGGGCGCTGATCGCGGGCATGATCGGCGTCGCCGTCATGCTGTCCGGCGTCGGGCTGATCGCGGGCACCTGGTTCTACAGCAGCGTGCCCCGCCCGGAGCAGCTGCCGCTGAAGGAGAACACCGAGGTGCTGTCCGTCGACGGCAAGGCGATCGCCAAGCTGGGCGCGGAGAACCGGACCCTGATCCAGATCGGCACGCTGCCTGAGCCGGTGCGCAACGCGCTGATCGCGGGCGAGGACAAGAACTTCTACAGCCACGACGGCATCGACCTGGCGGGCATCGCCCGCGCCGCCTGGAACAACCTGACCGGCGGCGAGACCCAGGGCGCGTCGACCATCACCCAGCAGTACGCCCGCGCCGCCGCCGACGACCTGGAGATCACGTACGCGCGCAAGATGCGCGAGGCGGTGATGGCCCGCAAGCTGGAGGACGAGTACGACAAGCTGGAGATCGCCGGGTTCTACCTGAACACCGTCTACTTCGGCCGCGGCTCCTACGGCGTCGGCGCGGCCGCGCAGGCGTTCTTCGGCAAGGAGGCGGCGAAGCTGACCGTGGCCGAGGCGGCGGTGCTGGGCGCGGTCCTGCGCCAGCCCGAGCCCAGCGACGACCACGGCGGCTACGACCCGCAGAACAATCCCGAAGCGGCCAAGGCCCGCTGGGGGTACGTGCTGGACAACATGGTCGAGATGGGCTGGCTGAGCGCCGCCGACCGGGCGGCCGCGGCCTATCCGGACCAGACGCTGAAGGCGTACAAGGCGGGTCAGAACGCGGGGGAGTGGGGCTACCAGGACAGCGGCACCGGTAACGTGATCAACTATGTGGGCGCGGAGATGCGCGCCTGGAACGTGCCGGACTGGCGCAGCGGCGGCTACCGCATCACCACCTCGATCGACAGCCGCGCGCAGAAGGCGCTGGAGAGCCAGGTCTACCGCGCGCACCAGTTCGAACGCACCTGCCAGACCAAGGAAGGCAAGGAGACCTGCACCGAGACCCTGAAAGCGGCTGTCGACGGCAAGGGCACCCTGCTGCAGGGCCAGCCGAAGAATCTGATGGCCGCGGCGGTCGCGATCGACCCGAACAACGGCCGCGTGATCGCGTACTACGGCGGCAACAGCGGCACCGGCGTCGACTACGCGGGACGCAACGCCATCGGCACCGAGAAGGAGTACGGCGGCCACCCGCCCGCGTCCTCGTTCAAGATCTACACCTTGGCGGCGGCGCTGGAGGACGGCTACTCCATCAAGAGCCACTTCGACCCGACGCCGCTGTCCAAAGCCAACGGCGACCCGGACAACGTGCAGAACGCGGGCCGGGACAACGACGCCAGCTGCGGCAAGTTCTGCACGCTGGAGCAGATGACGGTGAAGTCGTACAACGTGCCGTTCTACAAGATCACGCGGGACATCGGTCAGGACAAGGTCGTCGACATGGCCCGCCGCGCCGGGGTCACCACAGTCTGGGGCACCGACGGCAAGCCGATGCGCCTGGCCGGGGCCGATGCCGGCCGCATCAAGAGCACGTTCGGCTACCAGGTCGGCTTCGGGCAGTACCCGATCACCGTGCTCGACCACGCCTCCGGCGCGGCCACCTTCGCCGCGCACGGCGTCTGGCGCAAGCCGCACTTCGTCGTGAAGGTCGAGAAGAAGGACAAGGACACCGGCGAGTGGAAGCCGGTCGATGGCCTCGGCGAGAAGGTCGAGTCCCGGCAGGCGATGCGCGCCGAGATCGCCGACGAGGTCACCTCGGTGCTCCGGCAGATCCCCGGCGCGCACGCGTTGTCCGGCCGCCAGTCCGCCGCCAAGACCGGCACGTGGGAGAACGGCCGCCTCAAGCCCAACGGCCAGAAGATGTTCCCCGGCGAGAACGCGCACGCGTGGTTCATCGGATACACCCCCCAGATCGCCACCGCGGTCTGGGTCGGCAACGTCCGCGAGGAGCTGCCGCTGCGCGACCGCGACAAGGACAAGATCGGCGGATCGGCGCTGCCTGGGCAGATCTGGGAGCAGTTCATGAACGACGCGCACAAGGCGATGAACCTCAAGGCCCAGCCGCTGGCCGACGGCAGCGACGGCAACCTCGGCGACCCCGACCGCGGCGCCGGCGCGTCGCCCGCCCCGTCGGCAGCCCCTTCCAGCGCGGCCCCCGAGCCCTCACCCTCCTGCGGCCCGGACCAGCCCTGCGGCGGCGACCCTTCCCCCGAGCCCAGCCCCGAGCCCAGCCCGAAACCCAGCCCGTCGACCAGCCCCAAACCATCCCCGTCCCCCCGGCGCCCGTGACCGTCCAGCGGCCTCGCGACGCTTGAGGCGATCGGTGTCCGTGGCCAGAACGTCGTGTCACACCACGTGTTCCGGCCACGGACGCCGATCCTCGTCAAAGAGGCGGAGGTAGAGGCAGGGAGGCAGACGGCCTGTTTCGTTCGAGCCGGTTGACGCCGCACTCGACGACGTGGCGCTGCTGGTACACGGCCGTCGGATGACTCGATTTGATCTCAACCTGGGTTGAGGTTCTACGCTGCGGCAGTGTCACCGGAACCGATCTCGCATCCCAACGACCTACTCACCGTGCGGGAGGTCGTCGCCCGTACCGGGGTGGTGCCGTCTGCGTTGCGGTTCTACGAAGCGCGGGGGCTCATCACGGCCGAGCGCAACAGTGGCAATCAGCGGCTGTACCGGCGGCACATGCTGCGCCGCATCGCGCTCGTTCTCGCAGCCCGCCGTCTGGGCATCCCGCTCGCCGACGTCGCGGAGATTTTCACCACGCTGCCGGCGGACGGACCGCCGAGCCACCGGGACTGGGTGCGGGTCTCGCGGATATGGAAACGCCAGCTCGCGGACCAGCGACGCTACCTTGTCAATCTTGAGCGCCAGCTCACCGCCTGCATCGGCTGCGGCTGCCTGTCCATGAAACTGTGCGATCTGCTCAACCCGGATGACCGGCTTCGGGCGCGCGGCCAGGGCCCGGTCCGGCTGCACGACGCGAGCGAGCGCGACGATCCGGCGTGACCTCAAGCGAAGGTGCTGTCGTTGAGCTGCGGCGGCAGGGCCGCCACGAGCGCGTGGTCGCCCGCGACGGGTCCTGCTTCGCGCGGGGCGCCTCCGGGTGAGCCGATCGAGGTGAAGAACTCGGCGTTGACAGCGGTGTACCCGGTGAACTCGGCGGGTAGGTCGTCTTCGAAGAAGATGGCTTCGACGGGGCAGGCGGGCTCGCAGGCGCCGCAGTCGATGCACTCGTCGGGCTGGATGTACAGCATCCGGTCGCCTTCGTAGATGCAGTCGATCGGGCATTCGTCGAGGCATGCCTTGTCCATCACATCCACGCATGGCAGCGCGATCACGTAGGTCATGCTGCCCAAGGCTAGGAGCTCAACCGCACTTGAGCGCAAGTCCGGCGCAGCGCTGCAGGCGTAGCCGGACCGCGATGCTTCCGGACCTGCGGCCGGACGGCAGCCAACGGTCATCCCGTCCATGCCTGCCGTGCGTCGCCTTGTCAAGTAGAACTGGGAGAAGCGCTTGCCGGGCAACGGCTCGAGGCAACTTGACGTCGACCTGGATCCGGTGGCCGGGGGGCTGATTCTCGTAGCGCTTCCAGCGCCGGTCGTGGCGTTTGTGGCGCTGCGAGGCGGGCAGTCGGCCCACGCCGAGGCGGTGCAGGATGCGCAAGACGCCGGACTTGCTGACGGTCAGGCTGGCGCTCACGCGCATGACTGTCGACGGTTGGCGGTGCGCCGCCTGAGTGTCGCCGAGCTGGCGAAGGTCTAGTCCGTGTTTCAGAAGTCGGTGGCGGTGCTTGACTGCCTGGTGAAGCGGCCTGTGGCTGCGAGCCAGATGGTGAGGTCTTTGGCGATCTTGCCGCGGTCGGTCTCGGTGGTGAGTTCGTGGATGCGCCGTTCAGGGTGGTTGCGTTCGACCTCGTAGACGCCGTTTTCCAGCAGTGACACCGACGCGTACCAGGCGGGCTCCTCGCCGGGAGGCTCGATGGTCAGGAACGTGTTGTCGGTGGCGTTGAGGTCCTCGATCAGCATGAACAGCGCGTCCTCGGACGGGTCGACGATGTAGTCGCCGTTCTCGGTGTCGGCGTGGTAGTACTCCGCTGCCATCACAGTCCCTCGTCGCTGGTAGAGGGTCCAGGATTGCATGTAATCGCCCGGCCGGTCAGAGCCATTCGTTGATCACGGCGACGTGCACGCCGGCTTCGAACCGCACGGCGAGCTTGTCGTACCGGGTGGCCACCGCCCGGTGCCGTTTGAGGCGGCTGATGCCGCACTCCACCGCGTGGCGGGCTTTGTAGTCGTCGCGGTCGAAAGCGGAGGCCTGCCAACCGGCACGGCCGCGTCTCTTCTGGTTGCGGGCCTGGTCGGCGGGCTCGGCGATGGTGGCCTTGATGCCGCGGCGGCGTAGATAGGCGCGGTTGGCTCGCGATGAGTACGCCTTGTCACCGCGGACCACGACCGGCCGGGTGCGCGGCCTGCCCGGACCTTGTCGCGGAACTCGGATAGCCTCCAGGACCGCGATGAACTGCGGTGAGTCTCCGTACTGACCAGGCGTGATCACCACAGACAGCGGCTTCTGCCCCTGCTCACAGGCCAAGTGAATCTTTGTCGAGAAACCGCCTCGCGACCGGCCCAGACCGTGATCAGCGGGCTCGGTCCTCACCCCGCCGGGCGGCTCCTTCTGCTGGCCGCCGTCCCTGCGGGCACCGGCGGCGTGTTGATGAGCTCGGCAGATCGTGGAGTCGACGTTAACCTCCCACCGGATCTGTCCGGCAGCGTCAGCGCGCGACTGCAGCGAGCCACCCGTACGCGATCGCCGACCGCGGTCGATCACGCGACAGATCTGTCGCTGACCGGCGACGGGCCGGCGCGGTGAGGGCGTCTCAGGCGGCGCACGACCTCGCGGTGACCGCGCGGCGCCCAGCATCCGCAGACCCTGGCCGCCGGCACGAACCTGGCCCTGGACCTGATCGGCGTCGGCAAACCAGCCGATGACCCGCGCGAACGCATGCTCGTCGGCTTGGCAGGAGCTGCTCGGCGAGCACGAGTTCGTCGCCCGCTGGGCGCGCGGCTCCCGGGTCGAATGTGATCTTGACCTGTTGCCGATCTGAGGCGCTCGCCTGGACGCCTGACCGGCGCTGGTTCCATGATTGCCAAAATCTTGCCAAGTCATCTGCTGACATGTGCTCAACGCTGTACCGGGGCCTATCTTGAGTCGTCCGACCACATCCCGATATGGACCATGAATCTACGGAGCGCGCCGTCACGCAGCCCTCCTCGTTGAGGCGATGCTTAAGACCCAACACGGACTGGGCGACCGAATGGTCGTTTCTTGGACTGCCCGCTACCACTACTTCACAGCCTGGACCAACGACGCCATCTTCACCCAGCTCAACTACGACCTGACCGGCCTGGTCCGCACCCAGGCCGGGCGCGAGGCCACCCCGACCGCCGGCGTGATCGACATCCAGAGCGTGAAGACATCGACCAACGTCCCGCTGCAAACCCAGGGCATCGACGCCGGCAAAAGATCGTCGGACGCAAACGCGGCATCGTCACCGACACCCTCGGACTACTACTGGCCGTCATCGTCACCACGGCCGCCGCCAGCGACAA
This sequence comes from Catellatospora sp. NPDC049133, assembly GCF_040648455.1. NCBI lineage: Bacteria > Bacillati > Actinomycetota > Actinomycetes > Micromonosporales > Micromonosporaceae > Catellatospora > Catellatospora sp. NPDC049133. The sequence goes on from NZ_JBEZDT010000053.1 coordinate 7,377, forward strand.
CACCATCGGCATCGACCTGTTCGACCAGGCCAAAGCCGCCCACCCCGACTTGGCCAAGACCTGGGTCGACGCCGGATTCAAGAACCGAGTCATCGAACACGGCACCACCTTGGGCATCGACGTCGAGGTTGTCACCAAGGACCCCCAGATCAGAGGGTTCTCCGTGGTCAAAGCAGGTGGGTCGTGGAGCGGACGATCGGATGGATCATGCAGCACCGACGCCTGGCCCGCGACTACGAAGCCCTACCCGACAACTCGACCAGCCTGATCCTCGTCGCGATGATCGACAGCCTTGCCAGACGAGCCACCGGCGAAAACACCCCAACCTGGCGAGACACCTGAACCGGCATCACTCGCAAAATTCGTGAATCAGACGCCCTCTTAGGCCGTCCTGTGTGGTTGCGGCTTGACGCAAGAAGGCATCCTAATTATTTTGGACGTCTGAGATCTGAGGGACATCCTTCTGTTGTGGGGAGTGGTTGTGTCGCGTATCGAGTCAGGTCGAGTTCCGGGATTCCCGTTCCAGGCGCTGGTGCGGGCGGTGCTGGCTGAGCAGCAGGACGGTCGAGAGTGGGCGATGACCGACGACGACTTCTGGTGCCGGGTCACCCCCGACGACGCAACCCCACGCGTGCAGGGCTGGAAACTCCACCTGTCGGCGACGCCGCTGTCTGCCCCGGAGGTCCTGCACCGCGCCGCCACCGTCCTGGCACGACACGGCTGCGCTTTCAAGTTCGTCATGCAAGCCGAGATCCTCGAAGAAGTGACGTCGGGTCGCTATGACCGGGCGCAGTGCGGCAAGTTCATAGCGGCCTACCCCCGCGACGACGACCAGTTCCGGGAGCTGGCCGAACTGCTGGACCGGGCGACGGCCGGGCTGCCCGGCCCGGCGATCCTGTCGGACCGGGCCTACCGCGCCGGCGGTGTCGTCTACTACCGCTACGGCGCGTTCAAAGGCGTGCCGCACCTGAGCAACGAGGGCGTGCAGCAGGTACGGCTGCAGGCGCCGGACGGCGGCGCCGTGGAGGATCTGCGCAAACCGTGGTTCTGCCCGCCGTCCTGGGCTGCGCTGCCTCTGCCCGGCCCGGCCGGCCGGCCGGGCAAGGCACCGGCCCAGCCGAAGTCTGTGCTCCTCAACGGCAGGTACGTCGTCCGCGAGGCGATCCTGCACTCCTCCCGCGGCGGGGTCTACCGCGCCCTCGACCAGCACACCGGCGACGACGTCATCGTCAAGCAGGCCCGCGCCCACGTCGGCGGCACCTACACCGGCCAGGACGCCCGCGACGGGCTGCGCCGTGAAGCGGCGATGCTGACCGCGTTGTCGGGCCTCGGCCCGGACCTGATCGAAGTCTTCGACCAGGACGTCCACACCTTCCTCGTCGAAACCGTCGTCCCCGGATCCACACTCACCCGCTGGGTCCAGGAACAGTTCTCCGCACTGACCGAGCGCGACACAGGCCTGCCCTGGGCCACGGCCGCCCGGGTCGCGGCGGGCCTGGCCGCGCTGCTCGCCGACATCCACGGCCGCGGCCTGGTGTACCGGGACCTGAGCCCCAACAACGTGATGGTCGGCCCCGACGGTGGCCTGCGGCTCATCGACCCCGAGTACGTCGCAGCGCGGGGCACCTGGGGCCAGCGCGTCCACACCCCGGGGTTCGGCGCCCCCGAATACGTGACCACCGCCAGATACGGGCCGGTGCCGGAGCAGGAAGCCGACCTGTACTCCCTGGGCGCGATGCTGTTCTACCTCGCGACCGGCATCGGCCTGGCGACTGCCGAGGACACGCCCACGGCCAGGCCCGCGCTCGAGCGGTTGGAGTTGCTGCTCACCCCGCTCAGCCGCCGCAATCACACCGTCGCAGCGCTGGCCCCGGCCATCCGCGGCCTGTGCGCCGAGGACCCGGCGCAGCGCTGGTCACTGCAGCGGCTCCAGGACTTCCTCGCCGACCCGCCCGCCGCGCACGACCCGCACATGCCCGCCGCGGCCCCGGTACCGCTGGACCGACTCATCGACGACGGCCTGGCGCACCTGCTGGCGGCCATGACCGACGGCGACACCGAACGGCTGTGGCCCAGCACCGGCTTCGGGAGCACCAACGACCCCTGCAACGTCCAGCACGGCGCCGCAGGCGTGCTCGGCGTACTCACCCGGGCCGCCGAACTGACCGGACGCGACGACCTGCGCACCGCCACAGCACAGGTCGCCGCATGGATCGACGAACGCGTCGACCACGCGCCGCGGGTCCTGCCGGGACTGTACTTCGGCCGGGCCGGCACGGCGTGGGCGCTGCAAGAGGCCGCCACCCTGCTCGCCGACGACAGGCTCGCCGAACGTGCCGCCGACCTGGCGCTGGCGCTGCCGGTGCGCTGGCCCAATCCCGACCTGTTCCATGGCGCGGCCGGCGCAGGCCTCACGCAGCTGCGTTTCTGGCGCGCGACCGGACGCGGGCAGTTCCTCGACCGGGCCGTCGAATGCGCCGACGGGCTGCTCGCCTGCGCGCAACGCGGTGACGACGGGGTGTTCTGGCCGGTCCCGGCCGACTTCGACTCCGATCTGGCGGGCATCACCCACCTCGGCTACGCCCACGGGGTGGCCGGTGTGGGCACGTTCCTGCTCGACGCCGCCCTGGCGACCGGCCGCGCCGACTACCTCGACGCCGCACGGCAGGCCGGCGCGACGCTGGCCGCGGCCGCCGAACGCGTCGACGGGGAGGCGCGCTGGCGTACCGACCGTAACGGCAAGCAGGGCGAGGGCATGCTCTACCACCTGTGCAGCGGCGCGTCGGGTGCCGGTACGTTCCTGGTGCGGCTGTGGCAGGCCACCGGGGACGCGGCCGTGCTGGAGCTGGCGCAGCACGCGGCCGTGGCGGTGTACCGGACGCGCTGGTTCGCCGGGTCGGCGGTGTGCCACGGGCTGGCCGGCAACGGCGAGTTCCTGCTCGACCTGGCCGAAGCCGCCGGCGGCCCGTACCACGGCTGGGCCGCGGACCTGGCCGAGTGCCTGTACGCGCGGCACGCGCTGCGCGACGGGCGGATGGTCGTCCCCGACGAGACCGGTATGCAGGTCGTCGCCGACTTCGGCGTCGGTCTCAGCGGGGTCGTGGCGTTCCTGCTGCGGCTACGCGACGGCGGCCCCCGCCTGTGGACACCGGACGTCGCACCGGCCGGCGCACAGCTCCCGGCGGCACCGGTCGCCGAACTGGCGGGCCGGCGATGAGCACCGCGCGCGTGGCGCACACCGTGTCGCGTGGCGGCGCCCGGTTCTCCCCGAACGGCCTGCGCGCGGGCTGCCTGGCCGCAGACGACGACGGCGTCCAGCACCTCGAGGGGTGGGAGCTGACCGCGGGCGGGCCGGTCCTGCGGCTGCGGACCGAGGTCGCGTGCGAAGCGTCCGTGGCGCAGGTCGTGGCGCTGGACGACGGTCGGCTGCTCCTGTCCTGGCACACACCGGACCAGCAGCTGTTCGCGCTGTTCGACACGGCCGGGCACGGCCGTGCCCTCGGCACGAGCACGGTGCCGCTGCGCCTGGTGCCCGCACCGGCCCGTTCCGGCTGGCTGGCCGCGGCCGTGTCCGTCGACGACGGCGGCGGCTCGACCCTGCACCGGCTGAACGGAACCGGCGACTGGCTGACGACCGTGGCCCGCTTCCCGGGCCGGCTGGGCAGCGCGGTCGTAGCGGGGGAGCAGCTCGTCGTCACCGCCGTGCTCGACGGCCTCGCCACGCCCGTCGCCGTCGACCCGGACACCGGCGCGACCACCCGGCTGCTGGACGCCGGCCAGGCACCGGCTGTGCACGCGCTGGCGGCCGGTGGCGGGCAGATCCTCGTCGCCGCCGAGACCGGCGACACGCGCCGGCTCGGGCTGGTCGCGGCCGCCCCGGGCAGCAGCTTGCACCTGCTGGACGTGCCCGGCGACCTCGGCGGCGCGGTCACCCCGGTCGCCGTGGACCCGGCCGGTGCCGTGCTCGCCATCGTCGTCACCGCCGGCGCGCGATCGAAACTCGCCCTGTTCGACACCACGGCGGGCTCGGCCGTGTTCGCCGACGTCCCCGCCGGGCAGCTGGTGCCGGTGGCAGCCTGGCCGCCGCAGGGGCTGTGGCTGCCCTGCTCGGCCCCGACACTGCCGACCGACTTCGGCTGGCTGCCCGCGGGCCAGACCCGGCTGCGGGTACGCGCCGACACCGTGCCCGGCCTGCACGCGGCGCAGACCGTGACGCTGCCGGGCCCGGCCGGGCCGATCGAAGCGGTCGTGTACGGAGACTGGCGCACCAGCGACCGGGTGGTCGTGGCCCTGCACGGCGGACCGCAGTCGCGGTGGAGCCTCGACTACGACCCGCTGCTGCAGACCTTCGCCGCGGCGGGACTGGCCGTGGTCGCGCCGAACCAGCGCGGCAGCACCGGCTACGGCCCGGCGCACGCCCACGCGATCCACGGCGCGTGGGGCGGCCCTGACCTGGCTGACGTCACCGCTCTCAACGAGCACCTGACCGCGGGCCGTGCGCCCGGCGCGCAACGCCCCGCCTTGTACGGCAGCAGCTACGGCGCGTTCCTCGCGCTGCTGGCCGCCGCGGCCGAGCCCGACGCGTGGTCGGCGTGCGTGGCGGTGGCCCCGTTCCGGTCCGCCGCGTCGCTGTACGCCCAAGCCGGCGATCCCGTCCGGCACCTGATCGACCGCATGCGCGCCCACACCCCGCTCACCGACGAACTCGGGCCGCGGGACCTGGACCGGCTCGCCGACCGTATCCGGTGCCCGGTGCTGATCGTGCACGGCCGGCGCGACGAGACGATCCCGGTCGACCAGTCCCGGCACCTGGTGCGACACCTGATCGAGCACGGGCATCCCGCCGTCACCTACCGCGAACCGGACGACCGCGGCCACCTGGCGATCTCCGGCACCGCCGGGGACCGGGTCGCCGAGCAGGTCACCGATTTCCTCGCCCGACACGACGCCTGCGTCAGCAGCACCGGGTCGACGGCGAGGTGAACCCGACTGTCTCTGATCTGGACGGAGGTGAAATACGAATGGATTCCCAGTGGGAGCTGCACGTCGACGCGCTGCAGCTGCTCGAGGCCGAGGAGGCCGACCTGCAGATCATCAAGTGCACGTTTACCTGCGGCGGCGGCAGCTGCAACACCTCGTGCGGCGTGAGCTGCTACGTGACGCAGTACTGACCGCAGCCGCCACCGGCCGCTGCCAGCGATGAAAGGAGGTGAGGAATGGATCTCGACCTCGATGTCGACGCCCTGCAGCTGCTCGGCGGCGAAGAAGCCCATCTGATCATCCAGCGGTGCACGACCAGCTGCCTGATCACATGCACCAACACGTGCCCCGGATCTTGCGACGTCTCCGTCGGCACGTACTGACCTGCCGCGCACAACGACCGGTGCGGGCCCGACCCGCACCGGTCACCCCAGCCGATGAAGGGACATAGGCATGGACCTCGAGCTCGACGTCGAAGCTCTGCAGCTGTTCGGTGCCGAGGAAGCGCTTCTGATCGTGCAACCGTGCACGGTCAGCTGCGTCAAGTCGTGCAGCGTGACGTGCTTCCAGACCGGTGGCGATTAGAACTGATCCGCTCCGATACATGACAGGTGCGGGCTCGGCCCGCACCTGTCATGCCCGCCGTTGACGAACCGGAACCGGTCCGAAGGAGACGTACGTGCACACCGATGGCGCAACCCGGCTGCTGTGGCACACCGCCGCAGAGGTACGCAGCCGGCTGATCCTGCTCGTGACCCTCATGGCATCACGGGTCGCACTGGTCCTGGCCGTGCCCGCGCTGCTCGCCGCCGCGCTGGCCGCCGTCCTCGGCACGCGCGACACCACCTGGCCCGTGACCTGGCTCGGCCTGACACTGATCGCGATCGCGGCCGCAGAACTCACCCTCGGACAGCTTGCCGCCACGACCGCCGGACGCAGCGCGGTCGGCCTGCAGACCCGCACCGTCGCCCACCTGCTCACCCTGGACTCGCGGCGCCAACTACCCGCCGGCGACGCCGTCGCACGGGTCCTGCAGGCGGCACCGAGCACCGCGAACCTGCCGCTGACGATCGCCGGCCTCACCGTGTCCACCCTGGGCTCCGCGGCCGCACTCGTCGCGCTGTTCTGGATCGACTGGCGGGCAGGGCTGGTGTTCACCCTGGCCGTCCCGGTCGTGCTCGCCATCGCCAGACGGTTCATGAGCCAGACGACCGACGCCCAGCACGGCTACTACCAGACCCAGGCCGAGATCTCCCACGGCCTGCTCGCCGCCCTGACCGGCGCCCGCACGATCCGCGCCTCGGGCACCGTGGCCACCGAGATCTCCCGCGTGCTGCGGCCGCTGCCGAAGCTGTCGGCGGCCGGCCGGACGGTGTGGCAACTACAGCGCGGCGCGGTCTGGCAGCTCCAGCTGCTGCTGCCGCTGACCCAGGTGCTGGTGCTGGCCGTGTCCGGCCTGGGCGTAGCCGCAGGGCGCATCGCACCCGCGCAGCTGCTGGCGATCACCGGATACCTGGCCATCGCATCGGGCGCGTTCGACCACATCGACACCCTGTTCGAGATCGCCCACGCCCGCGCCGGGGCCGGGCGGCTGGCCGACGCACTGGCCCAACCCGCCCCCGCCGACGGCACCCGGCCACTGCCCGCCGGCCCGGGCGCGGTCAGCCTGCGCGGAGTGGCCGTGCACCGCGACGGCCAGGCGCTGCTGCAAGACCTCGACCTCGACATCCCCGCCGACACCTGCCTGGCGCTGGTCGGCCGATCCGGCGCCGGCAAGAGCCTGACCGCGGCGCTGATCGGGCGACTGCTCGACCCGGACTCCGGCCAGGTCACCCTCGACGGCGTCGCCGTGCACGAGATCCGGCTCGATCAACTGCGCCGCGCCGTCGTATACGCGTTCGCCCAACCCGTGCTGATCGGCACGACCATCCACGACACGATCGCCTACGGCCGCCCCGACCTGAGCGCAGCCGACGTCGCCTCGGCCGCGCAAGCCGCCCGCGCGGACACCTTCATCGGCCGCCTGCCCGGCGGATACGCCGCCGAACTGCACGCCGCCCCGATGTCCGGCGGCGAACGCCAGCGCCTCGGCCTGGCCCGCGCGTTCGCCAGGCCCGCCCGGGTGTACATCCTCGACGACGCCACCTCCGGGCTGGACACCGTCACCGAGGCCGAGGTCAGCCAAGCGATCACCAGCCGGCTGGCCGGGCGCACCCGCGTGATCGTCGCCCACCGCGCCGCGACCGCCGCCCGCTGCGACCTCGTGGCCTGGCTCGACGCCGGCCGGATACGCGCCGTCGCCGCCCACGCCGACCTTTGGCACGACCCCGACTACCGCGCCGTGTTCGCCGACAGCCCCCAGCAGCCGACCGAGGCCACCGCCCAACCGGAGACCAGCCATGCGTGACCGCGTCCTCACCACCGACGGCCGGCGGCTGCTGCGCCACGGGCTGCACGGCAGCCGCACCCCGATGCTGCGGATCGCCGCCTGGTCCGTCCTTGAAGCGGCCCCGGCACTGGCCGCAGGCTGGATCACCGCCCAGGCCCTCGACCGCGGCTTCCTGACCGGGCGACCCCTGGACGGGCTGCTGTGGCTGGCCGCGCTCGGCGCGCTGTACCTCGTGCGGGCCTTCGCCGAACGGGCCATGTTCCCGCACCTGGCGCAGATCGTCGAACCGCTGCGCGACGCGCTCGTACGCCGCCTGGTCGACGCCACACTGCGCCAAGCCGCCGCCGGGCGACCCGCCGACGCCGCCGCCGTGTCACGACTGACCCGCCAGGCCGAATCGGTCCGCGACCTGTCCGCAGCACTGCTGCGCACCGCCCGGCCCCTGACCGTGACACTGCTCGCCGCGATGGGCGGCCTGGTGGCGCTCACCCCCACCGCCGCTGCCCTGGTACTGCCGCCGTTCCTGCTGGCCCTGGCCGCCTACCCGCTCGCGCTGGGCGCGCTGCAACGCCGCCGGATGCGGCTGCTGCTGGCCGAGGAACAACTCGCCGCGCAGACCGGGACGGTTCTGGTCGCCGCCCGCGACATCGTCGCACTGGCCGCCGAACCGCACGCGGTCGCCACCGTCGACACCGCGGCCCGCGACTATGCCCGGATCACCGCGAAGGTCGCGCTGGCAGGCTCCGCGCGCTCACTGCTGGTGCTGCTCGGCGGATACGCGCCGCTGCTGGTGCTGCTGATCGCCGGGCCGCGGCTGGTCGCCGCCGGCGCGCTGAGCGCCGGTGCGCTCGTCGGCGCGGCCACCTACGTCACCGGATACCTGCTGCCGGCGCTGCAGATGCTGACCGGCATGGTCGGCGGCCTGTGGGCGCAGCTCGGGGTCACCCTCACCCGGTTGGCGCAGGTGAGCGCACCACCTCCCGCAGCCGCGGCCACAACCGCCGTCCCCGCAGGGCAGGAACTGACCGTGGACCGGCTGACCTTCGCCTACGGCCCGCACGCCGCACCGGTGATCCGGGACCTGTCCCTGACCGTCGCGCCGGGCGAGCACCTGGCGATCGTCGGTGCCAGCGGGATCGGCAAGTCGACCCTGGCCGACCTGCTGGCGGGCCTGCAGATGCCGGGCCGTGGCGACGTGCGGCTCGGCGGCGTGCCGGTACGTGAACTCGACGAGCCCACCCGGTGCGCCGCGATCGCCCTGGTGCCGCAGGAGGCATACGTGTTCGCAGGCACGGTCCGGGAGAACCTGTGCTACCTCAACCCCTGGGCCACCACCGCCGACCTCGACCACAGCGTCGCCCAACTGGGCCTGGCGGAGCTGATCGACCGGCTCGGCGGATACGACGGGCAGCTCACCGACCCGGGCACCGAACTGTCCAACGGCGAACGCCAACTGCTCGTGCTGGGGCGCGTCCACGTGTCGGCTGCCCGGGTCGTGATCCTGGACGAGGCCACCTGCCACCTGGACCCGGCCGCCGAGGCACAGGCCGAGCGGGCGTTCGCGGGCCGGGCCGGCACGCTGGTCGTCATCGCGCACCGCATCGCGTCGGCTCGCCGGGCCAGGCGGATCCTGCTGCTCGACGGCGCCTGCGCGCACCTGGGCAGCCACGAGCAGCTACTGGAGTCCAGCCCGACCTACGCCGACCTGGTCGGCAGGTGGGCACCCGAACCGGCCGCGGCCGGCCGGGCGGTGGCGGGCGCGGCGGTCTCATGAGACCCGGCGTCACCGACAGGCAGGCAACCGACCGACCGGGCGTACAGGTCCAGGCGCTCGCGCACGTTGAGTTTGAGCGGCGGACACGGCACGGCGCCTTCGCGCCACAGCTTCGGGCAGGACCCGCCACACAGCGGCAGGATCGCACAGCCGCGGCACCCGGTCTCGCCCGCGTCGACGGCGTCGTACCAGTCGTCGAACAGACCAGCCGGCCGCAGGGCGACGACCGGCAGGGTCGCCAGCCGGGTCACATGCCGGTCGTCGTGCCCCGGCACGAGCGGCTGCTCGGTGCAGCTGTAGACGCGCCCGTCAGGTGCGAGCACCTCGCTGTGCCGGGTCACCGCCGCGCAGACCACAGCCCTGGGAGTTGCGGGCAGCAGCGCGGTCCGCAGCCCGTGGCGCAGGTAGGCAGCCAGCCAGGACAGCTCCGCGGTGGCCATGTCCTGCCGGGCCAGCGCGGTGTCGCTGACGTCGTTGCCCCAGGAATGAACCGGGGCGGGATAGCACTGCACCTGCGGGTGGGCCAGCCCGGCGGCGGCGAACGCGGCGGCCGTCTCGTCGGCCAGGTGCGCGTTGCCGACGCCGACGTTGGTGCGGATCGAGATCTGCAGACCCGCCAGGTCGGGTGCGTCCAGCGCGGAGCGCAGCACCGCGGTGATCCGGTCGAAGGAGCCCGCGCCGTTTTTGAGCGGCCGGGTGGTGTCGTGCAGGTCGGCAGGCCCGTCGAGGGTGACCTCGACCCGTCCGATACGGCATTCGTGGTGCAGTGCTCGCAGCTTGCGAAGGTCCAGCAGGGTGCCGTTGGTGACGATCAGCGCGGTGTAGGCGACCGCGGCCCGGTCGGCGGCGTCGATGAACCGCCGCGACAGGTCCCGGATGACGGCGTAGCCCATCATCGGCTCGCCGCCGAACCAGCGCACGTTGATCGAGTCGTGCCGGCCGCCGGCGGCTGCGGCGGCGACACGCTCGGCCAGGATCGTGCGATGCGCGGTGGCGGTGACGGTACGTTCGTGGCTTTGGCCGCAGTAGCCGCAGCCCATGTTGCAGTACGCGCTGGGCATGACGACGAACTCGCGCCGGCGGCTGGTGGCGGCGGCGGTCCGCGACGCCGCGACGACCTCGCCTGCCTCGTCGGCGTCGGCTGCCACCAGCAGCCCGAGGTCGTGGAACTGCTGGTCGGCGGTGTCGGAGCCGGTGGGCGTGGTTTCGCCGGCGAGCCGTGCGGCGGTGTCGAGGTCGACCAGGAAGATCCGCGCCGTCGCGGTGTGCAGCACGGGTCGGACGTGCCGGCCGCTGGGGTGGGCGAATACGGTCCGGCCGACGACCGTGTGGCGGCTTGGTCGCAGCACGGTCAGCCGCCGCAGCCTCCGTTGAACCAGTTCGAGGTGAGCGTGCTTGCTGAGGTGATCTCCTCGACGAACGAGTCCGCGGACTGCGCGAGGGCCTGCACGTGATCAGCTGCTGAGGCAACCTGCTCGGCTGCCCTGGCGGCGAGCTCGAGGACAAGTGCGGGGTCGATGATCATTGATTCCCCAAGTCGGTCACAGTCAATAAGACGTCTGAATTTTGCCAGGCGACCCAGAATAGTCAAGCGTCGGATTTCTGTGCTCCGTCCCCGACGGTTAAGGTTTGACGAAATGGAGACGACAGCCGACCGACGCGAGGTCCAAGACGCCGAGACCCTCAAGGCGCTGGCCGACCCTGCCCGCCTGAAGGTCATCCGGTTCGTGATGGGCGACGTCGAACGCTCCTGGACCGCCCGGGAACTGGCCGAAGTCGCCGACATGGCACCAAAGAAGATCTACTACCACCTCACCCTGCTCGAACAAGCCGGACTGCTCGCCGTACGCAGCACACGTGTCGTCAACGGGATCATCGAGAAGCACTACGGCGCCGCCCAGAAGGTGATCACCTTTCGGCAGGGCGGCGAATCCACCGCTGACGAGCAGGGCGAGCGGCTGGTGACCACCTTGTTCGACCACGTCTCCGCAGAGATCATCAACGGGGTGCGCAGCGGGACCGTGGTCATCGACCGCGACGCGCCCAACGACCGCCGCGCCCTGATCACCCACTCCGTGGTGCGGATGGATCCTGACCGGGCCGGTGAGTTCAGGGACGCCTTGCTGCGGCTGACCAACGAGTTCCGGGCCGCCGCCGCACCCGACGCGCCCGCGTTCGAGCTGCTCATCGCTGTCCACCCGAGCAGCGGCACGGAGCCGGTCTTTCCGGCGTGACAGGCGCCGGGCGGCCCGCAAGGTCTGGATGCGTCGACAGCGGCTCAGCCACTGCGACGTTGACGGTTCGGCAGTCCTCGCGGACCTTCATCGTCAGCACCAGTCTGATCGACCCTTCGTCGACGGGCCTGGACGGGGAGTGGCCGGCAACGCCGACAACCGTTCGCGCCGAGCCGCCGGATCCGTACCTCCACCCGGCTAAGCTGCCTAGAGGTGCCACGTCCAGATGGTGCCGTCCCAGTGACCGGAGATCACGAAGGCACGGCCACCGATGACCGTCGCGGCCATGGAGACGGCGGCAGTGGAAGGCCCCCCGAGGCCGCTGCCATATGGCCGGCCGGTGACCACATCCAGGATTCGTACCGCCGCGTCGTCGCTGCCGCAGATCGCCACCGTGGTGCCGTCGACGGCGGCGGTGGCGATCGACTTGACCGCGACGTTGACGTCGGCGATCGTACGGCTGGACGGTGCAGGCGGGCTGAGGTCCCACACTCGGATCTCGCCGTCCTCGCTGCCGGACACGGCGAAGGCCTTGCCGCCGACGGTGGCGGTCGCCAGCGCCCACACCGCGGCGCGGTGCGCGCCGAGTCGGCCGACGGGTTGCCGGGTCTGCACGTTCCACAGCCAGATCGCCCCGTCCGCGCTGCCGGATACGGCGATCGTCGTGCCGCCCGACACACCGGCAGCGACGCTCGTGACCGCGGCGTCGAGTCTGGTCCCCAGCACGTGGCTCGGAGCGCGTGGGGTGGCGGTGTGCCAGGTCCGGATCGTGCGGTCGTCGCTTGCGGACACCGCGACGATGCGGCCTTCGACCTGGCCGAGCGCGACACTGTTGATGCCCGCGCTGAGCCTCTCGCCGATGATGCCGCTGGTGGGCGGGTCGCCGGTGAGATCCCACAACCGCAGGGCACCGTCGACGCCGGCCGAAACCGCGATGGGGCCGGCGAGCGCGATGGAGTAGACAGGTTTGTCGTGGCCGGCGAGCGGTCGGCTACGGGCCGTGCCCGTGATCGGGTTCCAGAACTGCACGGTGCCGTCGGCTCGGCCCACGACGGCGACGGGCTCGCCGTTCAGGTGGTCGACAGCGACCGACCAAACCGGGTTGTCCGCGGAGGTCGGCGGGCTGATCAGGGTGCCCGCACCGCGGTATCCCGGGCTGGAGTGCGCGGCCGGGCCGGTGGCGCTGCCCGGCTCTGGACCCGCAGTGGAGGCCGGGCCTCGGCGGAGCAGGAACGGGGTTGCCGCGCCGGCCAGTACCAAGGGTGTGGCCAGCAGGATCTGCCTTCTGCTGAGGAACGGCCTGGGCACGGGGGACGAGCCGCCAAGGGCGGCAGGCTGTAGCGGCACGGGCACCGCGGTTTGCTCGGCGTGCGCCGGCGTGCCCTGGCGCTCGAGGCCGTCGGGTGCGCCGGCCGGTGGCGGGATGCCGGGCGGGCGACGGTGCCGGTCGGTGTAGTCGCGCAGGTTCCGGTAGGCCTCGTCCCATGCCCGGCGGTCGCCGAGCCCATCCGGCAGCGCCCGGCGGCGATCGGCGGACACGCGCAGGCAGGTGTCGACGAAGACCTCGAAGTTAGCGGGTTCGGGGCGGACGGGCCGGGTCTGGCCGATCATGTCGGCAATCGTGCTGCGCTTGAGCCGGATGGGCTGTTCGCCGCGCCGCCGCGGTGTCCTGGCGCTCTCGATCTCCAGTTGGCGGATCGACAGCCCTGCGGCCGTCCGCAGCGACTGCAGCCGGGCAGCGAACTCCGCTCGCGGATCGGCGACCTCGTCCACGTGCGCCTCCCCAGGGTTAGGCAGCCGAAGTGTCCGGCACCACCGGACACGCGGACATTGACGATGGTATCCGTCTGCCAGGGGGTTTGCGCGATCCCCGGGGAGATGCGTCCGGTGGCCTTGCCGGACGCCGAACGGCCGCCGAATCGTGGGTGCTGCCCTACCGCGGCCACTTGGCACGCGGTCAGCGGCGCCCCGTCCCCGAAGCCGAGTCGTGGCTTCTACGAGCGAACAGGAGTGAGAGTGCGCAGACGTTTCCGTAAGGTCGCGCCGTTTGGTGCCGCCGTGGCGATGATGGTCAGCTTGCTGGCGGTGATCGCGCCCACGCCGGCATACGCGGCCGACACGCTCAGACAGGAGATCATCAATGTCGGCGGCGGTGGTCTTGCCGACGTGATGTGGGCATCGCAGGACCCGTTCGCGGGTGTGTTCCTGTGGGGCAACAACAGCAGCGCCTCGCAGGAGTTCGACCTGCTCGACAGCGGCGGCGGGTTCTTCCGTATCAGGGCGCGTCATTCGGGCCAGTGCCTGATGCTCGACTGGCGGTCGGGATACCAGGCCAACGGCACGGCGATCATCCAGTATCCGCACTGCGATCCCGGTTACGCCCCGGCCGAATGGTCCATCGGGTGGGTGCTGAAGCCGGCAGACGGCATCTGGGCAGCCGAGTGGCACAAGATCCTCAAGAACCGTCACAGCGGAAGGTGCCTGGACGCGGCCGCGCCCAACGGCCAGCCAGTCCTGCAGGCACGGCTGCAGCAATGGGACTGCATCACGGCCGGCAACCAGTGGAACTCCCGCAACCAGATGTGGTTCGTCCAAGGGGCTTCAAGTCCGCCCCGTTGAGCCGTGACCCGAATGGCTCGGTACGGCTTGTGGTGAGGTGAAGGCCGGTTCGGAAGGTTCGAGCTGGCCTTCACCTCACCACCGACGTCCGTGTCGGCGCCCGCCGGCCCATGGTTCTCGTTCAGTCGTGGTGTGCTCCACCTTGACCATGGCCGGAGATCGTGACCACGGGGTGCGGGCCGACGGTAGACGGGGAGGCAGGTGGGACATGATCTGTGTGTGACAGACAGGTTCGCCGAGCCGCTGCCGATTGGCGGCATGAAGACCAGAGATCGGCTGGATCTTCCTACCAGCCCGAGGCAATGGACATGAGCTTCGCTCCACTGATCGCTGCAATCCTATGTTTCGTAGTGGCGTTCATCTCGCTTCGATATCCAGAGCGCGTCCGGTCCTGGATGCGTCAGAACACGTCAAAAAGAAGCATTACACCCGACGCGTGGAGGAGGCACGCCGAAGAGAACGCACCGATCTTCTTTGCGATCGGGGGGACCCTCTTAGGAGGCGGGTCGCTGATCGCGTTCCTGGATTCCGTCATGTAGGGCGAGCATGGGAACATGCCGTCTCCAGGCCGTCAGAGGTGCCCCAGGCCGTCGCTAGGCCGTCGAACGGCGACCAGCAACGACCAACACCAACCGCCAAGAGGGGCACAAGACAGCAGCTCAGAGCGGCTGTCGGCGGTTTGGCCAGGAGGGCGACGGACGAGCCGGCCTGCCGGTCCTACAGGAGTTCCTTCACGTGCACGCCGGCCATCCCCCAACAGCGATCGTCCTGACCCATCGACCCGCGTTAGGGCGAAGTGGTCTCTTGTGTCAAATTGTATCTCCGGGCTCCGCCACCCATACCGCCTCCAAACCGTCATCAGCGGCATAAAACAGGTGCTGCCGCAACTCAGGGGCGGATCTCAGCTCGCCCCGCACCCTCCATGGCCGGGCTGACCTCGCGGCCAGGAACGGTTGGGCAGCCAGCATGTTCCTGAGATCCGCGACCCGCCAATCCGCATCTAGCAGCTTCCTTGCGCGCATCAGCAGCGCCACTCCATCGACCGGCATCTTGTCTATATAGACGTCGGCGATCAGCGGCATGTCCGGCTCCGGCTCGGACGGCAGGGCGAAACCTGAACGCAGCCACACCTCGAATGCGGGAGCAACAACGTCGAGGTCAGCAGAGCCGAGAGCACCCAGGTCGGCCGAGAACACCGGGCCGACGTCGCCGTCGCATCTGAGGAAGTATCCCCGATCCCCTTCTTGGCCGATCATGAGGCAGCCCGCTAGCCACTCGCCGACTTCGTAGGTCGTGTTGCGCTCCAGCAGGGACTCCCGACAGAACACGGACAGTCCAGTGGCGTCGGCGGCGAAATCGTCGGTGACTTCCGCCAGCCACCGCTGGTAGGCGGCGTCCGCCCGGGAAACCAACTGCTCGATCATCTCCACCGCTGACTCCTTCCTGTCGTCACCATCAACAGCGGCACCCGGCCATACAGTGAGGCCATTTCATCCTGATTCATCGACCCACGTCAGGATGAAATGGCCTCACTGTATGTTGATGACCTTGACGCGGATCTCTCCTGCGCCTCGACGGTTGGCCTTACCGCGAGTCAACGGGCGTTCGACATTCTCAGAGCCCACTGCCGTCACCTCGACGTTTGTGAACTCGACTGATACAACCGCGGTCAAGGCTGCCGGCTCCGCCCCCGCGCTGATCGTCAGCTGACAGCGGGTGTGGCGCGTTCCCCCTATGTTCCCCAGGACTGCCGTAGACAGCTGGACTCAGCCGGACACACCCGGACCCAAAGCGAAACGCGTCTCCGACCGATCTTGCTGGTCAGAGCCGCGTTCTTGCTGTTGGTGGCAGGTAGAGGATTCGAGCCTCTGTAGCTTTCGCGACGGATTTACAGTTCGCTGCCAGCGCTGATGCTCTTGGCGCTCCTTCCGTTCACATACCCTGAACGAAATGGCACTCACATGGTTGCCCCACCAGCTATTCGCGCCTCGCTCATGGTCCATACAGCTTCCGACGACACGGCCAAGTAACGTTCTGCCACTTCCCGTGTCGAGCGCTGTGCCGTGCATTTGTACTGTTGAACGCCTGGTATAGCGCTGTCATCAACTTCGATGAGTTGTGGGGGGTATAATATATTACTCCCCCGCATCTTTATTGGTAGTTCAAAAGATTTGAAGCTGGGGCCAGCGCAAGGCCTAAGTCCCAAGGCTGCCCACTTCCGGTCCAGTTCGATCGAAGCGAGGACCGCCTGAAGCTGTTCGCGCCCCTCATTGACGTCTCGGTGGTATACGAAGTGCCAAACCCAGAACTGCCCATCGGCCAAAACGGCGAGGTGTGGAAGCGCGTCATAGGCATTGACCGCGTCGATTAGAAGTCGGCAATCGGGCCGAGCATGCATGAGCGCCGCTCCACGGAGGGCAATTGCCGTACTTCGCGCCGGGTCATTGGGTTGATCGCCGGTCAGGTCTTCAAACACGGTCTTCAAGTCCTCTTACTGAGATAGGCCCGGTGGTGGTGTTCGGCGGTGGCAACCGTACAGCAGGGAGGTACAGCAACGGGGCTGGCGCTATGCGCCGGGTCTGCTGAATGGATGGGTGACATCTGAGAACGCTATTCATGACGTGCTTGTCGACGTCCGGCGTATCTCCAACGCGGTGACGGCGGCTAGTGCGGTCGGGAAGTTGGCCAGTAGCCGCTGAAGGTCGCTGATGAGGATCTTCCAGTTTTGCACGGGCGATGCTCACCGCACATCCGGGGCTCTGATCAGAGAAAAGGCCTGCACGAAACTGATCCACTCCTCGTCGTGGCAGACCGCGCGCAACTCGAATGGCGCAGCTCGTGCGCTCAGAGGATCCGCGTCCCTTGCGTTGAGAGAATGCAGCCCCGCGAATACGTCTCGAGCTGTCAGGAGCTGTTGTCGCTCTACGGTGACTGCTCCGCGGGCTGGCCATACGACGGCAGGAACGTATGTCAATGCAAGCGAGAGGACCTCCGGCGTGGGCGGACCGTCAACCAAGCCCACTGCGACAGCGCGACTGCTGCCTAGCTCGCCGTATAACGTCGGCGGGGAGGCGTTGATGCTGGCCCGGTGCCACGCGATCGGTGCGTCGAGATCAGCGGATTGGAGGCATTGGCGCCACCGGCTGTACGAGTGGCGTGGGCCAGGTCTGAGCGACGTACTCCAGCGAAGCCTGATGTCGTAGTAGTTCCCCAATCGCACGCCGAGATCCACATCCTCCGGGCGCCACGACACGGCAAGCTCAGCCGGCAGTACGAAATCGATCCAACGTAACGTGAGGTAGGCATCCGCAGACTCGGCCTCTGCCCACGCCACAAGGTTGACCACGCCGCGTTCAACACCGTGTTGCGTCGGCTCGCAGTGGACTATCAGCCTGGATGTCAGGCCGTCCGACCGGTGCCCGATCAACCAGCCTCCGACCTCATCAGGCCAGGTCCCGATCGGGGACATACCCACATCCACGATCAACGTCGCATGCCAAACGTTCTGGTCGTGTGGCGGGCCTGGGGGCTGTGCCGGGGCTGGTTGCCGAGGCTCCGCCATGGGCGCAACGCCGGGTCGTAGCAGAGTCTCGGCCTGGATGCCCAATCGGCGCAGGAGCGGAGAGGCGACGCGGGCGAACTCCGTATGCAACACATCCTTTTCCGGGATCCCCGGAAAGGGCACCGACCCGGTGGCGGGCGACATGCTCGTCAGGCAATCCGAGACCGCGGCGATCACGGCCGCCACCTCATGACGGCGGAGGGTCGACCGCAGAGCCGAGCGAACCTCTGGCGAAATGTCGAACAGCGTCAGCGTCGCTGTTTCCGCCACCGGCACGAGCAAGCCGGCGAGGAAGAGCTCGGCCAGCTGGGTAGGGCCTGTTTTCGGCAGGAAAACGCTCTGGATGTGGCGCATCACGGGAACGACCAGCGGTGCCGCGGCCGCGAGCAGCCCGGCCAGGCGGTAGGCGTCGGGGCCTACGGACGCACGCAACGCCAATGCGCGCTCGCCCGGGGCGTCCAGGCGTGCCATGGGTTCGGGTTCGAAGTGCCGCTGCGGACCGTGTTTGGCGACCATCGTCACCGCCACGTCGGCACCCCGCGATGACGTGCCAGCCGTCAGATGCGACCACGGGCGCAGCCAGTGCTCGTCCAGTTCCAGTACCGGGATCGGCGAGCCGGCGACCGCAGAGCCTGCGGTGTGGCGGCGTCCGTCAAGGCGCAGCGCCGCGCTCGGCGCACCACGATGCGGCGCATCGAGATGCCCGCTCACGGTTCCGAGGAAGGTGTGGCGCCACAACCTCTCGGGCAGCGGCTGGACCACTGCTACCGGAACGTCGTTGGCCCACCATGCGATCGCTTGCTGCGCCGCGCCGCTCGTCCACGTGGCTCCCAGAGCATCGGTGAAGACCAGAATAATCTGCTGACGGGCACCGTTGGTTACCAGAGATCGCGCCGGGTGAAGTCCTCCCTGTTTTTGTCTTCCTGGTGCGAGCACGATCCGTCCGTCGGCGTAGCGCAGATAGTGAATGCCGATCGTGCGAAACGCACCGAGGTAGCGGCATGTTTCGAGGAAATCGTCGATGGTGTCGTGCCAGAGTCCGGAGAGCGGGCTGTCGTCCACCACCAGTGACAGGTCGAGCCAGCGATCCCTCACCGGCCTCATCGCCGGTGGCACCAGTTGTCCGCGCGCGATCTGATCGACGGTCAGTGCCTCATCCACCTCTAGCCGCTGCTGCGATGGCGTACGTCGTTTGAGCGGCCGCATCGACCTGAGGACCCGTAGGGAACCGGCTCGTCCCGGTTGGGAAGGTGAACCTGTACGAAGCGGGATGGTGGCGGACTCCGGTGACGACACCGCTGTGATGCGTCCGGTCACCCGCGTGCGGTGAATGCCCACCGCAGGGTTCCGCGTCCGGCTCCGCGGCGCAACGTCCGATTCCTCCTCTGCGGCCGACGGCACCGTCGACTCCGCCGGGCGGCCGGGAAGGAACTGGGCCAACCACAGAGTGTCGGCGACATCCGTAGCCGTCACGGGGCCGATCACCTGTTCAAGGGCCCGCTGAAGGCGCTCGAGAGTCATGATCGAAACCGCCTCAGTCCAGCTCGCTGAGCCGCTGCAGGACCCGATCGGCGAGGTGGCGCGAGTCAATCGCATCATGTACGCCGAGGCTGTTGGCTAAGTAGACGGCGTTGAGAAGCTGGTCGGTCGCCAGCTCGGAGTACTCGCCGCGGGCTATGAATTCAATGATGAGAGATTCGCTCTGCGCGGCTAGGTCTGCGCCCAGGTGCGATTCGATGATCTGCGTCAGCATCGCCTCGTCCGGACGGGGAAGGGCGAGCCGGATACAGCGGCGCAGGAAGGCCGGCGGAAAGTCACGCTCACCGTTGCTCGTCATCACGACTATCGGGAACGCGGCGCACGCCACCATGCCATGCCGAACTGCGGCGCGTTGGTTGATGTCGTGCACGAACACCTGCGCGTCGGCGTCGTCGGCCGAACGTGCGAGTTCCGGGATCCGGAAACTGCCTTCTTCGAAGATCTCCAGCAGGTCGTTCGGCAGGTCGATGTCGCTCTTGTCGAGCTCGTCGATGAGCAGGACGCGCGGGCGAACGGTCGGCAGCATGGCCGTGCCGAGCGGCCCCAGGCGGACGAACGGCCCGACGTCGCTGTGCTGTCCGAGCTGCGCCTGTTCAAGCCGACCGACGGCGTCGTACCGGTACAACCCGTCCTGCAGGGTGGTCCGGCTCGTGATCGGCCACCGCAGGACGGGCCCGAGCATGAGTTCGTGCGCGATGGCGTATGCCAGTGTGGTCTTTCCCGTGCCCGGACTGCCCATCACGAGCAGCGGCCGCCGCAGATACAGCGCCGTGTTGACCATCTCCACGGTCGTCTGGCTGACGATGTAGCGCCCGGACAGCGCGGCCGCGGGCGGCTTGCCGGCCGTCGTGAGGTCAGGCCGGTATAGCGGCAGGTCGGTGCTGTACGTTCGCCACGGCGGAGGTGGCGGAAGCCGTGCGATCTCATCATGCGGGTCGCCATTGCCCCGGTAGAGCAGCCATTCGGTCATGGACGGGGTCCACCTCCTCCAACGGTGCGTCATCGTCGAGAGCACGGCGCATCGGCGGTGGTTGGCGGTATGGGTTATCCCACACCACCACCAGGTCGCGCCCGCAATGATCGGCGGCGTCAGGCTTGGCGGCCGCGCTGCGCAGCTCCCGCACGCGCTCAGGTAGCTCGTCCAGCGGCGTCCCGCGAAGCTCTTCCGCCAGGCCCTGGAGAAAGTCAGCCCCGGGGCAGCCGGTGCCGCCCGCCGAAGGGCAGCTCTGACATTGGCGGCGCGGCCAGAGCAGTACCGGCACGCCGGCGGGCAACGCCACTTCCAGCGCGGAGCGTGTAGGGGACTTGAACGGGGATGCCGCCAGAGCCAGAGCGCCCAGCATCGGGTCCGCCTCGATGAGCCCTTCATGTTCCTCGTGCGCCCGGTCGGCACAGTCGACCGGTGTCAAGGCGGTGCCGACCGGTTCGGTCGCCAGGCTGTCCCAGCGGGTCTGCCAGACGCCCAGGACACGGCGGTCGTAGCGACGTTCGACATCACGCAGAACCACGGCGTACCTTCGGCCCAGGGCCGACCAGCCGGCGCTCGGCCACAATCGCCAATCCGCAAGGTTCTCGTTCATGAGACCCAACGCGGCGAACACCTCGACCATCACGCGGCGCTTGGAACCGCCGACCTCGTCCAGTTCCTTCGGCAGCAGGGACTGGAGGTCCAGCCAGGCCCTATGCGGGGTCGTCGGCGTCGAGCCCAGGTGCACCGGCACGGACTCACCGTTGCTCAGGTGCCGCCAGACGTTCAATCGCACGAGGCTGTGATCGGTGCTGGCCGGCGTCAGTTCGGCCATCAGCGAAACCACATGCGGCGCGGTCGGCGCCTCAGCCAGTCGGGCCGTGGCCTCACCTGCGTGGCGACGCTGTCCGGAAACCTGGAGAACCCACTGCCGAAGACCGGCGGCGTGCGGCTCGTCTCCATCCCTGGCGAGGTCTGCGGCATAGGCGACAGCACGCGGAAGGGCATCGTCGCTCTCCAGGAACAGCTCGCCAAGCTCATCCACGACGTCTCGATAGTCGAGCAAGGGCGTGTCCGGCGTGCCGGTCTGTGGACCGGCCACAACAGTCCACGCAGCGCGATGCTCATCACGCTCGGGCAGCGAGGCGAGCAGCCTGCGCAGCGCACGCCCGGCACTGTGCTCAAGCCCGGACACCCCGATCGTGTGCATCGCGTCGATGCTCCGCAGCCAGAGCGAGTCCTCCGCATGGTAGAGGTCGTGGGCGCGCCAAAGACGTCGATACAGCGCCGGATCCATGCCACGGATCGCCTTCAGCGGTATAGCCAGTCCGCCCATGGCCGCTTTCGGTGTGCGCTGGGTCTTCGCGATGGCGCGTACGACGCCGGTAGACAGGTCCAGCACCGGACCGCCGGACATCCCCGCAGGAAGCTCACCAGCATCCAGTTGCAGAACCTTGTCGCCGTAGAGGCCGTGCAGCCCGCCGTACGTGGTTAGAGCCGGCTTCACATCCAGATGATCCTTGACGTAGACCCCTGAGTGGCCGTAAACATGCATCTGCGTGCCAAGAATGGGATATGCCTGCTCCACGTACGCACATTCGTGACTGTGGGGTCCGCCCTCAAGCTCCACGATCGCAAGATCGGGATAGGGCCAGATCGACCCCGCCACGGCGGGTGGTTGCGACGCCCACTGGACCGTCGCTTCCGCCTCCCCCTGAGGCCCGGTGATGGTGACTCGTCGACCCTTCTCGCTGCCTGCGACGTGCGCACAGGTGATAACGAAGCCCGGCGCGGCGAAGAAGCCGCTCCCCTTCGACAGGCCGGACACCTGCACCAGACAACGGTCACGCAGGATCGTGGAGATCCGGTCAGCGATGGGACTGATCACCGTCGGGCTTCCCGCCCGCCGCTGGCGACTCATTGCCCCAGCTCGCGGTCACCTTCACCGTAGCATTGCCAGACAGGCCGACAATTGCGGCGACCACGCCGCTGTCTGTCAGCGCGAATTCCAGGCCGAACTCCACCGAGACATGATCCGGCGAGGCCGCCTTCAGGCCGGTACGCACGTTCGATGCGACGCTCGACAGCGCCTCACGCAGCCCGAGCAATGCGGTCCGGTCGATGATGCCTACGTCTGAAGGACCGTCGTCCTGGGACTCTTCAACGACCGCGACTCGGGCCCATACAGGTGTGCCGTCGGGCATGGTAAGACGCATCAAGTCGTTCAACGTTACTACCTCTGCAGGGGGAGCGGGACGCTGTGCAGGCATCCTTGCGCAGATGTCGATGTCATACAACTGGAGGTACGGCTCGTCGTAGCCCCTCCGAGTGGCCCTGCGCCCTGCCACGAACTGTGATGACCTGGCTCTTCTTGGCCCCCCGGGCAACCCGGCGAACCTGCATGTCCTGCGGGGGATCGTGGCTTGTCCATACAGGTGGTACAAACGCCTGATCCGGTGACTACTGATTGCTGACCGGCTGATTACGCTTGGTTCCGCCGAAAGTCGCCCTCAATCGCTCCCCGCCGGCGACCGGCCGACCGTGCGACATCGTCACGGAGATTCGGCCGCTGGGGCGAGCATCGACTTCAGCGCGGCCAGGGTGTTGGCGGTGCCCTTGCGGCGCCGGTAGACGCCCCAGAGCCTGTCATCGCCGACGGCGTAGCAGCCGTGGAAGTAGCGGATGCCGTGGGTGCCGTGGGCGCGGCGGTAGGTGGCCGGCAGCCGCTGCGGCCGGCCCCGCTGGGCCCAGGCCGCTCCGGCGGTAGGTCGGATCCGGAGCGGCCCGAACTCGTCGAACGCGAGGACCTGCTGCGGGAACCGGTCCAGGACATGCTCGATCCGGTCGAGCTTGGTGTCGCGGTCGGGGACCGGGGACTCCTTCCACGTCTTGGTCCGCTGGAACGTGACACCGCGGCGGGCCAGCAGGCGACGCAGGGCTTCGCGGCCGATGGGGATGACCCGTCCGTGGACTCTGCGCAGGTATGCGGTGAGTTTGCGCAGTGACCAGCGGGTGAAGGGCTGGCCGAGCTTGGCCGGGCGGGTGGTGGCCGTCGTGACGACGAACTGTTCGTCGTCAGGGCTGAGCAGGCGGGGACGGCCTCCCGCCCAATGAGGGTCCAGGCAGGCCAGGCCGATCTCGTTGAACCGGTGGGTCACGTCACGGACGGTGTCCTCGTCGGCTTGGATCAGCTGGGCGATCACCGGGACCCGGTTGCCGCCTGCGGAGGCCAGCAGCATCATCGCCTGCCGGTAGCGCACCGAGCTGGTGCTACCCCGGCGCACGATCTGCTGCAGCTTCTGCCCTTCCTGGTCGGTCAACCTACGCACACGGACAGGCTCGGCCACCTTGCCTCCAGCTGTCGGATCGGATGCCGTGCTAGATCCAATCGCGACTGCCGCCAACCCGGAGAACCTTCCCGGTTAGAGCACTAGATCAACTGGATTGACGTAGCTAGGATCGGACCCGGTTGGGTTTTTGGGTCGTGTGGCCCCTCCGACACAAACACATCGCGAGCCGGGTGCCGCGCCCTACATGCGCCGGCTTCGGACGGCGGCGACGGTCACAGTCGGCCCCCTGAGCTGCCGGCACGTGGTTCGGATTCTGCCTGGTATGGTCCACCCATACAATACGGACATTCCATGGGTACAGGCATGGGGTGGGAATCCCTGGTCGGAATTCCTGCCCCGGATTTTGTTATTGCCGACTCGTGCGCTCAGTTGCGGGTCAGGATCGAGTCCAGCGCTGATTGCTGCCGCCGTGGCATGTCCACAGCACTACGGCCGTGCCGTTGCCGGTGCCCGCGCCGGTCACGTCCAGGCAGAGGCCGGACTGAACGCCGGTGATGGTGCCGTCGGAGTTGAGCCGCCACTGCTGGTTGGCTCCGCCGTGACAGGTCCAGATCTGGAGCCGGGTCCCGGTGGCGGTGCCCGCGGCATCGAGGCACTTGTTGCCGTAGGCAGTCAGCTGGTTGCTGGATGTCGCCGTCCAGGTCTGGTTGGTACCGCCATTGCAGTCCCAAATCTGCGTGAGCGCCCCGTCGGACTGACTGCGCCCGCTGACATCCAGGCAACGGTTCGATGCGACGCCGCGGAGTGGACCGGTGGAGCCAGGTGGCGGGCTGCTCGGCGGCGGGCTGCTGGGCGGCGGGCTGCTCGGCGGGGTGCCGAGGGTGAGGTTCTTCTGCAGCACCTGCCACTGGGTACCGCACAGCCCGCAGTTGGAGCCGACGAAGTTGCTGCCGGCGGTGGTGTCGCCCTTCAGCCGCCACTTGAGGTAGAGCACCGCGACGCGGCCGAACTCGCCGCCGTTGGTCTGGCCGTAGGTACCACCGTGTCCGACGTTGAGATTGCCCATGAACGCGGGCAGGCCGGACGGCAACTTGCCCCAGTCGTCCATGGCGTTGCCGTAGGCGATGTCGCTGGGTCCGCCGATGAAGTAGGCGATCGGCGTGGTCAGTCGCCGTAGCTGGTAGTCATCGGCGTCGTGTATGGCTGCACAGACTTCGACCTCCTCCGCAAACGAGTACTCCCCGCTCACTAGTACCAGGCAAGATCATTCGCGGAGATTGCGCCAGAACCGAGGACGGGGGCCAGATGCTCGTCAGTTCGGGAGCCGCCTCGCCGACGATTCGCGGAGAATGTTCGTGAGAACCGGCACCAGTTGTGGATCACGGCTTGGCTCGGGTCGCCGAGTAGGCCGACCGGATCTGTTCCTTCCCGTAGGGGTGATCAGCGTGCCGTCCGTTTGGCGTGTACACGAAACTGGCCGATGAGCGGGCGCCCGCTGACGTGGAGATGGCGGAAACCGAGTGGCGTGCTGTGCGGCTGCGCTGCTACACACTTCTGGTGAACGCCGTTGAGCCGTAGCCTGCACACCGACCCGTACCCGATGCGCGCCAGCCGTCGGGCCGGGGCACCCGTACCCGTACGAGTCAGCCCGCCGCGACGCGGGTTCGCGCATCCAGCCGACCCTGCCGACATCGTTGAGGCGCTCACCTTCTTCGGGCCCACCGCGGCGTACGGCCTGCGCGGTATCGAGCTGCGGCAGCAGCCGGCGGCCGGCGCCGGTCCGGCTGTCGCGGCGCTGCGCGTGCCAGGACTCGTGCTGCTGTTCGAGCAGCCCGTGCCCCCGTGGGATCTGCCCGGTCGGCTTACCGAAGTCGCCACGACACGCCTGCTGCGCGCCGGCGCCCAGGTCGCGACCGGCCAGGCCGGCACCAAAGTCGACTGGCCCGGCAACACCCTGCGCGACTTCATGCTCTTCGACGGCCTCATGCACGAGATCGGCCACCACATGATCCAACACGCCGCCCGCAAGCACCGTACCCGTGCGATGCGCACCGCCGACCACGAACGCCGTGCGGACGCCTACGCCGTGCGCGCACGGCACGCCTGGGCGACGCAGCGGTGAGCCCGCGCGCCCGCCTGGTCGGCGACGGTGTGGAGAACCCCGCTAACGCGCAGGCCCTTACCGAAGCCGCCCAGATGTTTGCAGTACCGTGCACCTTCCGCGACAGCCGCGGTCTCACCGAACAGCTCCCGGGTTTGTCCACCGTGGACACCACCACACTGCTCGGCGGCCCAGGCCAGCTCATCGCCGTGGACAACACCCCAGGGGCCGAGTCGGTGTACCGTGCCGGACCGCCGCACGCCGGAGCATCCATCGTGGTCGGCAACGAACGCCGCGGCATCCGGCCCGACGTCCTGCGCCGCGCAACGAAGACAGTGCAGATCCCGATGCCAGGCCGTAGCGTGAACACCCTCAATGTGGCCACCGCGGCGGCCGTGGCCCTGTACTACCTGCTCGACGCGAACGGCCGCCGCCAGGCACGCGCCCCGCGCCCCGAGTCGCACCGGCCAGCCATACTGCTCGCCGCGCCGCGCGACCACGTCGAGGCCGGAAGTTCACTGCGATCGGCGGCCGCATTCGGCTGGCAGACCGTCACGGTCGACGACCGCGAGAAGGTGTGGTTCGGCACGCCGCGCCCGGTCCGCAACGAGGCCCGCGCCGCCGCTCGCAGCCATCGCAACCCGCTGCGCGTCGTGCCGGCCGGCGACGCCTGGTCGCCGCCGCACGGCAGCCGGGTCGTCGTCTGCGCACCAGACGTCGACGGGCCTGCCCTGCACCGCACCGAGCTGACCGGCGCCGGCACTGTGCTCGTCATCCCGGACGGCGACGGGTGGGAACCTCCGTCGGACGCCGAGTTCGCCCGCGTCGCCGTGCCGGGCGAACCCGGCCGCTACCGCCTGCTCACCGGCATCGTGCTCGCCGAGGCAGCCCGCCAGCTCGGTACGCGAACCAGCACAGCGCTCCGCCCGCCACGGCGCGGCCTGTCGTACGGGAGCATGCTCGGCCAGACGGCCCTGCCAGACACCGACCTGGTTCAACCATGGGAACTCACGCAGTACTGAGCCGCATGGCCCCGGCTCTCGGCTGATCCGGTTCTTTCTTCGCCGGCGCGCAGCGCCTGGTGACGACATTTGTCGCCCTCCGCACTGAGTCGCCGCGACCTGCGGCTCGACAGGGCCAGGTGCGCGCTCATGCCGCGATGCGCGCGGGGCCCGCCGCGTCGGTCGGCCAGAACACCACGCCGACGACGACATCTTCGAGTTCGAGTCTGCGTGCTCGGCCCGGAAGGTGGCGGAGACGCTCAGCCTGGATGTGGTCTGGGGCATGCCCCCTGACGCCGATTTGTGCGGCCAAGTCGTCCTGGCGCGGTCTCGACTGAACTCCCGTGGGACCCACCGGGAGCTGGCCCGAGGCGTAGCCTCGGGCTCAGAACTGACCGTCGCGCACGTAGACTCGGCCCGCCAACTGCCTGCAGGAGCGGTGCAGACTGCGCTGACCCATTCACCGCTTGTCGATCATGAAGGCGTTCGCCGCCTACCAGAGGCAATGCTTCCCGTGTAGCGTCATTCGCTGGAAGCTTTGTCGGCGCGACTGCATCAATTGCGTCTGTGGCCGTGGGCCTGCGGCAGATGTCTCCGATGCTGCTGATCAGTCAATCAGCTGGCGCCAGACCGGTACGGCTCGATGTGGTGCCACCCGAACGGCTCGGTTCCTGTCACGGCTTGGA
This sequence comes from Catellatospora sp. NPDC049133, assembly GCF_040648455.1. Classification (NCBI taxonomy): domain Bacteria; kingdom Bacillati; phylum Actinomycetota; class Actinomycetes; order Micromonosporales; family Micromonosporaceae; genus Catellatospora; species Catellatospora sp. NPDC049133. Next base: position 34,519 of record NZ_JBEZDT010000053.1, read on the forward strand.
GGTACGACGGTGCGATACGTCCTGCTCGGATGCGTCGTGTGTCTCGGCGTGGTGTTCGCGGTCTCTGCGATCAGCAAGCTTCGCAGTCGCGCCTCGTACGCAGCCTTCATCGCCTCGACGCGCGAGCTGCTGCCACGACCCTGGCCGCCGGCGGCTCATGTCGCACTGATCGTGCTCGTCGCTGAAGTGGCGATCGTGCCGCTGTTGTTCTCGGTGCCGATGGCGGGACTGACCGTTGCCGCCGTGCTCCTGCTCGCCTTCGGCGGCGCGATCGTGCTGGCGGTGCGGCGGGGTGTGCGTACGTCCTGTCGCTGCTTCGGCTCGTCGACAAAGCCATTGGGTTGGCTGCACGCTCTGCGCAGCGGTGTTCTTGCCGCGCTGGCGGTCACCGGAGCCGTCCTGGCCGGGTCGGTGACGGCCGCGAACATCATCACCGGGCTACACCCCGCTGGTATGGCGATCACCCTGCTGGCCGCAGGGGTTTTCGCAGCGCTTATGATCATGTTCGATGACCTGGTGGGACTCTTCGAGCCCACGGCCACCCCGGATGGACGGGCGAGCATGCCTGCCGCTGTACGGCAACGGCGCACTTCGGAAAAGATCTAGATCCCGAAACTCGTGCCGATCTTGCGGTAAGTACTCATGGACCTTATCCCGCAGAGACAGGCCGACCTGGCCGTTGAGCTCCTCCGCAGCCCTTGCGAATCCAAACCCCGACGACCGGCACGCCAGCACACGTGGCCAACCGCCAGCTCACCGCGCAAGCCGTGAGCCGTGCCTCCGGCGGCGTGGTGGGGCGGAGTGCACGCCGCCACCACGCCGTGCCCCGGTCAGTTGCAGTTGTAGTAGTTGCTGGCGCAACCGTTGTAGACCTTGTAGCAGTTGTACCCGTCGTAGGCGTAGCAGTAGCGGTAACCCTGTGTCCGTGTCCCGCTGCAGTAGCAGCCGGTCACGTAGCACGGCGGGCACGCCGCTGCCGCGTCGGCCTTCGGTACTACGAAGGCGGTCATGCGGTCGCTGATACGCTCGATCAGCTTGATCATTGAAGCTCCTTCCTTCGGGTGCCTGACGCTAACGCCGCGGCGTACATGAACCGGCCGATCGCGCTACGCATCCAGGCATGTATCTGTTTTGTATGTCGCAACGGCATGCTGGGCCGATGTGGACCATCGCCGGTGCCGGATTGCTGATCGTCACCGTCTGCGTCGCGCTGGTGATCCGGCGGATGCGCGGGAGGCTGACCGTGGTGACGGTCCACGGCCAGAGCATGACCCCGGCGCTGCACCCGGGCGACCGCGTCCTCGTCCGCCGCACCTCCCTTGGTGGCGTGCGCAACGGTGACGTGGTCATGGTGGCGCGCCCGTCGCCGGCGGACAGCGCCACCTGGACCGTGCCGGGCGTGGCGAAGTCCGCCGTCGTCGCCGATGACGCCTGGGCCGGCGCGACCGGCGACTGGCTGATCAAGCGGGTGGTCGCCGTCCCGGGTGACGAGGTGCCGCGGGAGACGGTGGAGGCGCTGCGCCACACCGCCGACCAGGCGGTGCCCCCCGGCCGGTTCGTCGCGGTCGGCGACAACGCCGAGCTCAGCTTCGACTCCCGGACCTGCGGCTACTTCACCGACGAGCAGCTGTGGGGCCTGGTGGTCAAGCGGCTGGAACCTGTCGCGCCACCGCACGCCTAGTATCGACATGCGCGACGGGATCGGGAGGCGTGAATGGGTTGGGAGTTCCGCCTGCTCGGTCCGCTGGAACTCAGGCGGGACGGGGTCGCCGTGGCCACGGGCTCCGTCAAACAGCGGATGCTGCTCGCCTCGCTGCTGCTCGACGCCAACCGGGTCGTCTCCGTTAACCGCCTCATCGCGACCCTGTGGGAACGCGATCCGCCCACCTCGGCCATCGCGAACATCCGCACCTACGCCTCGCAGCTGCGCCTGACGCTGACCGACGGCAACGGTGACAGCCGGCTCGCCGGTCGCCCGCCCGGCTATCTGCTGACGACGGCCGACGATGAGCTCGACCTCGCTGTCTTCACCCAGCGCGCGGCGGCCGGGCGGGCCGCGATGAGCCGTGGTGAACTGCGGCAGGCGATCGGTGCCTTCCGGGAGGCGCTGGCGCGATGGCGGGGCGCGGCGGGCGAGGACACCTGCCGGTCGGGCCTGCTCGCGACGCGCCTGGCCGGGCTGGACCAGCAGCGGCTCACCGTCATCGAGGAAATGGTCGCGGCCCGGCAGCAGCTTGGCGAGAACGCGCAGCTCATCCCGGAACTGCGGCAGCTCACTTACGAGCATCCACTGCGGGAGCAGTTCTGGCAGCAGCTCATCGTCTGCCTCTACCGCACCGGCGACATCGCCGGTGCCTTGGACGCCTATGAGCAGGCCCGTTCCGCGCTTGTCCGGGATCTCGGCGTCGACCCCGGTTCGGAGCTGTCCGCCCTCTACCAGGCTGTGCTCAGCCGCGACCCGGCGCTCCTGCCGGAGTCGAGGGCCGCCGACGGAGCGGAGATCCGCCCGCGGGAGCTCCCCTCGGACGTGGCGCGCCTCGTGGGGCGGGACCGAGAGGTCGCGATGGCGACGGACGCGCTGGCGGACGTGCCGACCATCGCCTTCTACGGTGCCGGCGGCGTCGGCAAGTCGGCGCTCGCCGTCCATGTCGCCCACCAGCTGGCGCCATCGTTTCCCGGCGGGCAGATCTACGTGGACCTGGGCGGAGCTGGCACGCAGCCCCAGGCGTCCGTGGACGTGCTGCGGCGGGTCGTCCGGACGTTCGGCGTACCGGCCGATCAGATGCCGCACAGCGAGGCGGAGGCGTCGGCGCGCTACCGGTCCTTCGTGGTGGAGCGCCGGATGCTCGTGCTGCTGGACAACGCGACCAGCGCGGAGCAGGTCCGCCCGCTGCTCGTCGGTGGGGGCGGCACGGTCGTCATGATCACCAGCCGGCGGATGCTCGCGACGATCGACCGCGCCGTCCACATCGAGGTGAACCGCCTCACCGAGCAGGCCGCGGCGCAGCTACTGGCGGCAGTGTGCGGACCCGAGCGCATCGCCGCCGAGCCGGCGGAGACCGCTCGCCTGACGGTGCTGTGCGACCGGTCGCCGCTCGCCCTGCGCATCGCCGGTGCCCGTCTGGCCGCCCGGCCGCTGTGGAGCATCGGCGAACTGGTCCGGCAGCTGTCCGACGAGCGGACCCGGCTCGACACGCTAGCCTTCGGTGACCTTGCTGTCCGCTCCAGTGTCGAGCTGAGCTTGCGCGCGGTCGGTGGCGACGCCGCGACCCTGCTCGGGCTGCTCGGTCTGGTCCGCATCGAAGAGTTCACGCTCACCGCGGTCGCCGCCCTGGGCGACCTGTCGTCCGCTCAGGCGGCGGCGGCGTTCGACCAGCTGATCGAGCATCGCCTGGTCGAGCAGACCGGGCCCGGCCGGTTCCGGATCGGCGACCTGGTCCGGCTGTTCGCCCGGGACCTCACCGTCGCGGGCCGTCCCGAGGCGCTGCACCGCCTGCTGTGCTTCTATCTGTGCACGGCGCGCCGGGCCTGGGAACTGGTGCACCCCGCGTTCCGGCCGGCCCGCGACGACGGGTTCTTCGAGACCGTCCCACGGCTGGAGCTCGCCGACGCGCAAGCGGCGACGGCGTGGCTGGATCAGGAGCGGGCCAACCTGCTGACGCTGGCGCGCCAGGTGGTCGACGAGCCCGCCGCCGTCGCCCGCTTCGTGCCGCTGTTGCTGTCCTGCCTGCACCAGTACCTCGCGGCCAGCGACAGCTGGGACGACCTGGACGAGCTGGCCCAGCTGTCGCGGGCCGTGGCCGTACGTGATGGCGCCTGGCATGCCGAGGCGGAGGCGATGGTGTGCCTGGCCGCCGTCTGCCGGGCCCGCGGCACGTTCGACCAGGCCGTCTCCTATCTGGAGCGGGCGGGCGATCTGCGGCGGCGCTTCGGCGACGAGCGCGGCGTCGCCGAGTGCCTGACGGCGCAGGGTCAGACGCTGATCGGCTCGGGTGACCTCGGGGCGGGACTGGCCCGGCTCCAGGACGGCGCGGCGCTTTACGAACGGCACGGCCTGCGGTCGGCGGCGAGCCGCGCGCTGCACGAGGCCGGGGAGGTCCTGTGCCGCCTTGGCCGCTACGCCGAGGCGGAGACGTCGTTCGAGCAGGCGCTGGCGGTCCGCCGGGCCGAGCAGGACCTCACCGGCGAGGCGGTCACCCTGGCCGCGATGGGCATCACCGACTGCCTGCGCGGCAGCGATCTGCGCGCCGTGGGCAGGCTGACCGATGCGCTCGCCCGGTGCCGGGCCACCGCGGCTCACCGCCACAGCTGGCAGGCGCTGATGTGGCGTGCCGCGGCGCACCAGCGGCTGGGGCGCAGCAGCGAGATGGCGGCCGATCTGCGGTCGGCCTGGGACCTGTCGCGGTCGTACGGGGACGCCGACCGCGAACGTTTCGCCGCCGTGCTGCTGGACAAGCTCAGCAGGGGCGACGACGGCGACCTGAAGCACCGCGTGGCGGCCGAGTTCCTGTTCTAATCGCCGCGGCCCGCCGGCTCCTCCAGCTGGTAGCCGGCGGCCTGCAACTGGAACAGCTGCGCGTAGGCGCGGTCGGCGGCCATCAGCGTCACATGGTCGCCCTGCTCGGCGACGACCCCGTCGGCGAGCACGACGATGCTGTCGGCGTCGCGCAGCGAGCCGAGCCGGTGGGAGATGAGCAGGCTCGTCCGGTCCGCCCGGTGCTCGCGAAGCCGCTGGTGCACCTCGAACTCGGCCTGGGCGTCGAGGCCCGCGCTCGGCTCGTCGAGGATCATCAGGTCCCGCTTGTCCCGCAGGAACGCGCGGGCCAGCGCCAGCCGTTGCCACTGCCCGCCGGAGAAGCGGACTCCGGTCTCGGGATCGCCCTGGTCGGACTCGCCGAAGAACATCCGGCTCAGCATCGTGTCGTACCCTCGGGGCAGCGCCTCGACCGCGGCGTGCACGCCCGCCCGCTGCGCCGCGGCGACCAGCACCGGCCGGTCGCCGATGCTCGCGACGTCGCCGAGCCCGATGTTGTCGGCGGCGGTGAGGTCATAGCTCATGTAGTCCTGGAACACGGCGCCGATGCGCGCGCGCAACTGCGTGATCTCCACGTCGCGCAGGTCCACGCCGTCCCAGGTGATGGTGCCACGGTCGGGGTCGTAGAAGCGGCAGACCAGCTTCACCAGGGTGCTCTTGCCGGCGCCGTTGAGGCCGACCAGCCCGACCGTCGTGCCGTGCGCAATGAACAGGTTCACCCCGCGCAGCACCCACGGGTGCTCGTCGCTGTAGCGGAACCACACGTCGCGCAGCTCGATGCCGCGCCGCAGCGCGGGCAGTGCGCGAGGGTCGGCACGCAGCGGCAGGTCCGGGGCGGCGTTGACGACCGTCGCGTAGTGGTGGAAGACGGTGAGCTGCTGGTGCGTGTGGGCCACCGACACGATCAGCTGCTGCATCGCCCCCAGGACGCCCGGCACGACGACGAGGAACATGGCGACGTCGCCGACCGTGAGCGCCCCGGCCTGCGCCTGCCGAGCGGCCCAGACCAGGCCCGCCCCGGCGACGACCGCGCTCAGCGCGGCGAGCCCGCCCTGGGTGATCAGCTCGCGGCGCTCCATCCGGCGCTTGGCCCCGAACACCTCCCGCAGTTCGGCCAGCATCCGCCCGCGCAGGAAACCGCCGGTGCCGAACAACCGGATCTCCTTGGCGGCGTCGACGCTGCCGAGCAGGTTGCGGTAGAAGAACTCGCGCCGCTCGGTCGGGCCCAGGTCCCAGATCATCGCCGCCCGCCGCCGGGACAGCTGCAGCTCCAGCAGGAGTGTCGGCACCGCCGTCGCGAGGACCGCCAGCGTCATGACCGGGCTGATCACGGCGAGCGAGCCGACGAAGCCGAGCAGTGTCAGCACACCCCGGGTCACGCCGAGGGAGCCGTCGACCACCTGAGCCGGTGCGGCGGCGCCCTGCTGCGCCAGCCGGAGCCGGTCCAGGAAGGCGGGACTCTCGAAGTAGGCCAGCCCGCTGAAGCGCTCCACCGCGCGGTAGAGCTCATCCTGCGCCAGCAGGGCGACGCGCTGGTCGAGCTGCGTGCGAAGGTACTGGGTCAGCTGGGGAAGCGCCGCGGTGGCCAGGCCCGCGACCGCGAGGCCGCAGGCGACCGCCGTGACCGCGGCCAGCGCCCCGCCGGTGGTGATCAGATCGACCAGTGTCTTGGTGAGCCAGGCGCCGGCCACCGGCACCGCCGCCCCGGCGAGGGTGCAGGCGGCGTACGAGGCGGTGGTGCCGGCGGCCCCTCGGCGCGCGATGACGGCCGCGAGCCCGCCCGCGCTCAGCAGCTCCCGGCGGCTGGGCGCGGCGGCCGCGGTGAACTCGGTGGTCATACGGCGGCGGGCCGGGGCAGACCGGAGAGCATGGAGCCGCTCGCCACCATCGTCCCGTCGGCGGAGACGAGGCCGACCGCGGGGAAGCCCTTCACGCCGAAGGCGGCGGCGACCGGTCCCTCGTCCTTCTCCAGCACCACCCGTGCCACGTCGGACAGCTGATCAATGGTGGCGGTCGCCTCGGCGGCCACATCGGCGACGACGACGGCGAAGACCCGGTCCCGGCCGCCGAGCTCGGCGGCGTAGTCGACGAACTCGGGCAGGCGCTCGCGGCAGGGCGCGCAGCCGGGGGAGAAGAAGCCGACGAGTGTCCCGTCGGCGAACGAGGCGGTGGAGACCGCTTCCCCGGCGGTGGTGACGGCTGAGAAGGAGCCGATCTGCGCGCCCGCCGGCAGGATCAGGTCCGTGGTCGTGGGGCCGGTCGGCATCTTGGACAGCAGCGCGGTGTGCTCGCGCAGGCGGCGGATCATGCCGAAGATCAGAAGCAGATTTAGCAGGCAGATGGTGGTGACGACGGCGAGAGCGATCCATAGGTATGCCATCAGCGCAGGCTAGCCAGCACGCATACAAGCGACATACAAACCTGATCCAGATGTGACGATGTTCAGTCCACATTGGCCGCTCTCGCCAGGTAGAATCGAGATTGGTTGATCAATCGAGGGTTGGTGCGACGGTTGTCCCTGCGGTTTCGGTGTCTCGGCTCGCTGGATATCCGCTGCGCGCATGAGTGGCAAGCGGTAGCCGGGGGTAAGGCGCGCACGCTGCTCGCCATCCTCATGATCCATGCCGGCGAGGCGGTCCCGGTCGGCCGCCTCATCGACGAACTCTGGTCCGGTAACCCGCCGGCCTCGGCGCGGTCGCTGCTGCGCGGCTATGTCCTGTCGCTGCGGCGAGCCATCGGCCCGGACGGCACGGCAGTCCTCATCGCCGACGCCAACGCCTACTGCCTCCAGACAGGCCGGGAGTCCGTGGACGCGTACCGGTTCGAGCAGCTCGCCGCCGACGGCCAGGGGGCGCTGCGAGCCGGGGACATCGACCGGGCGGCCCGCCTACTCGGTGCGGCCCTGACCCTGTGGCGCGGTCCGGCCTTCGCCGCCGTGGCCACCTCGCCGCTCATCGCGGCCTATACGTCCCGCCTGCGCGAGCTGCACCTCGCCGCGCTGGAGGCACGGATGGAGGCGGACCTGCTCGCCGGGCGGGCCGAGGAACTCCTCGGCCCGCTGCGCCAGCTCATGCAGGAGCATCCCGCACGGGAACGGATCACCGCGCTGTGGATGCGGGCGCTCAACGCCCAGGGGCGGCGGGCCGAGGCACTCAACGCCTACGTGGACGCACGACGCAGGCTGGCCGAGCAGTTCGGCATCGAACCGGGACCGCACCTGCGGCAGGCCCATCGCGACATCCTCGCCGAGCACGGCGCCGACGATCCGCCCGCCCCGGTTCCGGTGGCGGCTCAGGTGGCCGCCGGCCGAAAGCAGCCCGGTGCGACCCGCGACGCGCCGTGGCAGGCACCGGCCTCCATCGGCGACTTCACCGGACGCGACGCCGAACTCGCCGGCTGCCTGAAGGTCCTCGACCAAGGGCCGGGCACGGCGATGCACCTCGTCGCGATCTCCGGCCGGGCCGGCGTCGGCAAGACCACGCTCACCACGCGCCTGGCCCACCTGCTGCGCGACACCTACCCCGACGGCCAGCTCTACGCCGACCTGCACGGCGACACCGCGGAGCCGACCGCACCAGGCGAGGTGCTCGGACGCTTCCTGCGGGCCCTGGGCGTCCAGGGATCGGAGATGCCGCAGACCACCGACGAACGCTCGGCCCTGCTGCGCAGCCGACTCGCCGGAAGCAGGCTGCTGATACTGCTCGACAACGCCGCCGGCGAGCAGCAGGTCCGGCCGCTGCTGCCCGGCGCCGGCCCCAGCGCCGCCGTCGTGGTGAGCCGCCGCCGGCTCTCCGCACTGGACGTCAGCCACTTCGTCGACCTGGAAGTCTTCAGCCCGGCCTGCGCACTGAGCCTGCTGGAGCAGATAACCGGCACCGAACGAGTCAACGCCGAGCCGGCCGCCGCCAGCACTCTGACCGCCCTGTGCGGCCACCTTCCGCTCGCCGTACGCATCGCCGCCGCCCGCGTCTCGGCGTCACCCGGAACGTCGATGTCATGGCTCGTCCAGCAGCTCATGGACGAGCGAAACAGGCTCGACGAACTCAGCATCGGCGACCTCGACGTGCGCACCACCATCGCCGCCGGATACCAGGGCCTGTCCGCCGTGGAGCAACGGACGCTGTGCCGGCTGGCCCTGCTCGACGCCGCCGACTTCCCGGCCTGGGCAGTGGCCGCGGCCGCCGACCTCACGACGGCTGAGAACCGCCAGGTGCTGCGCGCCCTGGTCGACCGGCGCCTGCTCGACGAGGTCCGCGTCGACCACGTCGGCCAGCTGCGCTACGGACTCCACTGCCTGGTCCGGATCTTCGCGCGAGAGCCGGCCCGGCAGGAACCACCCGCAGCACAGCTCGCGGTGATCGAGCGTGCGCTGGACAGCTGGCTGACGCTCGCCCAGACCGCCGGCGCAGCCATGGCCGCCGCGACCTTGGCCGACATCCGGCCACCCCGCCCGATCACCGCCCGCGGCGACGGGATCGAAGCCGCCGCCGGCTCCCCAGCGGCGTGGTTCGAGGCCGAACGCGCGGCCATCGCCGCGGCGGTGGCGCAGGCGGCCAGACTCGGCCGGGCCGACCTGTCGTGGGGACTCGCCGCGGCGACACACAGCTTCTACGAACTGCGTGACCTCCACGACGACGGCCAACAAACCCACGAGACCGCACTCGCCGCCTGCCGTACCGCCGGCGACCAGCTCGGCGAGGCGGTCATGCTGCGCGACCTCGCGGACCTCTACAGTTCCAAACCCGGCTCCGACATCGGGCGCAAGCTCGAACTCGCCACCGCCGCACTGCATCTCTTCCAACAGGTACGCCACACCCAGGGCGAAGCCGACGCACTCTACCTGTGCGCGACCGTGCACCGGACGCGCGGCGAGCACGCCGAGGCGGTCGCGCGGCTGGAGGAGAGCCTCCAGGCCTGCCGCTCAGCGGACTATCACCTCGGCGAGCTGCACGTCTGGCAGCTACTCGGCATCGTGCGCCGGCAGGAGGGGCGCAACGACGAGGCGCTCACCTACGCCACCCGGGCCCTGACCATCGCCCAGGACCTGGGCAGCTCCCGGGATCAGAGCGTCGCACTGGGCCTGATCGGCATCATCCGGCGCGACCAGGACGAGCCCGACCAGGCCGAGCAGGCGCTGGTGGCGGCGATCGACATCGCCGAGGAGTCCGGGGATCCGGTGCAACTGGCCTTCCTGCACGGGCACCTCGGCGCGCTCTACGTCGGCAGCGGGCACCCGCGGGCGCGGCCGGTCCTCGAACGCGGGCTGGAGCTGAGCAGAGCGAGCCGCTCCGTGTTCGGGCAGGCGCTGGCGCTCAACGCCCTCGGCCGGCTCGATCTCGCCGACGGCGACGCGTCCGCGGCACTGGACCGCCTCAGCACATCGGCACAGCTCTACCGCAAGGCGCAGAACACGTACGCCGAGGCCAAGGCCCTCGCCGCCCTCGCGGAGGCCTATCGGCTGGCCGGCGACGCCGGGCAGGCGCGGGCCAGTGCCCACGCCGCTGTGCTGCTCTTCCGGCAGCTGGGCAACGAGACCGAGGCCGACCAGACGGCGCTGCTCACGGCTGACCTGTAGCAGGCGGCCTGCAATCGCCGCCACCCCCACCGGTGGCCGGACCGGCGGCGGCGACGCCAATACCAGGCTCGGGCCGCGCACTCAGTCCTGCCGAGCCAGCCGTCACTTGCGGGCCTGCGGGTACCCGTACATCGGCTCCCACGTCCAGGGGGTGCGGCTGCAGTTGCCGGCGGTCGCGTGTCCGGTGACGACCAGGGAGTAGAGACCCGGCTTGGTGTAGGTGTGATCGGCGAGGCGGATGGTTCCCATCATGCCTCCGGCAACCTTCACGGTCTGCTTGCGGGTCTTGTCGCCCCAGTCGATGGTGACGGTGAACCTGCAGCCCGCGGTGCCGTCGGACGAATTGACGAGCCGTACCTCAACGCTGGGATCGGTGCTGTGGCAGGTGTCCACGTACCCGTTCACCAGCACGCACTTCTCTGACTGGACCGTGATGACAACCGTGCTGTTGTCGGCGCGCGGCCAGGCGCACAGCAGTACCGCGATCCCGACGACGAGGGTGCCGCTGATGATGCCGAACGTCTTGGGCAGTACGCCGATGAGCGCGACGAGCATACCGCAGAAGGCGATGATCGTCGCGAGCCCGAGTGTGCCGGTGACATGCTGCGATGCTTCGACTGCTTTGTCGCCGCCGCCGAGGCGGTCGATGAAGGTCTGGCGGATCGCCTGCGGGGTGCGGTCGCCGGTGAACTGCCAGATGAAGTAGGCGATGGAGCCCACGCCGGCCATGAGACCGGAGACATCGAACACCAAGTGCGCCAACTTCTGCGCGCCGCTCAGCATGCGGTAGGCCACGTTGAAGTCGATGACGTGCACGACCAGGCCGAGAACGAACATGATGATGATCGATATCAGCATTTCCCGGCAGTTGTAGGGGCCGTTGAAGCCGTTGTACACACCGGCGAAGCCCAGGAGCTGGTCGGCGTAGACGGGCGGGTACCCGGAGCCGGACGGGGGTGAGTATTCCACGCCGTACATACCGGGGATCACGAACCCGATGAATGCGATCACGCTGCCGGCGAGCAGGAACTTGCCGCGTGTGGAGCTGCTCATGGTCGCGCTCGTGCCACCCGGGATCATGTTCATGATCTTGGTGATCAATCCTGGTCCGTCCGGCATCTCATCCTCTTCCACGCTGGTTCCGTGCCGCGGGGGCGCGGTCTGGCTGACCGGCCGGGATTGATACGGGTCGACAGTAGGGTCCCGGGACGTTCGGGGTAACCGCCGAAGGGATCACCGCGACGCACGCTCCGCTACCCATCGCCGACGATTCGAGGTCCGCCGTGCACGAACAGCCATCGACGTGTGGCATCGAGGTCCGCTGATCGAGCAGCCCGGTCGCCGCCGTGTCGTACTGACGGACAGGCCGCGAGGATCATCGCCTCGTCCACGGAACGACATCAAGCCGCAGGCAGACTCAACGCCAAATGAGACGCGCCCTTACTGAGCCGCACATTGGACCACACGTTCTCGGTCGGGCTGGGCCGGTCACAGCAGGCCGCGCTCGCGTAGCCGGGCGAGCCGGTCTGGCGGCAGGCAGTCGGCCAGGTTCCGCTCCAGGTCGACCAGCTCAAGGTCCACCGGGTACACCACGAAGTCCTCGGCGACCGGCAGGACATCTGACCAGTCGCGCAGGTTGAGCCGAGCCGCCACCGCGCACACCAGACGACGGCCAATCTCGGATCCGGCAGCGGCGTCGGGGTCGTCGGCGTCGAGCAGGGTGAGTTCCTGCCGCACCAGCCGTACGGATGCTGCGTCGTCGAGGTCGACGTGGGTGCTGGTCTCGAAGTCTTCCGGCGCCCATGCGGCCTGGGTGTCGATCGCTGCCAGGGCGGCGCGCTCGTCCGGTGTGGCAGCGTAGACCTCGAAGGACAGCTCGTTCGACCGGAAGTAGCCCAGCGCGACACAGGCCGCGGGGCCGTCGACCGCCAGGCGCGCCACGGCGTCCGGGATCAGCGTGAGCAACGCGTCCTCGATGGTGCGGCATGCCGCGTCGAGGTCGAATCCGGCCGGCGGCCGCTCATAGCGCACCTCGGATCGGCGGCCCATGACCTCGACGACCCGGACCAGGCCGTGGTCGTCGTGCTCGGCTGTCAGGGTCGAACGCGCCCGGCCATCGTGTTCGATCTTGACGCTGCTGATCCTCCCCTCGGTGTAGGCGTACGCCTCCCGCCCGGAGCCGCGCCGTGCGATCATGTCGGCCGTGCGCATCAACCCGTCCACGAAGCGGTACTCGTGCAGGTAGATGGGCTCGTTGGTATCGAAGTGCGCCTCCTCGACCACGTCGCCGTCGTAGCGGACGAATGTCTCGTAGTACAGACGGCCGTCGAGGAACCCGCTGTACTCCTCAGTCACCACCGGGCGGTCCTCGGCGTCGAACCCTATGCGCAGCACATCCCGACCGATCGGCGGCCGGACGTCCAACCTGCGGCCGGTTCTGAGCAGGTCCCGTTCGAAGCGCAGCGGACGAGGATCAAGGCCCGGCCAGGTGTACCAATCCCAGCGCCTGACGAGGCTGCTCGCTGCCCTTCGTCGGCAGTCGCGCTCGGAAGCGAGCCGGGCGAAGCGTGCTGCGAGATCGGACACGTCCGGCATCCTACGGGTCGCCCCACCGGACTGGCCGCCACGCAAGGTACCGGGTCAACGTCGAGCTGCTCCCCGCGCACGCGGGGGTGATCTCGGCTTCGTGCCGTGCGGGATGGTCTCGGTCACTGCTCCCCGCGTACGAGGGGTTGATCTCCTGAGATGACCTTCAACGTCATCGGGTCCGGCGGAAGAACGTGCGGGCAGCGCTGGCATCGCGTCGGGCCACCACGCCGGTCGATGACCTGCCCGTGGTGACCCGACAGCCCGGTAGGCGCAGTGGCAAACCACGCTGACCGGTTGATGTGCATCGACCTGCTGAACCTCAACGAAACGGGACTCGGCCGCGCTGTCGGTCGGTCGATTGGTGTCCAACTACAACGGATGATTCGCGGCGGTGCCGTACCTAGTGGACCCTCTCGCCGCGAAGCGAATAGATCCGACGTCGCAACGCCGCGTGCTGTGTCTGCCTACGCGGCGGGTTCGTCGGTGACGTCCCACTGCGCAAGCGGACGACTGTCGACACGCCACTGGTGCTGGCCGGCCGGGATCTTCGGCCAGCCGGCGGGGGAGTCCTCCCACGCCTCCTGCCGGCCGAACACCGTCCGGTCGAGCAGGCTGTAGGACCAGAATCCCGCCTCGTTGCCGCGGTCGGTCGTCCAGTAGGTCTCGTAGACGCGGTCCTGGTCGTCGCGTACGAAGCAGCCGAGCCAGCCGAAATCCCGCCCGGCCAGCAGCCCGTCGCCGGAGTCGCGCGCCGAGTACCAGGGCGCCGTGTAGCCCATGAAGTCCGCGTACTTTCGGCTCTCGTCGTAGGCGCCCTCGCAGAAGTAGGCGAGCGTCACGTCGCGGGCGTGCAGGTGTGCCAGCGGGCCCTGCACCTGGGACGCGAAGTACGTGCAGCCGATGCACTGCCCTTCGGCCGGCTCGCCGTCGTGCCACATGTGGAAGTAGCCGACGAGCATCCGCCGCCCCTCGAAGGCGTCCAGGAAAGGCACCTCGCCCTTCGCGCCGACCACGGTGACGGACCCGGGGATCTCGACCATCGGTTGCCGGCGGCGCTCCGCGGCGATCGCGTCGCCCGCACGGCTGTGCGCCTTCTCTTTGACCAGCAACGCGGCGTGGGCGGCCTCGTACGCTTCGCGGCTGGTGGGGGTCGGCAGGGCCGAGACCGCCAGCGGCTCGGTGGGCAGATGGCGCACAGTCGCTCCTTCTTCTCTCGACAGAAAATGACGTTCGACGATCCGTTCGGGCCTCACCAACCTAGTCCGAATGCGGCACGTGAACCAGTCGGCAGGCGGCCCGGCCGTCAATGTCCTGCACGGGGCACCGGGCGATCATGCACGGCAGGCGGGCACGGACTTCAGGCCCGTGAAGCATCCACACCTGCGGTTCTGGCAAGGTGGCCGACGACCAGGTCGGCGAGTTCCGGGACGAGGATGTCGTCCTCGTCGAGCAGAGGGAACCGCGAGATCCGGTATCCGCGCGGCGGGTCCATCGGGATCACCGGACCCGGTGACGTCGCCTCGAGGCTCAGCACGTCCACCCCCGCCGACAGCGGGGCCGGTCGGGCGTCGGCGCAGGCGACGACGAATGCGAGCCACGCTCGGTAGCGCGAGAGCAGCTCCGTGAACGCGTCGTCCGCGCTCGTCAGGCCGTGTTGCGCGGCAAGCCGGGCGAGCTGCTGCTCGAGTCGCGCCCCCATCCACGCGACCAGGTCCTCGGCGCTGCGGGAGCCGTCGGGCGTCGGCGGATCGGTCTCGCCGAGTCCGAGCAGGTATTCGCGGAACGTCGCGAACGCTGCCGCCCGGTCCTGCGTCGCGGGCCGGACCAGCAGGACCTTGACGCCGCGCGGGCTGTCGCGCTCGAGCAGCCCGGCGACGCGCAGCGCCAGGTCGCCGGCGCTGCAATACCCCACCACCGTGAGACGGTCGGACGGGCCGCGCAGGTCCGCGATCCTCGCCGCGTACTGCTCAGCGAGGACGTCGAGCGGCAGGAACGCGGGGCCGTCGATCATCGGGCGCAGCGGATCGACCTGGTAGAGCGGGCGGTCGCCGATGCGGCCGGTCAGCATCTCGCTCAGTCGCGGCGAGGCGCTGTAGGTCGGGAAGTCGATGACGAAGACGGGATCCGCGCCGCCGTGGCCGAGCCGCGCCACGGCGAAGGGATCCGTCTTGACCTGGTTGATCACTGCTCACCGCCATGGGGGAGGGGTGCGTCCATCCAACAAACGTGGCAGCCCCGAGCCTGCTTCACGTCTTCGAGATTGCGCGGCCTGGTTCGAGGTGGCGACAGGACTGTTTCGAAGAAGACCGGGACGCGACCCGGTGCCAGTCTCGGTGCAGCGGTCCGCCGCCCCCGTGCCGGGCCGCTGATCCAGATCTTCTGCCTTTTCCCGTTCGCTCGCAGATATGAAGGAGTCGATGATGACTACCCCGATCGATCATCAGATGGACGATGCCGTGCACGACATCCGCGCGGATCGGCTGTGCGCCATCTTCGCCGACGTGCTGGGCGTGGCGACGGTCGGCGTCGACGACGACTTCTTCGACCTCGGCGGGCAGTCCCTGCAGGCGATGCTCATCGCCGCCCGGATCAAGTCGGAACTGGGCGCGGTCGTCACGCTGATCGACCTGTTCGACCACCCGACCGTCGGCAGGCTGCTGACGAAGCTAGGCCCATCATCATGATCGACAGCCGAATGAGGGCCGGCGAACGCCCGGCCACGCCGGGCGCGCCGACCGACGAGCACTTCCCCCTGTCTAGCATGCAGGAGGTGTTCTGCTCCGACGAGCGGCACATGACCGACCGGTTCATCGTCGTCAACGCCTGGCGCGTGCGCGGCCACGTCGACACCGCGGCACTGCAGGGCGCGCTCGACGACCTGGTCGCCCGCCACGAGATCCTGCGGTCCGTCTTCGGGCACGACGGCGGCGAACCATACCAGCAGGTACTGCCGCCCTGCCCGGTCCCGCTGCTGGTGACCGACATCGAACCGTTCACCGGCCGCAGCCGCGAGATCCGGGCCGAGGAGCTGATCATCGAGGCCGAGGTCGGCCGGCTCGACCCGCGCGAGCTGCCGCTCATCCGCGCGGAGCTGCACCGCTTCGACGACCAGGACTCGGTGTTCGTCCTCGTGCACCACCACCTGGGCATGGACGGCCGGTCGGTGGGCGTGGGGATACGCGACCTCGCCGAGTTCTACGCGGCCCGGGTCGCCGGCCGCGAACCCGAGCTGCCCGAGGTGAAGCAGGCACGTGAATTCGCGCACTGGCAGCGGGCGCGCAGCCGCGAGTGGGACAGCGCCGAGGGCGCGCAGATCCGGGCGTACTGGGGCGACCGGCTGGCCGGGGCGCAGATGTTCACCCTGCCGACCGACCGGCCGATGCCCGAGCGGTACACGGTGCCCTATTCGGAGCACATTTTCGAGTACGACGAGGAGTTCACCTCGTCGATGGCCGCGCTGGCCAGGCGGGAGCGCTGCTCGCTGTTCATGCTGCTGCTCGCCGCGATGGCCGTGCTGGCGTACGAGATCCGCGGGGTGACCGACGCGTCCTTCCGCGTCCTGACGTCCGGCCGTAACGAGGCCGCGTTCCAGGAGACCGTCGGGCTGCTCATCGACTTCCTGCCGATGCGGGTCGAGATCGCCGACTGCACGAGCTTCCGTGAAGTCCTCGGACGAACTCGTACGGCCGTCGCCGGAGCGTTCACCTACGAGATTCCGATGGGCGAGATCACCAAGGTGGCGCCCGATCTGACGCGGCCGGAGCAGAACCCGTCCGACTGCTTCATGAACTTCATCTTCCACCAGGCGCCCTCGGCGGCCGAGACCTACCCGATCGGCGACGGCGCGGTGGAGATCCGCGAGCGCGTGCTGGAGCCCGATCAGACCGGTGACATGCCGTTCGGCTCGTCCTGGAACCTGGAGGTCCTTCCCTCGGGCCGGTTCGGCGGCGGGATTCTGTACAACCGGGACGAATTCGATGAGTCCACCATCGCGCGCTGGACCGACGCGTACCGCCGCATCCTCGACGGCGCTGTCGCGGATCCCGGCGCTTCGTGGCGCCAGCTCTAGCCCCCTGTCGCGGAATCGAAAGGACCTCCCATGATCGACAAGGATGCGCACCTCGCGTTGCGGCACCGCAATTTCTCGCTCTTCCTGCTCGCGCAGACGATCTCGTTCCTCGGCAACGGGGTGTTCCTCGTCGCGCTGCCGCTCGAGGTGCTCAGACTCACCGACGACCCGCTCGTCGTCGCCATGGCGGTCGGCGCGGACACCCTCGTCACCGTCGTGTTCATGCTCATCGGCGGAGCGTTCGTCGACCGGCTCTCCCGCCGCGTCGTGATGATCACCACGAATGTGATCTGCGGCCTGGCGATCGGGCTGGTGTCGGTGATGAACGCCGTCGGGCAGGCCCACGTGTGGGCGCTGGTCGGCGTGGCGTTCGTCTTCGGCCTGGCCGACGCGTTCTTCCTGCCGGCGTCGACCGCGATCATGCGCGATCTGCTGCCCGCGAACCTGATGGTCGCCGGCAACTCCCTGGTCACCCTCGGCCGGACAGCGACGCTGTTCGTGGCCGGACCGGTGCTCGGCGGCATCATCGTCGTGGCGATCGGACCGGCCTGGGCCTTCGGCCTCGACGCGCTCAGCTTCCTGATCGGCGCCGTCGGCCTGCTCGCCATGCGCGGCGTGAAACGCACCGCGCCTGAGGCAGGGCACGAGGCCGATGGTGCCACGTCCGTGCGCGAGGAGATCAGCATCGGGCTCGCCTACAGCCGCTACCGGCCATGGCTGTGGTGGAACATGATGGCGGTCGGCGTGGCCAGCTTCGTCGGCTTCATCCCGCTCGCCCTGCTCGCGCCGCTGCTGCTGCGCGACGTGCTGCACGCCAGCCCGGTCGCCTACGGCATCAACGTCGCCGTGAGCGGCATCGGCGGCGTGGCCGCCGCAGTGCTGAAGAAATCCCGAGACCCGAAACTGCGCGTGCCCGCGGTCTGGATCGGCTTCGGCGCCTCAGGACTGGCCGTCGTCCTGCTGGCCGTCTCGCCGAACATCGTCGTCGCGACCGTCGCCGGAGTCGCGTACCTGTTCGGCGTCTCCTACGGCAACATCAACTGGTTCGCGCTGATCCAGGAGCAGGTGCCGACCTCACTGCAGGGCCGTGTCTCCTCGCTCGACTGGATGATCTCCCTGCTGCCGGGCCCGTTCGGGCTGGCCGTCGCCGCCATGGCCGTCGACGTCGTCGGCGTGCGCTGGACCATGGCCGCGAGCGGCATCCTCATGGTCCTTGCCGGCTCGGTTGTGCTCAACCGCAAGGTGCGTGACTACACGTACGTGCGCGGCGGGGCCAAGGCCGAGGTCGAGTTCGAGACCGACGGCGCCGAGAAGACGCCGGCGGTCGCCTCTGCGGCGAACCTCGGCTGACCGCACGCCACCCGCCATCGACTACGAGCGAAAGGAGCCGGATCATGTCCAACCCCTTCGACGCCGAGGACGGCGTCTTCCTGGTGCTGTGCAACGACGTCGAGCAGTACAGCCTCTGGCCCGAGGGCGTCGACGTCCCGGCGGGCTGGACGGCAGTCTTCGGCCCCGACAGCCGTACGGCCGCCATCGCCTTCGTGGAGGCGAGCTGGACGGACCGCCTGCTGCGCCCCGTTCGGCACGCCTGATGGTGCGACCTGCGCATTCCGCCGACCTCACCGCCTGCGCGTAGCGCGTACCCATGGAGGAGCCCTCATGTTCGACGACTGCAACACCGGCACCGCCGCCTCAGCGCAGTCACTGGCCGGCCTGTTCGAGGCCCGGGTGCGCACGTCCCCGGAGGCGGTGGCGCTGGCGGACGGGCGGCAGGAGTTGACGTTCGCTGAACTGAACGCACGCGCCAACCGGCTCGCCCGGTATCTGGTGTCGCTGGGTGCGGGGCCGGGCCGGTTCGTGGGGGTGGCGCTGCCGCGGACGGTGGATGCGCTGGTCGCGGTGTTGGGGGTGGTGAAGTCCGGGGCTGCGTACGTGCCGATGGATCCGCGGTGGCCGGCCGAGCGTGTGCAGTTGGTGCGTGACGAGGTCTTGCCGGTCGCCGTGCTGGACGACCCGGGCTTGTTCGCGCGACTGGGGCAGTGGCCGGACACCGACCTGGCGGTGTCGGTGGATGCCGACTGCCCGGCGTATGTGATCTACACGTCGGGTTCCACGGGCCGGCCGAAAGGCGTGCTGGTTTCTCAGGGCAACGTCGTCAGTTTCCTGTCCTGGGTCGTGGGCGAATTCCGCGACGGTGAGTTGTCCCGGGTGCTGGCTTCGACGTCGCTGGGCTTCGACGTGTCGGTGTTCGAGGTGTTCGGCACCTGGGCGTCGGGCGGTTGCGTGGAGTTGGCGCGTGACGTGCTGGCGTTGGGTGAGCTGCCGGCGACGTGGCCCGGGACGCTGGTCTCGGCGGTCCCGTCCGCGTTGAGCCAGGTGCTGCTGGACGTGCCGGTCTTCGCATCGGTGCGAGCCGTGGTACTGGCCGGGGAGGCGTTGCCGCGCAGTGTGCTGGAGCGGGTCCGGTCGGTGTTCCCGTCGGCACGGGTGTTGAACCTGTACGGGCCGACTGAGGCGACGGTGTACGCGACCGGGTGGCGTGCTGACGGCGGGACTCCGTTGATCGGGTCGCCGATCTCGAACACGAGGGTGTTTGTGCTGGATGAGCGGTTGCGGCCGGTGCCGGTCGGGGTGGCTGGTGAGTTGTACATCGCCGGTGGGGGTGTGGCGGCCGGTTATCTGGGGCGGCCGGATCTGACGTCGGCCCGGTTTGTCGCGTGCCCGTTCGGTGC
>NZ_JBEZDT010000054.1:0-8462 GCF_040648455.1 Catellatospora sp. NPDC049133
AACCAGCGGCCCTACGAGCTGTCCGGTGGCCAGCAGCAGCGCGTGGCGGTGGCCCGCGCGCTGGCCAACGACCCGCAGCTGCTCATCGCCGACGAGCCGACCGGCCAGCTCGACTCCGAGACCGGCCGCCAGATCATGGACCTGCTCCGCGCCCTGGTCCACGCCCGGGGCATGACCGCACTCGTCGCCACCCACGACGCGGCGCTCATGGAGATGGCCGACCGGGTCGTCACGCTCCGCGACGGAGCGCTCGTCCCCTGACCCGGACAAGCATCACGTACCGGGACGCCTTCACCAGTCAGCACCGAAAGCGTTCCGGTACGAACGGCGGTCCGACCGTGCGGAGATGGGTCGAACCGCCACTACCATCCGGCAGTGGTCACTACACGGCGTAGTTGTAAATGTACGCTGTGTAGGTTCCGTGATCGTGGGCGTCGGCGGCCGATGAGAGGTAGCCGCACGCAGCGGTCGCCCGGTGTGCTCACCTACGAGGAGCGGACTGCTGACATGAACAACATCAAGACGACCGTCCACAGCGTCACCTATGACCTGCTCCGCTCGCTGGGCCTGACCACGGTGTTCGGCAACCCGGGATCGACCGAGCAGACCTTCCTGCAGGACTTTCCCGACGACTTCCACTACGTCCTGGCGCTGCAGGAGGCGTCGGCGATCGCGATGGCCGACGGCTTCGCGCAGGCCACCGGCCGTCCGGCACTGGTCAACCTGCACTCCTGCGCGGGGCTCGGCAACAGCATGGGCAACCTGATCGCCGTCAACAAGGGCCACACGCCGCTCATCATCACCGCGGGGCAGCAGCACCGGGAGATGCTCGTCGGCGACCCCTACCTGAGCAGCCCCGACGCGACGATGATGCCGCGTCCCTGGGTGAAGTGGTCCTACGAGCCGGCCCGCGCCGAGGCGGTGCCCGAGGCGTTCATGCGGGCGTACGCCATGGCACTGCAGCCGCCCGCGGGCCCGGTGTTCCTGTCCATCCCGCTCGACGACTGGAACCAGCCCCTGGACGGACCCGCCGTACGCCGCTCGGTCAGCAGCAGCTACGCGCCCGACCCGGAACGCCTGCGCCACTTCGCCGGCCGCATCAGCGACAGCCAGCATCCCGCCCTGGTCTTCGGCCCGGATGTGGACCGTGCGGGCGGATGGCAGGACGCCGTGGCGCTGGCCGAGAAGCTCAACGCCGCCGTCTACGGGGCGCCCCTGGCCGACCGCACCTCGTTCCCCGAGGATCACCCGCTCTACCAGGGGCCGCTGGGCATGTCCCTGAAGAGCGTCAGCGAGCGGCTGGCCGGACACGACCTCGTCGTCGTCATCGGCGCCGAGGTGTTCCGGTACTACCCCTGGGTTTCCGGCGACGTCCTGCCCGCGGGCACGGATCTGCTGCAGATCACCCAGGATCCCGCGGTGGCCGGTGCCGCGCGCGTCGGCGACAGCCTGCTCGGCAACACCCGGCAGGCGATCCGGCAGCTCGTCGAGCTCGTGGCCGCCGGCGGCGCCCGCACCGCGCCGCCGCCGCTGGAGTGGCCGCGCAAGCTGCCCGCCACGCCGAGCAGCCCGCTGACGCCCGAGGAGGTGTACGCGGCGCTGAGCCGGGTCCGGCCGCCGCACGCGGTCATCGTCAACGAGTCCACCTCGACCATGGGCCAGCACATGCAATGGCTGCCGACCACCGAGCCGCAGTCGTTCTACGGCACGCCCAGCGGCGGCATCGGGTGGGCGCTGCCGGCCACGATCGGCATCGCCATGGGCCTGAAAGCCCAGCAGGTGAAGCGCCCGGTGATCGCCCTGATCGGCGACGGGTCCTTCCAGTACTCCATCCAGGCACTGTGGACCGCCGCCCAGCACCAGCTGCCCATCGTGTTCGTGGCCATGCGCAACGGCGAGTACTCCATCCTGAAGTCCTTCGCCGAGCTGGAGCACACCCCGGGCGTGCCCGGACTCGACCTGCCCGGACTGGACATCGCGGGCGTGGCCCGCGGCTTCGGCTGCCGCAGCGTCGAGGTCACCACGACCGAGCAGCTGGAGTCCGAGTTCACCGCCGCGCTGGGGACCGCCGGTCCCACCGTCATCGTGGTGCACACCAAGCCTGAGAAGACCGCGCTCTGAGCGCCGCGGGCGACAGCATTCGGTGAGGTGCGAGATGCCGCTCTACAGCTGCACCACCGCCAAGGGCACGCTGAGCGCCCGGGCCAAGGCCGCGCTCGCCGCGGAGATCACCAGAATCCACTCCGACATCAACCACGTGCCACCGGAGTACGTCAACGTGGTGTTCACCGAACTGCCGCCGGAGGACGTGTACGTCGGGGCGAAACCCGGCCGTCCGGTGCTGATCAGCGGCTGGTCGCGGCGTGGCCACCCGCAGCAGGACACCACCCGGCTGGCGCTGCAGGTGTCGGCCGCCGCGGCGCGTATCGCCGGGGTGGAGGAGGCGCGGGTGCTGGTCGTCATCGAGGACAGCCCGGCGCAATCGGCCGTCGAAGGGGGCCGGGTGCTGCCGGAACCCGGCCACGAAGCGCAGTGGCAGGCCGAAGGCGCCACTGCCCCGTCAGTCTGACGACTCCGGCGGTTCATCACCGGATCCGGTCGGTGGACCTGGCGCGGATCGCAGCTGTGCGAGGATCTCGGCCAGGTCCATGTCCGGCGGCGGCCTCAGGCGGCGTCGAGCCAGGCGAGCACGGCCAGCACCCGGCGGTTGTCGTCGAGGGTCGGCGGCAGGTCCAGCTTGGTCAGGATGTTGTTGATGTGCTTGTCGACGGCCTTCTCGGTGACGTGCAGCCGGGTGGCGATCGCGGCGTTCGACCGGCCCTGGGCCATGAGCGCGAGCACCTCCCGCTCGCGGCCGGTGAGGCGGTCGAGCGGCCGGGCGCTGAGCAGCCCGGCCACGACCTCCGGGTCGAGCACCGTGCCGCCACCGGCGACCTGGCGTACGGCCGCCACGAATCCGTCGACGTCGACGACCCGGTCCTTGAGCAGGTAGCCGACCGACCCGGCACCCCCGGCCAGCAGTTCGCGGGCGTACAGCGGCTCGACGAACTGGCTGAGCACGAGCACGGGCAGGCCGGGCCGGGACGAGCGCGCCCTGATCACCGCCTCCAGGCCCTCGGTCGTCAGCGTCGGGGGCAGGCGCACGTCCACGATCGCGACGTCGACGTCGTCGCGGCCCAGCGCTGCGGCGAGCGCCTCGGCGTCGGCGACCGCGGCGACGACCGCGATGCCGGCGGCGTCGAGGATCCTGGTCAGACCGACGCGCAGCAGCATCTGGTCCTCGGCCACGAGGGCTCTCAGCGGGCCTGGCACCGCACCTCCATCCGCACCTCGGTCCCGTGACCGGCCGGGCTGGTCACGGTCAGCGTCCCGTCGAAGGCCGCCAGCCGCCGGGCCACCCCCGCCAGCCCGCCGCCGCGCGGGTCGGCACCGCCTTCGCCGTCGTCGCCGACGGTCAGCCGCAGCGTATCGCCGTCGTGGTCGCCGACCACCCAGGCCCGCGACGCCCGCGCGTGCTTGGCCACGTTCGCCAGGCACTCCGCGACGGCGAAGTAGACGGCCGACTCGACCGGCGGGGGCAGCCGCGGCAGGCGCAGCGCGACGGTGACCGGGATGGGGATCGGGATGGCCAGGGCCTCGACACCCCAGCCGAGCCCCCGGTCGGCCAGGACCGGCGGATGAATGCCCCGCACGAGCGTACGCAGGTCCTCCAGCGCGCTGACCGTGGTCTCCCGGGCCTCCCGCAGCAGCTCGACGGCCGAGTCCGGGTCGGTGTACACCAGCTTCTCCGCCAGCCCGACGTTCATGCCCGCGGCCGCGATCCGCGCCTGGGCTCCGTCGTGCAGGTCGCGTTCGATCCGGCGCAGTTCGGCGGCGTTGTGGTCGACGGTCGCGGTGCGGGACTCGACGACCTGGTCCAACCGCCGGCGCAGCCGCTCGCTACGGGAGTGGCCGAGGATGGCCTGGTCGGCGCGCAGCCGGGCGCGGATCAGCGGCACGGTGACGAACCACCAGCCCAGCAGCGCGGGCCCCAGCAGCAGGAAGGCGGTCGTGCTCCACAGCAGGCTGCCCTGCGCCGCGCCGATGACGACGTGCGCCGCCGGGCCGACCAGGAGCAGCACCGGCACCAGGGACATGACCAGGCCGCCGGTACCGGAGAACCAGCAGAACGCGAAGTCGCGCCATCGCGCCGGGTCGCGGACCCAGATCGCCATGGCGGTGATCGGGTTGCGGCCGGTGGTGTCGGCGTACCCGGCGGTGACGGGTTCGTCCAGCACCCGTGCCGCGACCGTGCGGTGCACCCGGGCCAGCCCGGCCGCCAGCGGGACGAGCAGCCACAGCATCAGGAACCCGGTCAGCGACAGCAGCGCCGGGAACGCGCCGGTCATGAGCAGCGCCAGCACCAGCGCCGCGATCCCCGCCCCGGCATGGCCCGCCGACAGCGCCGTGAGCCGCAGCCGCTGCACCAGCCCGGCGCGGTCGACGGCGGTGGCCGGCACCGCCGACAGCGGCGCCGACCACACGTGCGAGGTCTTCATGAACGCAGAGTCTTCCACCGGTCCGGCCGGCGGTGTGCACCCCAGGCGGCGGCGACAGCCAGCGCCGCCGCGACGGCCGCGACCGCCGGCACCAGCCACAGCTGACCGTCGGGCAGGACGCCTTCATGCCGGACGATCGCGTACGGCACAGCCGTCGCCGTCGAGCCCAGCAGCCCGAACACGATCCCGACCACGGCCACGACCGCTGCCTCCAGCACGACGGCGGCACGCAACTGCCCGCGCGTCGCGCCGAGACGCCACAGCCGGTCGAGTTCGGCCCGGCGGTGGACCACCGCGGCGACGGCCGCGTTGACCACCATGATGGCGGCGAACAGGCAGATCATCCCGATGACCACGGCGTTGATCGTCGTGATGGTGTCGCCGACGCCCTCGGGGTCGCTGGCCGCGGTGCGGGTGCGGCCGTCGATGCCGACCATCAGCAACGTCCCGACGGCGGTCGACACGAGCACGATGACCGGGGCGAGCATCGCGGCGAACACATGGGGCCGCCGGGTCGTGTTCTCGGTGGCCAGATAGCCGCCGCCCGACCTGGCCAGCAGCGGGCGCAGCGCCCGGGCCGGCGCCCGCAGCAGCACCGGGGCCAGCGCGGCCAGCCCGACACCGGCCACGATCGAGGCCGACCCCGAGGTCTGCATCGCGGCGTACGGGTCGGCGGATTCACCGGTGACGGTGACGGTGACGACCGCCGCGACCGCCCCGGACCCGGCCAGCACGACGCCGGTCAGGGCCCGCCACCGGGGCAGACGGCGGTCCGGAACATCCGCCTGGCGCAGCGAGAACGCGGCGGGCCCACGGTTGGCGCGCCTCGATGAGATCACTGCGGCGACCACGCTGACCAGCACCACCACCCCGGCCGCCGCGGTCAGTGCGGCCGGACCTCCGCCGTAGGCCGACGCGGTCGAGATCAGCCCGCCGCGCTGCACGGCGTCGAACAGGGCCCGGCCGCCGAACACGGCGACGCCCGCGCCGACGGCCGCCGCGAGCAGCGTCACGGCGGTGGCCTCGTACACGATCAGGGCCCGCACCTGCCGCGGTGTCGCGCCGATGGTCCGCAGCAGGCCGGCCTCGCCGATCCGCTGCTCGGCGACGATGCCGACGGTCGAGGCCACCGAGAACAGCACGATCAGCGACCCCCAGCCGCCGACGACGGCGCCCATGATGATCAGAAGCTCGCGGTCGTCGTCGTGCGCGCCGCCGGCCGACTGCACCAGGGTGGCGAACGACGCCATCAGCGCGGTGCCGAGCAGGACGGCTACCAGGGTCGCCACGGCGGCGGGGATACGGTGGCGCAGCGAGCGCAGGGCCAGGGCGGTCATCGGGCTGCCCCGGTGAGCTGGTCGAGGTGAGCCAGCTGCGCGGCGACGGCGTCGGCGGTGGGCGCGGCCATCCGCCCGGCGATCTTCCCGTCGACCAGGAACACGACGGTGTCGGCGCGGGAGGCCGCGACCGGGTCGTGGGTGACCATCACCGTCGTCTGTCCCAGCTCGTCGACGGCGGCCCGCAGCAGCGCCAGCACCTCGCGGGCGGTGGTGCTGTCGAGCGCGCCGGTGGGCTCGTCGGCCAGTAGCAGAGCGGGCCGGGTGACCAGCGCGCGGGCGATGGCGGCCCGCTGCCGCTGGCCGCCGGACAGTGCGCCGGGCAGGTGCCCGGCCCGGTCCGCCAGCCCCACCCGGGCCAGTGCCTGCCGCACGGCCTGCGGGTCGGCGCGCCGCCCGGCCAGGCGGGCGGGCAGTGCCACGTTCTCCGCCGCGGTCAGGTAGGGGACGAGGCTGAAGTCCTGGAACACGAAACCGATGCGGTCCCGGCGCATCCGGGTGCGCCTTGCCTCGTCCCACTGGGTGACGTCGGCGCCCTCCAGCACGACGCGGCCGGACGTCGGCTGCTCCAGGCCCGCCACGCAGGCCAGGAAGGTGGACTTGCCGGAGCCTGACGGGCCCATGACGGCCGTGAACGTGCCGCGGGCGAGGGTGAGATCGACGCCGAGGAGCGCGTCGACGGCGGCCGCGCCGGTTCCGTGTCGTTTGGTCAGGGCCTCGACGGCGAGGGCGGGGATGTCTTCGTCCATGCCCACGACGCTAGGCAGCCGACCACCGGGGATCGATAGTGCTGGTCCGATGCTGCCAGGTGGGGCTGGCACCACCGCGGACCGGCGCCGATGGGAAGCCTATCGCCGTACATCGATTGACAGTTCTGCGTCCACGGGGGACTCTATGTGTCATGCGACGGTCGCGGAACCGGGCGTCGGGACCGGTCGCAGCCCAGAACACGGCGGACCTGCGCGGTGCGTGGTCACGTGCGGACGACCGGGCAACGCGGCCGTCCAGTGGCATCGGCGGGACGAGTGCCACCACCTCGGGCCACCACGCCGTCAGCCGCCGTCCGGCATGCCGTGCGCCCGTCGCGTGAGCGCGGCGGCACGGCCTTTCCCCGACCCGTGCGGGGAACCAAGGAGACACACCGTGAAAAAGATCAAGCGAAAGCTGCTGCTCGTCCTCGCCGCCTCGCTGGCGGTCGCCGGAGTCACGATTCCTGCGGTCCAGCCCGCCTTCGCCGCCTCGCTGGTCGAGGTGACGAACTTCGGCAGCAACCCGGGCGGCATGCGTATGCACGTCTACGTGCCCGACTCCCGCCCGGCCAACCCCGCGATCGTGGTCGCCATGCACGGCTGCGGGGGCTCGGGCCCCGGCTTCTACTCCGGCAGCGAGTTCGCGTCGCTGGCCAACCAGTACGGCTTCATCGTGATCTACCCGAGCGCCATGCAGGAGGCCGGGTTCGGCAGGTGTTTCGACACGTGGTCGGACGCCGCCAAACGCCGCGACGGCGGCAGCGACCCGGTCTCGATCATGTCGATGGTCGCCTACGCCGTGCTGCAGTACGGCGGTGACGCCAACCGTGTATTCGCCACGGGAAGCTCGTCGGGCGGCATGATGACCCAGCACATGCTCGCCCTCTACCCGGACAGGTTCAAGGCCGGAGCGTCGTTCATGGGCGTGCCGTTCAACTGCTTCGCCAACGCGGCCGACTATCCGCCGGGAAGCAGCCAGTGCACCGGCGGCGGCATGAACCGCACCCCGCAGCAGTGGGGTGACGCGGTGCGGCAGGTCAATCCGAGTTTCACCGGGGCGCGGCCCCGGGTGCAGTTGTGGCACGGCACCAGCGACACCCTCGTGCCGTACTCGCTGCTGCAGGAATCGATCGAGCAGTGGACCAACGTGCACGGACTCGGCCAGACGCCCACCTCCTCCGACACCCCGCAGGCCAACTGGAACCGCCGTCGCTACGCCGATGCGTCGGGCACCGTGCGGGTCGAGGCGCTCAGCATCCAGGGGGCGGGCCACAGCCTGCCGTCCAGTGGCATGGCGGCGGCAGCCGTCGCGTTCTTCGGCCTGACCGCCGGTCCGAGCACCCCGCCCAGCCCGAGCACCCCGCCCAGCCCGTCCCCGTCACCCAGTCCGAGCGCACCGGCGAGCCCGTCCCCGTCCCCGTCGCCGAGCGCGTCCGCGCCGCCCGGCACCGGTTCCTGCCGCGTCACCAGCGCCATCGACGCGTGGAACAACGGGCTGGTCGAGAACATCACCATCACCAACACGGGTTCCGCCGCCGTCAACGGCTGGTCCCTGGTCTTCACCCTGCCCGGCGGCCAGGCCATCACCTCCGGCTGGAACGCGGTCTACGCGCCGACCAGCGGGCAGGTGACCGCCAGGAACCTGGCCTACAACGCCACCATTCCCGCCGGCGGATCCGTCAGCATCGGCTTCCAGGCGACCCACACCGGTAACACCGCAAAGCCCGTCTCCTTCACGCTCAACGGAGCGGCCTGCGCCATCGCCTGACCGGCGGCGCGGGGGCTGGCGTTGACTGTGATGAGCGGGTTGTGGCAGGACGCTTCCACCAGATCGAGCA
>NZ_JBEZDT010000054.1:8472-50119 GCF_040648455.1 Catellatospora sp. NPDC049133
TCGAGTCGGCGGGCGCGGACGACACCGGCGTCAAGCCCGGCGACACCGTGGTCGCCCCGTTCGTGTGGTCCGACGGGACCTGCCCCGCGCCGCGGCGAACCAGGTTCAGGGGCCCGGTCGGCGACGGAAGGGGGCCAGGGTGGCGCGGATGAGGTCGCCGGCGCCCCAATCGTCGTCGAACTGGGCCAGCACGGCGAGGTGCTGCCGGAGCTGGATGATCGGCATACGGCTGCGCCAGTCGCTGTCCAAGGAGGTCAGCTCCGCGTAGGTCGCGAAGAAGCGGGAGGCTTCGGGCGGCGGCGACGTCGTCCACACGTGGGCCAGGTCGACCTCGGCCCACATGTAGGACACCGCCGGATCGATCAGCGCCGGCCGGCCGTCCGCGGTGGCCATGATGTTCTGCGCCCACAGGTCGCCGTGCGTCAGGCAGGCCGGGCGGTCCGGCAGCAGCTCGGGCAGCCGGTGGCACAGCCGTTCCAGCGCCGAGCGGTCCGCCCGGTCGAGCGCGGCCTCGACCCGGGGCTGGTCGAGCCAGCGGAGCAGCCGGTGCTGTGCGAAGAAGGCGAAGCCGTCGTCGTGCCAGGTGTTGACCTGGCGGCGTCGGCCCAGCCAGTTGTCGCGGTGCCAGCCGAAACGCGGGTGGACGGTGCTCGTGTGCAGGCGGGCGAGCAGGTGTGCGAGCTGCTCCCAGAAGGTCTCGCTGTGCGGTCTGGGCGCAAGCACCGACAGCACCAGCAGGTCCCGGTTCGCCAGCAGCACGTCGGGGGTCGGCGCGCCGCCGATCTCACGCAGGGCGGCCAGCCCATCGGCCTCTGCGAGGAAGACGTCGTCGGACGGCGGCTCGGCGAGGGCCTTGACGAACACCGGCGGCGCGTCGCGGCGGGCGGCTATCCCGGCGAGCGCCGCGAGCCCGCCCGTGGTCGGCTCGACGGTGACGACGTCGTTCAAGCCGCTACGGAGCAGGGCCTCCAGTAGCAGTGCCGACCCGGTCGGAGCTTTCATCCTGGTCAGAGGTGATGTCATCGGGCTCAGAGCCAGCCGCGGCGGACCGCTTCCATGCCGGCCTGGAACCGGGTCTCGGCGCCGACCAATTCCATGATCCGGTGCACGTGCCGGTGCACCGTGCGCACACTCCAGCCCAGGGTGCGCGCGATCGCCTCGTCGGTGGCGCCGCCGGCCAGCAGCCCGAGCAGTTCGGCGCTGCGGTCCGACAACCCGTCCGGCAGCTCCTCGCCGGGCCGGTTGACCGCGACCGAGCGCTCCCACAACGTCTCGAACAGCGCGATGAACGCGTCCAGCAGCGTCGACGGATACACCAGGTAAGCCGCCTCGGTCATCCTCCCGCCGGTCATCACCGGGATGACCGCGAACCGGTCGTCGCAGATGAGCATCTTCATCGGCACCTCGGTGGCGACCCTGGCCCGCTCGCCGTGCTGGATGCCCCGCCAGACCTCCGCCATCCGGCCCGGGATCGTCAGCGCCGAGCGGTCGTAGATGACCCGGTAGCTCAGGCCGCGGTCGGCGAGCTGATGGGTCTCCTCGGCATTGCCGCTCACCGGATTGTCGAGGTACGGCGGCCGGTCCATCCCTCTGATCTGCACCCGGGCCTCCCGCTGCAGGCGCACCAGGGTGGCCCTCAGGTTCGCGGCGCCCTCGACCACCTCGACGAGTTCACCGGGATGCCGTTCGGTCGCGTCCCGCCGGCGGAACTGCTCGGCCAACTGGTCGGCGTGCGTGCGCAGCCGCGACAGGTGGCGCTCCTGCTCGGCGATCAGGGACGCGGCGGCCTGGTCGGGCGGCGTCGCGGCGTACCGCGCGGGCCGGCCGGGCAGCCGGTCGGCGAGGCCGTGTTCGACCAGGCGGCCCAGCGAACGGGTCAGCTGCGCCCGGGAGAGCGTCACGTCGCCGAGCAGTTCGCTCAGGGTCGCCTGGCGGCGCAGGGTGAGCGCCTCGTAGACGTGCTCCTCGGGCCCGGACACACCCACCACATGCCACATTCCGTGCCTCCTCCGGCCCCGGTGAAATGCCTGCGCGGCACGACGAACCAAGATCCGCCATGACTGTTTCCGGCGCGTGAACCAGCCGGAGACCACCGTCCGGAACCCGCCAGCTGTCCTGAACATGAACGCCGCGACACATTGTCCACGCCCGCCGGCCCATGCCAAGATCGCCGTCATCTCGCGCCGACGCCGTGGCCGAAAGGCACGTGCGGCTGACGGCGGGCCCGTGGCGGCCGCGACAACCATGCGCCGCTCCCGTTCGGACGGTTAGGAGTTCCACATGGTCGTGCCCTCGACAGGGGCCCGCGGGCGTCACCCAGGTGCGCGGATCGCGCTCGTCGTGCTGTCGTTGCTCGCCACCGGCGCGCTCGCGGGCGTCCCGGCCCAGGCCGCCGTACCGGCGGAGCAGGCCGCGCCGAACCGGGTGGCGCCGCAGTACCGCCCAGCGGGCTGCAACACGGCCGAGGCGACGACGTCCACCGCGGACGGTCCGCTGGCCCGCTGCTACGCGCTCGGCCTGCCTACCGCCGGCGACGGGCGGCAGCAGAAGGCCTCCGGGCCGCCGGCCGGCGCGCTGGGCCCGGCCGACATCCGGTCCGCGTACCGGCTGCCCGACGGCGGCGAAGGCCAGACGGTCGCGATCGTCGGCGCGTTCGGCTATGACGCCGCCGAAGCCGACCTGGCGGTGTTCCGCGCCCACTACGGACTGCCGCCCTGCACCACCGCCAACGGCTGCTTCCGCAAGGTCGACCAGTCCGGCGGCACGAACTACCCCCTGGAGGAGCCGGGCTGGTCGATCGAGGCCGCGCTGGACCTCGACGCCGTCTCCGCGGCCTGCCCGAAGTGCCGGATCCTGCTGGTCCAGGCCGACAACAACGCCATGGGCAACCTGGGCCGCGCCGTCGACACCGCGGCCCGGCTCGGCGCGGTCGCCATCTCCAACTCGTACGGCGTCCCCGGTGAAGCCCACTACCAGCACCTCTACCACGCCCACTACGACCACCCCGGCATCGCCATCACGGTCGCCAGCGGCGACATCGGCAACCTGCAGAGTTTCCCGGCCACCCACCCGGACGTCACCGCGGTCGGCGGCACCCTGCTGACCCGCGACTCCTCCCCGCGCGGCTGGTCCGAGACCGCCTGGGAGCACGCGGGCAGCGGCTGCTCCAGCTACGAGGCCCGCCCCGACTACCAGGCCGGCATCGACACCCGGTGCGGCGACAAGCGCGCCACCGCCGACGTCTCCGCCACCGCGGCGCCGGAATCCGGCCTGGCCGTCTACAACACCCTCGGCCAGGACGGCTGGGCGCAGTGGGGCGGCACCTCGCTGGCCGCGCCGCTGCTCGCCGGGATGTACGCCCTGGCCGGCGACCCGCTGCCGGGCACCTACCCGGTCACCTACCCGTACCGCAAGGACCGGGCTGCGGGCCTGACCGACGTCACCACCGGCGTCAACGGCTACTGCGGCAACCTGCTCTGCGCCGCCGGAGCGGGGTGGGACGGCCCGACCGGCCTGGGCACCCCGGCCGGGGTCTCGGCGCTGACCCTCGGCGCGAGCGGGCAGCTGACCGGCACCGTCACCGCCGGGCGGAACACCCACGGCAAGAAGCACGGCGCGCTCTCGGGCGTGACCGTCACCGCCACCGACAGCACCGGGGCGACCTTCCACGCCACGACCGACGCCCAGGGCCGCTACCGCCTGCCCGTGCCGGTCGGCGGCTACGACGTCACGGCCGCCGCCGCCGGCTACCGCTCCGCGCCGGTGGCCAAGGCGATGGTCGGCAGTGGAGCCCGGGTCGTGCGCGATCTGACCCTGACCGCGATCCCGACCCGGACGCTGACCGGCACCGTCACCGACGGCTCCGGCCACGGCTGGCCGCTCTACGCGAAGATCACCGTCGACGGCCGCGCCGAGACGGTCCGCACCGACCCGTACACCGGCCGCTACCAGGTCGATCTGCCGGTCGGCGGCACCTACACCGTGCGCGCGACCCCGGTCGACCTGCCCGGCTACGTTCCCGGCACGGCCACCGCCACGATCGACGCCGCGAAACCCGGCGAGACCGGCACGGTTCGGCGCGACCTCGTGCTCACCGCCGACGACACCACCTGCAACGCCACCGGATACGCCTGGCGCCACCAGGGCGTCGCCACCGATTTCACCGGCTGGTCCGGGCAGCCGAAGGACGGCTGGCAGGTCACCGACGAGACCGGCTCCGGGCAGACGTGGCGGTTCGACGACCCCGCGTTCAAGGGCAACCTGACCGGCGGCGACGGCGGGTTCGCCACCGTCGACACCTGGTCCCAGTCCGGTGACATCAACTCGGCCCTGGTCAGCCCGCCGGCCGACCTGACCGGGGTGTCCGCCC
The DNA here is from genome assembly GCF_040648455.1 of Catellatospora sp. NPDC049133. Lineage (NCBI taxonomy): Bacteria > Bacillati > Actinomycetota > Actinomycetes > Micromonosporales > Micromonosporaceae > Catellatospora > Catellatospora sp. NPDC049133. The sequence continues at coordinate 12,842 of NZ_JBEZDT010000054.1, forward strand.
CGGTGATCGGGTTCGACAGCGACTACTCGGCCACCAACTTCGGTGTCCAGTCCGCCGACCTCGAACTCAGCCTGGACGGCGGCGCGGGCTGGAGCGTCGTGCGCCACTTCTCCGACGTCAGCGTCTCCGGACACGTCGAGATCGCGATCCCGCAGGCCGCGGGACGGTCCGGGGTCCTGGTCCGGTTCCGCTACCAGGGGAGCCTCGCCAACTGGTGGCAGGTGGACAACGTCTTCGTCGGCACGCGCGCGTGCGCGGCCGTGCCCGGCGGGTTCATCGCCGGACAGGTCCGCGACGCCAACACCGGCCGCGTGCTCAGCGGCGCGAAGGTGTCGGCGGGCACCGGACCGGCGGCGACCACCGACGGCGCCGGGTTCTACCAGGTCTTCGTCGCCGGCGGGGGAGCGGTTCCGGTGACCGCGACCGGCCTGCGCTACGGCGACGCCACGGCGACGGTGCGCGCCGTCGGGGACCGCGTCGTGCGCCGCGACTGGAGCCTGCGGGCCGGGCAGCTGGCCGTGAGCCGGTCCAGCCTGCCGGTGTCCGTGCGGCCCGGCCGCACCGTCACCAGCGAGGTCCGGCTCACCAACACCGGTGACCGGCCGCTGCGGGTCGGGCTCGTCGAGCAGGATCGCGGCTACACCCCGCAGGCCGGCGGACACCGCGCCGCCGGGCCCGAGACGCCGCTGGTCAAGGTCCCCGTGTCGGACGGAACCAGGTCCCGCGACTTCGTGCGCAGTGCGGCGACGTCGCGGCCCGGGCAGTCGGCCGCGGACGGCACCGCCTGGGTGGAGCTGCCCGAGCTGCCGGAACCGCTGGTCGAGAACACGGTCGCCGACAACGATGGCACCGTCTACTCGGTCGGCGGCAACACGTACGGCCGCATGATGGCCGAAGGGTTCGTCTACGATCCGCAGGCGCGCGTCTGGAAGCCGATCGCCGCTCTGCCGCAGCCGCTGATGGGAGCGGGCGGCGCTTTCGTCGACGGCAAGCTGTACGTCGTCGGCGGCTGGGACCTGACCGGCGAACCCCTCGCCACCACCTATGCCTACGATCCGATGACCGACCGCTGGTCCCGCCGGGCCGATCTGCCCGCCGCGGTGGCCGACGCGGCCACCACCACGGTCGACGGCAAGCTGTACGCGGTCGCCGGATGCCCGACCTACACGTGCGACACCCCGTCGCACCGGACCTACCGCTACGACCCGGACACGAACCGGTGGACCCGGCTGGCCGACTACCCGCTCGGCGTGGCAGACCACGCCTGCGGCGCGGCCGGCAACGGGCTGATCTGCGTGGGCGGACAGTTCCCGTACCTGAAGGACTCCACCGGCGACGCCTTCCGCTACTTCGCCGAGTCCGACACCTGGGTGCCGACCACCGGGCTGAACCCGCTGTACGGCATGGCCTACGCCACCGTCGGCGGCCGGCTGCGCGTCATCGGCGGCGTCACCGCGAGCAGCATCACCAACCAGGTGATGGAGTTCGACCCGGCGACGGCGGTGTGGTCGAAGCTGCCCAACGCCAACCGGGCCGTGCTCGGCGGCGGGGCGGCGTGCGGCACCTACCAGGTCGGCGGCCAGATCAGCCGGGACGCCCTGACCGGGGCCGCGCAGCAACTGCCCGGCGCGGAGTCCTGCGTCCGCGGCGCCGACGTGTCGTGGCTGTCGGCCAGGCGCACCGAGATCACCATCCCGGCGGGCCGCACCGTCACGGTGACCGTCACGGCGTCGGCCCCGGCGGTGGCCGGGCACGGCGTGTACACGGCGCAGCTGGCGTTCGAGACGGACACCCCGTACCGGACCGAACCGCTCGCGGTGGTGATGACACTCCGCTGACCGGCGATCAGCGGAGCCCGCCCGGTGGACCTGTCCACCGGGCGGGCTCGCGCGGGTACTCAGCCGCGGGTCCACCGCTGGTTGGCGGCGGCGGTGCAGGACCAGAGGATCACCGGGGTGCCGTTGGCGGTGCCGTTGCCGGAGACGTCCAGGCAGAGTCCGGAAGCGACGTTGCTGACGGTGCCGTTGCTGTTGAGATTCCACCGCTGGTTGGTGCCGCCGTGGCAGTCCCACAGCTGGACCTTCGTGCCCGGCGCCGCTCCCGTGGGCGCGTCCAGGCACTTGCCCAGCGACTGGAGGGCCTGCCCGCTGACGGTCCACTGCTGGTTCGACCCGCCGCCGCAGCTCCAGATGATCGGCTGGACGCCGTTGGCGGTGTTGCTGCCGGGCACGTCGAGGCAGCGCCCGGAGGCCGCGCTGACCAGCGTGGACGATGCTGGGGTGGTGCTGGAGCCGATGCTGCCCGGCACCGAGCGCAGGGCGGCGTACCAGGTGGCGGCCATCTTGTCGTAGCCGGCCGCGGTCGGGTGGATGCCGTCGATGAGGTCGGCGGTGGTGAGCGCGCTGTGCATGTCGACGAGGTGGACGCGCCGGCCCGCGTTGACCTTGCTCTGCACGATGCCGGGGATGGCCGAATTGAAGGTGCGCGCCGCGTTCTCCTGACCGGAGTTGCTCAGCGGGATGATGGTCGCGACGAACACGTCCGCCGAGGGCACCGCGGCGGTGATGCGGTCGAGCAGGCCGGACAGCCGGCCCGGGGCGCCGGACAGGTTGTAGTTCTGCAGCACGTCGTTGGTGCCGATGTGCAGCAGCACCGTGCGCGGGGTCGTGTTCTGGAGCCAGCCGGTGATGTTGGCGTCGATCTGGTCGATCCGCCAGCCGGGGTGGCCCTGATGGTCATGGTCGCCGAGGGAGGAAGGGCCGTTGAACTGCGTGCCGACCAGGTCGACGCGGTATCCGCCGGCGGCCGTCCGCTGCCAGAGCCCGATCCGGTAACCGCCGGGCACCTGGGTACCCTCGGTTATCGAGTCGCCCAGCGGCATGACCCGCACCCCGCCGTTGGACTCGGCGTGGGCCACGCCGTTCTGCATCACCGCGACGGTCAGCGCCAGCGTGGCCGCCGCAGTGGCGAGCAGGCGCGCGTACTTGGCCATGGTCGATCCCTTCACTCAGGTCGTCTCGGCATGCGGCCACTGACCAGGGCAGCGGTGACCGCTCACATCGAAACGGTTTCGGCTGGGAGGCAGTCGTTACCTGTCGTCTTCGGCCTAATAACATGGATGACATGTGATGTGTTCGGTCCAATGTGACCGATAACATTCGAGGCGTCAAGGGTGCGAGTTTTCCCGGACCACGGGATCGACGGCAGTCGTTGACATGTGACGTGTTACGTCGCTACGGTGGCGCTGTCCCACGGGGACAGTCGGCCTGGGGCAGCGAGCCGACCGCCGCTCAGCCCACCGCGTGGTGCGGCGACGCCTGGACCGGCAGCCGCGCCGCGGACCACATCGCCCAGGTCCGGCTCCATCCCGCCAGATCAACCGCCCGCCCGCCCGGGTGCGGCGGTCGGGCTGTGCTGTCCCGTGCCCCAGCCGCAGGCGGCCGTCGCCAGTGCAGTCCCCGCTCCCAAGCAAAGGAGACAGCACCGTGGAATCCATCCAGCACCGACCCGCACGGCAACGGTGGCTCGCCGCGCTCGGCGCGGCCGCCGTCGTCGTCGCGGGGGCCCTGACGGCCACCGCACTGACCGGCCCGGCGGCGTACGCCGCCACGACCGCCGGCTGCGGCAAGAGCCCGACCCTGCGCACCGGCACGTACACGATCCAGAGCAGCGGCCAGAACCGCAGCTTCAACCTGCGCGTCCCCGACGGCTACAGCAACACCCGCCCCTACCGGCTCATCTTCGCCTATCACTGGCGCGGCGGCACCATGAACGACGTCTCCTCGGGCGGCAGCAGCGGGAGCACGTGGTCCTTCTACGGCATGCAGCAGCAGTCCGACAACAGCGCGATCCTGGTCGCCCCGCAGGGACTCGGCAACGGCTGGGCCAACTCCGGCGGCGCGGACGTCACCTTCACCGACGACATGATCCGCATGATCGAGAACGACCTGTGCGTCGACACCACGCAGCGGTTCGCCATGGGCTTCAGCTACGGCGGCGGCATGAGCTACGCCATCGCCTGCGCGCGGGCGACCGTGTTCCGCGCCGTGGTGGTGTACGCGGGCGCGCAGCTGTCCGGCTGCAGCGGCGGCAGCCAGCCGATCGCCTACTTCGGCATCCACGGCATCTCCGACAACGTGCTCAACATCTCGCAGGGCCGCTCGCTGCGCGACACCTTCCTGCGCAACAACGGCTGCGCCCAGCAGAACGCCTCGGAACCGGCCGCGGGCAGCGGCAGGCACATCACGACCACCTACTCCTGCCGCGCGGGCTACCCCGTGCAGTGGGCCGCCTTCGACGGCGGCCACGGGCCCGCGCCGGTCGAGGGCTGCTCCGGCTGCGAGGACGGGGCCCGGACCTGGACCAAGGCCGAGGCCTGGCGGTTCATCGCCCAGTTCGGCTCCGGCACGCCGCCGAGCTCCCCGCCGCCGAGCAGCCCGGCCCCCGGCCAGTCGAACGTGCTGCTGGTGGGCCAGCAGTCGGGCCGCTGCGTCGACGTGCCCAACTCGTCCACGGCCAACGGCACCCAGCTCCAGCTGTGGGACTGCCACGGCGGGACCAACCAGCGCTGGACCTACACGTCGAACCGGCAGCTCACGGTGTACGGCAACAAGTGCCTGGACGCCAACGGCGGTGGAACCGCCAACGGCACCGCCGTGATCATCTGGGACTGCAACGGCCAGGCCAACCAGCAGTGGAACCTCAACGCCAACGGCACCCTGACCGGTGTCCAGTCGGGGCTGTGCGTCGACGTGTCGGGCGCCGCTACCGCCAACGGCTCCAGGATCCAGCTGTGGAGCTGCCACGGCGGCGCCAACCAGCAGTGGAGCACCCGGAACTGACCGGGAACGCCGGGCCGGTCGCATCGTGCCGGCCCGGCGGCCACGACAGGCGCGGGAGCCGTCGTCGCCCGGCCCGCGCCCACTCGATGAAAAGCGTGGTCCGCACACGGAACCTGGCCGAAATGGAATAGACACAAGCCGTTGACGTGTGACGTCATACGTCGCTACTGTTGCGGTGCTCCAAGGAGGACAAGCGGCCTTTCGGGCAGCGGCTCGCACCATTCACGGCGGCTGCGCGGCAGGGAAGGCCGCGCTCGCTCCGGCGGCCGGGCCTGCGGCTGCCGGACCACCGCGGCGGGACACCACAGCAGGAGGCCGGCACCACCGCTTCGACGGCGCGAGAGTGCTGGCCCGGCAGGCGGTGGTGCCGCGGAAACGGCAGACCATCGCACTCCGGACGCAGCGGCGGACACCGCCGAGCTGCGGCAGTCGAAAGGAAGAGACGTGAAGTCAGCGCTATCGACCGTGGGAAGATCGCTGGTGGCGGTCGCGGTCCTCGTGTCCGCCTCGGTGGCGGCCACCGTCGCCGCCCAGGCGCCGGCCGCGGCCGCGACCCAGGCGACGTACTACGTCGCCCCCAACGGCAACGACGGCAACCCGGGCACCATCGGCTCGCCGCTCAAGACCGTGCAGCGCGCCCGGGACCTCGTCCGCACCATCAACACGAACATGACCGGCGACATCTACGTGTACCTCCGCGGCGGCACGTACCCGGTGACCAGCACCATCGAGTTGGGCGCGAGCGACTCGGGCACCAACGGCTACCGCGTCTTCTACTCCGCCTACAACAACGAGACGCCGATCCTCGACGGCGGCGTGCAGGTGACGGGGTGGACCCAGCACAGCGGGAACATCTGGAAGGCCCCCCTCAGCCGCTCCAACAAGCTGCGCGCGCTGTATGTCAACGACAAGCGCGCGTACATGGCGTCCAAGACCATCTCGTCGGCGGGCTGCTACGGGACGTACAACATCACGGCCGGTCAGGCGGCGTGGGCGTGGGAGTCGGGTTCGCAGTGTGACGGGGCCCGGTACAGCGCGTCGGACTTTCCCGCCATCAGCGCCAACCACGACGACATCGAGATCGAGACCGGCACCACCTGGACCACGGCCATCGTCGGTGTGCGCCAGGTGACCAGCGACGGCTCCGGGCGCATCGCGCTGTTCCAACAGCCGGGCGCGGCCATCGCCCAGGGCGCGTTCAACGGCAACGCCCAGGTCGGCGGCACCCACAAGGTCATGAACGCCTACGAGTTCCTGGACACCCCGGGCGAGTTCTACTTCAACAAGTCCACCCAGACCCTGTACTACTACAAGGCGAGCTCGGAGAACATGGCGACCGCCGCGGTCTTCGCGCCCAACAATGTGACCACGCTGCTGCGCATCGCCGGCACCTCCACGAGCAGCCACGCCCGCAACATCACGCTGTCCGGGCTCACCGCGCAGCATTCGGACTGGAACCTGTTCACCGTGGCCGGCTCGCCCTACAAGCAGGCGCAGCAGGGCAACCTCGGCGCGACCGCGTACGCGAAGCAGAACTTCCACGTCTACTACTACCGCAACGTCGACGTCACCCCGACCATGATCGACATCCAGAACGCCGACGGCATCCTGCTGCAGCGCAACCGGATCCAGCACGCCGGGGCCGACGGTGTCGGCATGGTCAACGACGTGCAGAACTCGCAGCTGATCGGCAACTTCACCAACGACATCGCCGGGTCGGCGATCAGCGTGGGCCACCCCCAGCACGTGTACATCGGCGACCACACGTCGAGCAACCGCGAGAAGTACCCGGTCGCGGTCGAGGGCCTGCCGAAGACCATCGACATCAAGAACAACTACCTGTACGACAGCGCCGTGCTGTTCAACGGGCACAGCCCCATCACGGCCTACTTCGTCGACACCCTGACCGTGCAGCGCAACCGCATCGAGAAGGCGCCGTGGTCGGGCATCACGATGGGCTGGGGCTGGTGGAACTTCGACGGCTCGGCCGGCTCGATCGCGCCCAACCGGCCGACGACGACCGCGAAGAACAACACCATCAGCTACAACCACTTCATCGACACGGTGCAGCGCCTCAGCGACACCGCGCCCATCTACACCCTGGGCAGCCAGCCCGGCACCACCATCACCAACAACTACCTGCAGGGCGTTCCGTCCGGGCACAAGTACGGCCTGCACCCTGACGAGGGCTCGGCGTACATGACGTTCCGCGACAACGTGCTCAGCGTCGACAAGAACGTCACCTGGCTCGTCAACTCCGACGACTGGGGCCGCAAGCACGACCTGAGCATCACGCAGACATACGGCCCCATCAACAAGGTGTCGAACAAGGTCCTGCCCAACAGCACGGTCCACGACATCCTCGTCTCGTCCGACTACGTCTGGCCCGCGGCGGCGTACGGCATCGCCGTGAACTCCGGGCTGGAGGACGCCTACCGGGGCATCATTCCGCAGGCCAACCTCGTGCTGCCCGACTACGTGCTGCCGGCGAGCACCTACGTGGGCAGCAGCGGCACGTCGATCCCGATCCGCGGCACCGGCGACTCGACCAAGTCCGTGTGGCTCGCGCCGTACGGCACGACCAGCTTCACCGCCGGGGCGACGATGACCCGCGCCGACGGCACCGCCACCTCGATCGCCGTTCCCAGCGCGGCGGGCGAGTACCGGCTGTACGTGGTGGACGCGCAGGGCGTGCGCTCGGTGGAGTCGAAGTCGATCGTCCGGCGGGACGGCAGCGGCGGCGGTGGTCAGCAGAACGTCCAGCTCGTGGGCGGGCAGTCCGGCCGCTGCGTCGACGCGCCCAACAGTGCCACCGCCAACGGCACCCAGCTGCAGCTGTGGGACTGCCACGGCGGCGCCAACCAGCGGTGGACCTACACCAGCGGCAAGCAGCTGACCCTGTACGGCAACAAGTGCCTGGACGCGTCCGGGGCCGGCACGACCAACGGCACCGCGGTGGTGATCTGGGACTGTCACGGCGGCACCAACCAGCAGTGGAACGTCAACTCCAACGGCACCATCTCCAGCGTGCAGTCCGGGCTCTGCGTGGACGCCACCGGCGCGGGGACCGCCAACGGCACGAAGATCGTCCTGTGGTCCTGCAACAGCGGCGCGAACCAGCAATGGAGCCTGCGCAGCTGACGACTCGTCGACCCGGCCTCGCGATCGGTGAGGCCGGGTCGACGACCCGCGTCAATGCGGACGGACCTTCCGCGGACGGTGCATCAGGCAGCCGAGCAGGTCAGCGTCGGCGTCGACGGAGTGCCGCCGGCGAGGAAGCCGAACGTTGTCGACCCGCCGGCCGACAGCGACCCGTTGTAGGAGACGTTGCGCACCGTCACGGACTGGCCGCTGGTGGACAGCGTGCCGCTCCACAGCTGGGTGATGGACTGGCCGCTGCTGAGCGTCCAGCCGACCGACCACCCCGTGAGCGGGGCGCTGCCGGCGGTGACCGTCACCTCGCCCTGGAAGCCGCCGGGCCAGGGGTTGACGGTCCGGTAGCTCGCGCTGCACGCGCCGCCGGGGGCGGGCGAGGACGGTGCCGGGCTGCTGGGCGCGGGGCTGCTCGGGCCGGGGCTCGGGGAGGCGGAAGCGCTCGGCGACGGGCTGGCCGACGGGGAGGCGCTGGGGGAGGGCGTGCCGGCGAACTGGGCGAGGAACGTGTTGACCGCCGCCGAGGTCCAGGTGCGGGTGCCGCTGGTGGCCGTCGACCCGTCCACCGGGTGCGGGGCGTGGTCGCCGTCGAAGGCGGCCCACTGGACCGGATAACCGGACCGGCACCCCGAGTAGAGCGTGGTGATGTGCGTCAGGCTGCCCTGCGCCGGTTCGCGCGGGCTCTGCGCGGTGCAACCGTTGTTGCGGACGAAGGTGTCGCGGATCGAGCGTCCGCTGGAGATGTTGAGCACGCTGTCGTGGGTGCCGTGGATGCCGAAGTAGGCGACCGGCTGGGTGCCCCCGCCGCAGCCGCTGAGGTTGGCGCCGGAGTAGACCACGACCGCCCGGAACACCGAAGGCCGGGCGCATGCCAGCGCGTAGCTCATCGCGCCGCCGTAGCTCCAGCCCATGGCGTAGACCTGGGCCGTGTCCACGCACAGGTCGCCCTGCACCAGGCTGACCAGGTCGTCGATCAGGGTGACGTCCCGGCCGTTGGTGTTGGCCCAGCCGTTGCTGATGCCCTGCGGCGCGACGAAGATCGTGCCGTCGTTGGACAGCTGCTTCTGCCCGTAGAACGCCCAGGCCGCCCCGTCCGATCCGCCGGTGGCGACGTCATTGGCGGTGCCGTTGAGCCAGTGCAGGCCGAAGATCAGCCGGTACGGTCGGGTGTTGTTGTAGGTGCTCGGAATGCTCAGGATGTACGTGCGGTTCTGGCCGCCGCTCTGGATCGAGCGAGTCCCGCTGGTCAGCGTCGGGGTTCTGCCGCAGCCGGCGGTCGGCCCGGCCTCGGCCAGGCGCGGCACCAGCAGGACGGCGCCGGTCAGCGCCAGGGTCAGCAGGCTGCTCAGCACCCACCGGTGTCGGCTTGAGCTGTTCGTTCGTGTCATGGCACTTCCTCGATGACAACAGTTGCGGGTCGGCTTGCCCTGGCCTGCCCCTGCCGGTGTGCCGGACTTCGTTCACTACGTGGTCGGGCTCCTTCGACGACGTGTGTCATGAAGGATGCCGGTCGGACAGGAAAGTGTCAATCGAACGGCTCGAATGGTTCCCGGCTGCTCCGGCGTCGCGTGGCCGCTGACGGGTCGCACCTACGATGGGCGGGACCCCGTGCCGCGGGGCGTGGCCGTCCCAGCCGGAGTCGTGGTGAAACTGTTCGAGATCGAAGAGATCTACCCCGATGTGGACGGCGGCTCGCGACTGCCCCGACGCCAGGCGGGCAACTCGCCGCAGGGCCTGGCCACGACACTGGTCGCCGACTACACGCTGCCCACGCGGGCCTGGCTGCCGTCGGCCGCGGTCACCACCCTGCTCGGCGAGTTCGGGATCACCAGCGGCGCGGCCCGGACCGCGATCAGTCGGCTGGCCCGCCGGGGCGTGCTGGAGAGCAGCCGGGACGGCCGGCGCAGCTTCTACCGGCTGACCAGCGACGCCGCCGACGAGCTGTCGGCCGGGGGAGCCTGGATCGCCCGGTTCGCCGAGCAGGCCCGCACCTGGGACGGCACCTGGACGCTGGTGGCCTTCTCGCTGCCGCAGGAGCACGGCACGCAGCGGCGATCATTGCGCGGCCAGCTGCGCTGGCTGGGGTTCGCGCCGCTGTACGACGGCCTGTGGGTCTCGCCGGATCCGTGGAATCCCACCGTCGCCGGGCGGCTGGCCGAGGTCACGCCCGGCGCGATGACGGTGTTCCGGGCGGCGCACGTCGACCTGGCCGCCAGCGCGGACCGCAACCCGATCGAGGCGTGGGACATCGCGGCGATCACCGAGCACTACGCGGCCTTCGACCGGCAGTGGCGACCGCTGTTGCGGCGCGTCCGCGCCGGACGGATCGCGGGGGCCGCGGCGGTCCGGGCCCGCACCGAGATCATGGACGCCTACCGGCACATCCCGCTGCTCGACCCGCAGCTGCCGCTGGAACTACTGCCCGCGGGATGGCCCCGCACGCAGGCCCGCGAGGTGTTCGTCGAGATCTACGACGGGCTGGCCGAGCAGGCTCAGCGGCACGTGCTGGACGTGGTCGGCCGGTCCTCCGGTGAGCCCGCCGCCGGCATCCGAGCTCACACCGTCGCGGTGATGGCCGCCGCCTGAGCTGTTCCGAAGGTCGTCCGGAAGTTTCGGAACCGTCGCCGTGATCCACTGTGCTTCGAACTTTCGCACCGCGCGGACGGTGCTCCTAAGGCATCAGTGATGATCACGCGCTGGGCTATCTGGACTGCTGAAATAGCTCTCGTGAGTGGATGTCGACCTAGCATCGGGCAAGGCTCAGCCGACATTGGTCATTGGTCATCTTCCGGAAGTTATCGAAAAGTTTCCGTTGCGGCGGGCATTCAAGCGTGGCAACATGCCCCGGTATCGATGCCCGATTCCCCGGCGCCGCAACCGATCGCCCGAGACGACGTGTGCGCCGACCACGAAAGGAGACCATGGTGACTGCGCTTCCCACCGCGCATCATGGCAGGAACCCACAGCGGCGATCGCCCATCCGCGCCGCCGCGCTGACCGCGGCCGCCGGTGCCCTCGCCCTGCTCACCGTCGTGCTCGTCATCCCGAACGCGAGCGCCGCGGCCAGCACCCTCGGCGCCGCCGCGGCGCAGTCGGGCCGGTACTTCGGCACCGCCATCGCCGCCAGCAGGCTCGGCGACTCGACGTACACCACGATCGCCGGGCGCGAGTTCAACATGATCACCGCCGAGAACGAGATGAAGCCCGACGCCACCCAGCCCAACCGCGGGCAGTTCAACTTCAGCTCCGGCGACCAGATCTACAACTGGGCGACCCAGCGCGGCCTCAAGGTCCGCGGCCACACCCTGGCCTGGCACGCCCAGCAGCCCGGCTGGATGCAGAGCCTGTCCGGCAGCAACCTGCGCCAGGCGATGATCGACCACATCAACGGCGTCATGGCCCACTACAAGGGCAAACTCGCCGCCTGGGACGTCGTCAACGAGGCGTTCAACGAGGACGGCAGCCGCCGCTCGTCCAACCTGCAGGGCACCGGCAACGACTGGATCGAGGTCGCCTTCCGCACCGCCCGCAACGCCGACCCGTCGACCAAACTCTGCTACAACGACTACAACATCGAGAACTGGAGCTACGGCAAGACCCAGGGTGTGTACAACATGATCCGGGACTTCAAGTCCCGCGGCGTGCCCATCGACTGCGTCGGCCTGCAGACCCACTTCACCGGCGGCAGCTCGCTGCCCGGAAACTTCCAGACCACCCTGTCCAGCTTCGCCGCCCTCGGCGTGGACGTGGCCCTCACCGAGGTCGACGTCACCAACGCCTCCACCTCGCAGTACGGCGGCCTGACCCAGGCGTGCATGAACGTGCCGCGCTGCATCGGCATCACCGTGTGGGGCGTGCGCGACAGCGACTCGTGGCGCTCCAACGAGAGCCCGCTGCTGTTCAACAGCGGTGGCGGTACGAAGCCGGCGTACACCTCGGTGCTCAACGCCCTCAACGCCGCCACGCCGCAGCCGTCGCAGTCGACGCCCGCCTCGCCGCCGCCGTCCTCGCCTGCCCCGAGCGCCTCCCCGACGCCTCCGACGGGCGGCGGTGTCGGCCGGATCGTGGGCGCGCAGTCGGGCCGGTGCGTCGACGTGCCCAACGCGTCGCAGACCAACGGCACCCGGGTGCAGCTGTACGACTGCCACAACCAGTCCAACCAGCAGTGGACCTACACCTCCGGCAAGCAGCTGACCGTGTACGGCAACAGGTGCCTGGACGCGGCCGGTTCCGGCAACGGTGCGGAGATCCAGATCTACAGCTGCAACGGTCAGGCCAACCAGCAGTGGAACCTCAACTCCAACGGCACCATCACGGGTGTCCAGTCGGGTCGGTGCCTGGACGTCTGGAGCACCGCCAACGGCGCCCGGATCCAGCTCTACGACTGCAACGGCCAGGCCAACCAGCGGTTCAGCCTCGTTTCCCAGTGAACCGGCGCCACGATCGCGTGGCCAGGGCGGCCGTGTGGTGACCGCCGGCGGCCGGGGGCGCATGTCGCCCCCGGCCGCCACCGCAGCATATGACGTATGACGAAAAGAAGATCAACGCACCATAAGTGACAGATGTTCCCCGAGGCCTCATCGGTGAGATCACGTGCCAGTCCGCGATCGTACCTGACAGGATGCTGTCTCCAGGCGAGCACGTCGACATCAATGCATTGACATATGACGTATGATGGACATACGGCGGGGCCCAAACCGCCAGCGGACCGCGGTGCTGGAGCCAGGCCGCCGCGGTCCGCGCCCCTCGCACCCAAGAGCCCGCCGAGCGGATCGGGGACATCCGCCCGGCGGGCTCTTCTCATGTCGACCTTTGCCCGCGGTCTAGCGGCGGGTCCAGCGCTGGTTGGCCGCGCCGGTGCAGGTCCACAGGATCACCAGGGTGCCGTTGGCGGTGGCGGCGCCGTTGACGTCGACGCACAGGCCCGACTGCCGGCTGCTGATCGTGCCGTCGGAGTTGAGGTTCCACTGCTGGTTGGCGCCGCCGTTGCAGTCCCAGAGCTGTACCTTGGCCCCTGCCGTGGCGTTGAGCGGTGCGTCGAGGCACTTGCCCAGGGCCTGCAACGCGGCCCCGTTGACCGCCCACTGCTGGTTGCTCTGGCCGTTGCAGTCCCAGATCACCGGCTGCGTGCCGTTGGCGGTGTTGCTCTGCGGGACGTCCAGGCAGCGCCCGGAGGCCGCGCTCACGAAGGTGGTCGTCGACGGCGGGGGAGTGGTGCCGCCGCCGCTGACGCGGTAGACCACCGTGCCGTGCGCCGGGACGCTGGCGGAGATGGTGCCGCTGGTGGAGCCGGTGGCGTTGGTCCACGCGTCCAGCAGGGTGAACGACGTGCCGGACTTGCCGACGGCCGCGGCCGTGGTGGAGACCGTCGTGGTCGAGGACCCCTGGTTGAACAGGGCGACCGCGACGTCGCCGTTGGCCAGCCGCTTGGCGAGCACGCGGCGGGTGCCGTCGTGGGAGACCTGGGTCGCCTGCAGGCCCAGGGAGTCCTGGTTGATGGCGATCAGGTTCGCGTTCTTGAGGATGGTCTGCGTCCCGCCGGACATCGAGCGCAGGTCGTTGCCGGCGATCAGCGGCGAGGCCATGACCGCCCAGAGCGCGAAGTGGCTGCGCATCTCGGTGTCGGTCATGCCGCCCCGGCCGACCTCCATCATGTCGGGGTCGTTGAACCCACCCGGCCGGGCGTAGGAGGCCAGCGGGACGGTGACGTTGACGATGTTCTGGATGCCCATCGGGTAGCCGTTGCTCTGTCCCGTGTCCCAGGCGTTGGTGATGTCCTCGGTGGTCCGCCACATGTTGGCCACGTCGCCCCAGTTGCGCAGCGGGCCTGTCTTGGCGTGGATGCTGTTGGGGTTGATGCTGTAGACGATGGGGCGGCCGGTGGCGGCGAGCGCGTCGCGCATCTTGGCGAACGTGGCGACCTGCTGGTCGATGGTGCCGGTGGGCGAGCACCAGTCGTACTTGAGGAAGTCCACCCCCCAGGCGGCGAACTGCCGGGCGTCCTGCGCCTCGTGCCCCTGGCTGCCGGTGGCGCCCGGGTACGAGCCGAAGTACTGGGCGCAGGTCTTGTCCAGGGGCACCTGGTAGATGCCGAACTTGAGACCGCGGCTGTGCAGGTAGTCGCCGAGCGCCTTCATGCCGCTGGGGAACCTGGTCGGGTCGCCTTGCAGGTTGCCCGACGAGTCGCGGTTGGGGTTGAACCAGCAGTCGTCGACCACGACGTACTGGTAGCCCAGGTCGCGCATGCCGCTGCTGACCATCGCGTCGGCGTGCTGGCGGATCAGGGTCTCGTTGATGTTGCAGCCGAACGTGTTCCAGGAGTTCCAGCCCATCGGTGGCGTGCGGGCGACACCGTTGTCGAGTGCGTGCGCGGCGGGGGCCTGCAGGCCGAGCGCGGCCGCGGTCAGCAGCAGTGCTGCCGCCAGCGCGGTGGCCAGGCTTCGCCTGCGGTGGGGACGGTTCATCGTGCTCCTCTGGTCGGGACGGGCGGGTGGGGAGCGGACGATGCGCGGTCCGCCGGTCGCGGGCGCGGTCGGCGGAACCGTCGGATCGGCCTGATCTTCGGCAGCGCGAACCCCTCACGGCGCGGGACGCGGTGAGTCGCAGTGTGCGGAGTGCTCTGTCCGGAAGGGATGGAGCGGGCGGGCGCTGAGGTGCGGAACGCCTGTGGGTCGGGTGGCGTCGTCATAGACTGTGACCGATAACATCGGAACGCGTCAAGACGTTGCCGAAATGTTTCGGTTGATCGAGCGGACTCAGCATGGCATGGTCTGCGCGTTGTGGATGGGGCGCAGGGCGCCGGTCGGAGCCATGTGATCGGTAACAATCCGAAAGCCCGGAGCGGGTGGCTCTGGTCGTGGTGCGAGTGTCGGGAGCCGACGGTGGCGGCCTTAGGTTTCCGCCAGGTTTCCGTTGACATCACACATCATATGACTTAGCTTTGCTGCATTCCAGCTGACGGCCGGCCCGATCCGGCCATTCTCGAGATGAGAATCAATGAAGCAGCGAGTACTCTGGCCGGCCGCCGTCGCGGCGATGCTGGCCTTGGCGGGCTGTGGAAGCGCCACGGGCAGTGAATCCCCGTCCGACGCGGCGAGCGGCAAGCTCGTGGTGTGGGACTGGAAGTCCAGTGACAAGACCGCAACCGCATACGTGGAGAAGGCGAAGGCCGATTTCGCCAAGAAGCACCCTGGCGTGACCGTCGAGTTCGTCGCCCAGCCGTTCGACCAGTACTACACGCTCCTCGGAGCGGCGATCCAGGCGGGCAAAGGCCCCGACGTCATGCTGTTCAACGGCGGCGGTCAGATCCGCGACCGGGTCGACGCGCTGGTCCCGCTGGACCAGTACCTCAGCCCGGACAAGGAGCGCCTGGCCGGCTGGGACGCGTTCACCAAGGACGGCAAGGCGTTCGCCGCGCCGGTGACCCTGCAGGGCCACCCGATCTACTTCAACAAGGACCTGTACAAGAAGGCCGGGCTCGACCCGCAGAAGCCCGCGACCACCTGGAACGCCTTCACCGCCGACTGCGCCGCCATCACCAAGGCGACGAAGGCCACCTGCTTCTCGCTGGGCAACAAGGAGGGTGCCGGCATCCAGTTCTTCCTGTCGGCGCTCGGTTCGGGAATCTTCTCGCCCCAGGAGTACGACGACTGGATCGCCGGCAAGCGCGACTGGAACTCCCCCCACGTCAAGCAGCTCTTCCAGCTGTGGAAGGACGTCGAGGCGGGCGGCCTGAACAACAAGGGCGGCAACTCGACCACGATGTTCACCGACGCCTTCGGCATCTTCCAGGCGGGCAAGGCGACCAACATCATCGGCCTGATGTCCGACATCGGGCACTGGAAGGACTTCAACGAGTTCCTCGGCCCCGAGAACGTCGGGGTGATGAAGTCGCCGGTCATCGCCGAGGGTGCCGTGCCCAGCCTGCCCTTCGACGGCGGCATCGGCTACGCGGTCGCCAAGTGGACCAAGGACCCGGCCCTGGCCGCCGACCTGGTGCGCTCGCTGACCTCGACCGACGCCCTGACCGCGTTCTACACCAACGCGGGCGCGGTCGTCTCCGACACCACCGTCAAGGCCGCCGAGCCGGCCGTCACCGCGCTGGTCGCCGACCTCAAGACCGGCAAGCCCGCACTGCACGTGGCGCTGTCGTCGAAGACCATCGAACTGATGGGTCGGCTGTCGCAGCAGATCCTCGACGGTTCCGTCACCGTCGACGCCGCGCTCAAGCAGCTCGGCGAGTCGGACCGGAGCTGACCACAGTGCCGCTCGGTGATTTCACGCCGCTGTTGGCCCGCCCCGCTCGGGCGGGGCGGGCCGACGGGCCGGCGACCGCGTCACGCAGGCGTCCCAGGGCCGGCAGGCTGTCCTCGGAACGGCTGTCCCCGTTCGTGCTCATGGCCCCCGCCGTCGCCGTCATCGTGCTGTTCCGGCTGTGGCCGCTGCTGCTGGGGGTCAACTTCTCCTTCACCGGCGACGGCGAGCGCAACGGCGCGGCGGTCGGGCTGGACAACTACGCGGAACTGTTCGCCGACCCGCTGTTCCTGGGCGCGCTGCGCAACGTGGGCTGGCTGGTGCTGCTGCTGCCCATCGCGGTGGCGATCCCCGGGATGCTGGCGACGTTCATCTACCTGCGGGTGCCGGGCCACCGGTTCTACCGCAGCGTGTACTTCTTCCCCGCGGTGCTGTCACCGGTGATCGTGGGCTCGATCTTCAACCTGCTGCTGTCCTTCGACGGCCCGGTCAACAGCCTGCTCGAACTGGCCGGCCTCGGCCCGGTCGACTGGCTCGGCGACTCCGACGTCGCGATGTTCACCGTCGTCGGCGTGCACGTGTGGGCGACGTTCGGCATGTCGCTGGTGGTGTTCCTGTCCGGCTTCGCGACACTCGACCCCGCCCTGCTCGACGCCGCCCGCTCCGACGGGGCCAGCCTGCCGCAGGTGATCCGGCACGTGATCATCCCCGGCCTGTCCCGGACGATCCAGTTCGTGTTCGTGACGACCATGATCGGAATGCTGACCTCCATGTTCGGTCTCATCTACGTGATGACCAGCGGCGGCCCGGGCGGGTCCACCTACCTGCCGGAGTACTACATCTGGATCCAGCAGGGCCAGATGAACCGCCCGGCGTTCGCGTCGGCGGCCTCCACCGTGCTGTTCCTGGTCATGCTCGTCGTAGGACTCGCGCAGGTCAGCTTCCTGCGCCGCACCGGTAGGGAGGACTGATGCGCGGCGCCCGTTTCAGCCGGTGGCTGATCGCCCTGCCCATGGCGCTGCTCGCGCTCGCGACGATCTACCCGCTGGTCTTCACCGCCAACGCGGCGATGAAGACCCGCCGCGACTACATCCTGGACCGGTTCGCGTTCGCCGACACCCTGCGCTGGGACAACATCGCCACGGCCTGGACCAGCGCCGGCACGGCGCGCTACTTCCTCAACTCGGTGATCGTGGTCGCGGGTGCGTCCGCGTTGCTGCTGCTGCTCGGCTCGATGGCCGGGTTCGCGCTGAGCCACCTGCGGTTCCGCGGATCCCGGGCGCTGTTCCTGGGTTGTCTCGCGGCGCTGTTCGTGCCGTTCCAGGTGATCATGGTGCCGCTCGTGCGGACCATGGCCGACACCGGGCTCGTCGACACCTACCCGGGGCTGATCCTCGCCTACACGGCGCAGTACCTGCCCTTCACGATCTACCTGATGACCAGCTACTACAGCGCCATCCCCAGCGAGATCGTCGACGCCGCGCGCATCGACGGCAACACGACCTACGGCGTGTACCGCAGGATCATGCTGCCGATGGGCCGGCCCGCGCTGCTGTCGGTCGGCGTGCTCAACGCGCTGTTCTGCTGGAACGACGTGCTCATCGCACTGCTGATGATGCCGTCCGCAGAGCACCGCACCCTGATGGTCGGGGTGACGTCGCTGCGCGGTCAGTACTCGGCCGACATCCCCACGTTCGCCTCGGGGGTGCTGATCGCAGCCGTGCCCGTACTGGCGGTCTACCTGTTCTTCCAGCGCCGGATCGCCGACGCTGTCACCGCTGGTTCGACGAAAGGCTGACATGCGCATCACTGGGTATCGCGCCCTCAACACCGTGCAGGAATGGGGCCGGCCCGTCGGCGACGCCAACGGCGTGTACGCCGACGGACTCACCGACGTGCCGATCGTCGTGGTGACCACCGACGAGGGTGTCACCGGTGTCGGCATGGGCCCGCACGTGGAACTGGACGCGATCTTCGCCGCCATCGACGGCGAGGACCCGCGGGCGGTGACCGCGCTGTACGACAGGATGCTGCGGCAGACGTTCAAGGCCGGACACGCCGGAGCCGTCTTCGGGGCGATCGGGGCGTTCGACTCCGCCCTGTGGGACATCAAAGCGAAAGTCGCGGGCCAGCCCCTGTGGCGCCTGCTCGGCGGCCGCGACCGCGTGGTGCCCGCCTACGCCTCCGGCCTTGACATCGGCCTCGACGACGACGACCTGGCCGCCACCTACAAGGCCTACGCCGAACTCGGCATCCGGGCCGCGAAGCTCAAGGGCGGCCTGGACGTCGAGCGCGACCGGCACCGGCTGGCCCTGGTCCGGGACGTGCTCGCCGAGGCCGGCGGCGTGTCCCGGCCCGGCCTGATGCTCGACGCGAACGAGTGCTGGACCCGCAAGCAGGCGGTGCGGCACGTCGCCGAACTCGAACGGACCCTCGACCTGATCTGGGTCGAGGAGCCCGTGCGGCGCTGGGATGCCGAGGGCCACGCCGCGGTGGGCCGGGGTCTGCGGGCGTCGGTCGCCAGCGGCGAGAACCTCAGCGGGCTGGAGCAGTTCCGGCCCCTGCTGGCGGCGGGCGCGCTCGACATCGTGCAGACGGCGTCGGTGTGGGGCGTGACCCACTTCCTGCGGGTGTCGGCCCTGGCCCACGCGTACGACCTGCCGGTCAGCCCGATCGGCACCAACCCGGTCGGCCTGCTGCACGCGGCGACGTCGGTGCCCAACCACCTCGTCAGCGAACTGCAGGCCCTGCACCCACCGGTGGGTGTCGACATCGACCTGCGGATCGAGGACGGATCGTTCGTCCTCGGCGACACGCCCGGTCTGGGGATCAGCATGGACGAGGCGGCCATCGCCGCCTGTGCGCTCCAGCCGGCGACGGTGTCCTTCGACGGGCCGGGTGTGCGGCCCGAGCAAGCCGGCCGGCGGCTGTTGGCTGTCGCCGGCTGAACGGGGGTGGCCCGCGCTCAGGGGTGCGGGCCTGGTCCGGGTGGGTGTGGTGGCGTGAGGGCGCCGCACCTGCCCGGACCGGCCGAAGTGCCGGCGCGCCGTCGGCGTGCGCGCCGGCACTTCGGCGGGTCCGGAGTCGGTCGGTGTTCCTGCGACCGTGCCCGATGCGCGCAGATAACCATTCGTGCGAGAATCTTCGTGGTACGGAAGCGGAACAGTGACATATGACATCTTACCTGTGACGTCTTAACAGCGTGCCGTACACTCGTCGTCGTCGGGTCTGGTGGTCCGGCGACCACTGCTCCGGGAGGGCGCGTTGACGCGGCAGGTTCTGGCCGACCCGTTCGGCATACCTCATGCCTCCGCCGGCGACGCCGGCCCGCCCCGCGCCCGCGGCACCAAGCTGGGCATCAACGTCGTGCAGCAGATCGTCAACGACATCGTGCGCGGCGTGCTCACCCCGGGCTCGACCCTGCCGCCGGAGGCGGACCTGTGCGACCAGTTCGGCGTCAGCCGGACCGTGATCCGCGAATCCGTCAAAGTGGTGCAGGAGAAGGGCCTGGTCCGCATCGAGCACGGCCGGGGGACCCAGGTCACCGACCCCCGGCAGTGGAACCTGCTCGACGACGTGGTGCTCACCGCGATCATCGCCCACGACGCCAACCTGTCCTTCCTGGACGAGCTGGTGGCCACGCGCACGGCGCTGGAGGCGGACATGGCCGCCGCCGCGGCGATCTCGCACACCGCCGAGGACAGGCTGCGCATCAGCGCCTCCCTCGAACTCATGCGCTCGAAGAAGGACAACGTGCCGGAGTTCGCGGCCGCCGACGCGCACTTCCACGACATGGTCATGGCCGCCTCGCGCAACCGGCTCGGCCGCGCGATCGTCAACAGCATCCACGACAAGGCTCGCGGCAGCATGCGCTACCACGGGGAGTACAACGAAGCGGTGGTGCGCCAGACCCTGGACGAGCACCAGGCGATCCACGACGCCATCCTTGGCAAGGACCCCGCCGCCGCCGCCGCGACGATGCGCGCGCACATCACCGGCTCGTGGAGCCGTCGGCGTCCGCAGACCGACGCGGAGGCCCCGGCTCCCGCGCCGCGCCGCCAGTCGGCCCGCTGACCGAGGGCGCGGCCGGAGCGCTCCCGGCGTTGTCCGCATTCCCCACGCGACCGACCTGCCCGGCAGGTCGGTCGCGTTGTCTGAGCAGGTGCTGCCCAGCCCCGGCGCTCGCGGTGGCGCACCCTCTGATTCGGATCGCGGCACAATTCTTGGATCAGGTCTTGCTATGACGTCATACGTATGATGAGGTTGCGCCCAGAGTGTTTCGCTCGGGTTAATACGCGCCGTCCGCAAAGGATCGTGCCGTGTCAGCCCGTCGGGCACCAGACGGCGCCGGCCCGCACCCCGCCGCGTGCGGGCCGGCGTCCCACCCGACCGGACTGAAGGCCGGCCAGCGCCGCTCTTCACGACGATACGGAGTACCGCAGTGCAGGAGCAGGATTCGGCCGGCCCCGCCATGGGTGACCGCGGGCGGCACAGGTGATCGTCGACGCGCACGTGCAGCTGTGGTCGGCGGACAACCACCGGCTCGCCGCCGCCGAATACGCCCCCATCCGGCGCCACTACGGCGTCGGCGAGTTGAAGGCGGAGCTGAACGAGTCGGAGGTCGACGCCTGCGTGCTGGTCGAGGCCGCGGGCGTCACCTCGGCCGACACCACGCGGTGTCTGGAGGTCGCGGCCTGGACGCCGTGGGTGGTGGGCGTGGTGGGCTGGGCCCCGCTGGCCGACCCCGATCTCGGCGAGATCCTCGGCAAGCACCGGGCCGAACCCGGCGGGCAGCGGCTCGTCGCGCTGCACGAGCGGGTGTACGAGCTGCCCGAGGACTTCCTCGACCGGCCGGCCGTGCGGGCGGGTCTGGCGACGGTGGCCGAGTGCGGCCTGGCGATCGAGCTGGCGGTGCGGGCCGAGCAGCTGCCCTCCGTGGCGCGGCTGGCCCAGGCGATGCCGCACGCCCGGATCGTGCTCCAGCAGGCCGGGTCGCCCTGGGTGACCGGCGGCGTCGAAGGCCTGACCGAGTGGCAGTGGGCGATCGCGCCGGTCGCCGCGTGCGACAACGTGCGGGCCAAGCTCAGCGGCCTGGTGACGCTGGCGCACTGGGACCGGTGGTCGGTGGACGACCTGCGGCCCTATGTGGAGCACGCGGTGCAGGTCTTCGGCGTGCGGCGGCTGATGTTCGGCTCGGACTGGCCGATGTGCCGGCTGGCGGCGACCTATGCCGAGTCGCTGCGCGCGATCGCCTGGCCGTTCGGCGGCCTGCACCCGGACGTCTTCGCGGCGACCGCCGTCAGCACGTACCAGCTGGACATCAGCGAGCTTGCTCGCCCGGTGTGAAAGCGCCTGGCGGCTGGACGTCGGCGAGCCGGGGCCCGGCGTGAAGATCTTTTGCCGTTCGCGCAAGCCGTAGCGGGCTGGTGCTGAGAGACGGCACTGGGCACAGGTCACCGTGGCCCGGTGCCGCGATGGCGGCACCGGGCCTCCGGCCGTCAGGAGCCGGTCGCCTCGATCCGGCTGCGATCGATGCGGTAGACCCGGGTGGCGGTGCCGGCGAGCACGTCACGCCATCCCGCGGCGTCCAGCTCCGACAGGGCCTGCCGGACCAGGTCCAGGGTCCGGCCGTAGGTCTCGTGGAGCAGGCAGATCGGCCAGTCGCCGCCGTACATCAGCCGCTCGGAGCCGAACAGCCGCAGCGCTGTGCGCAGGTGGGAGCCAAGCCGGCGCAGCGCCTCACCGTCCGGGTCGTCGCCCAGGTACAGCCCGGAGAGCTTGGCGTACACCCGGGGACAGCCGGCGAGGAACTCCAGGTGGTGTGACCACTGCTCGGCGTGGTCCAGTCCGGCCCGCAGCGGAGGTGCGCCGAGGTGGTCCAGGACCAGGTGCAGTCCTGGGTGGCGGCGGGCGACCTCGGCGGCGGTGCCCAGCGCTGCGGGGCCCGCGGCGACGAAGTCGAACGGCACCCCGGCTTCTTCCAGCAGGCCGAGCCCTTCGTCGACGTCGGGGCGCAGGATCCAGGACGGATCCTCGCGCTCGTGGATCAGGTTGCGTACCCCGACGAACAGCGGATCGTCGCGCAGCCGGGCCAGGCGGTCGACGGCGACGGACGGCCGATGCAGCGGGACGTAGCCGACGACGCCGACGATCCGGTGGTCGGACCGCGCGGTCTCCAGCATGAGGTCGGTGTCGAAGTCGTCGTCGGCGGACTGCACCAGCACGGCGGCCCCGACGCCGTGGTCGACGAGCGCGGGCGTGACCTCGGACAGTGTCATGGCGCGGTCGATCGGCGCCAGGTGGGGGCCGAGCCAGGGGTAGACGCCGCGCGACGGATCCCATACGTGCAGGTGCGCGTCGATGATCGTCTCGCGGGGAGGGTGGGTCATGTGCGGCTCCGGGAGTCGGTGGAAGCGGGCGGCGGTCGGCGCGCGCTGAGCGTTGTCATTCGGCGAAACATATGATGTCATATCTGAACTCGATCCGATCCGGACAGGCGAGGTCGAGTGCCCCAGCCGAAATCGAGGCGCACCAAGCCATTCCGCCGCATGACAGCGACACGTGTACGTCGTGCTCGAACGGCAGGCACGCACGGCGGGACGCCGGTTCACGAGAGGGAAGCCATGCACCGAGCCGTATACGAAGGTGACCGGCGCTTGAGCGTCGTCGACGTGCCGGAGACCGCACCAGGTCCAGGGCAGGTGCAGATCAATGTCGCATTCACCGGGATCTGCGGCACGGACCTGCACATCCTGCACGGCGACATGGACCGGCGGGTCGCCATGCCCGCGGTGCTCGGTCACGAGATGTCGGGAACGGTGGCCCAGCTCGGTGAAGGCGTGGACGGCTGGAGGCCTGGCGAGCCCGTCACCGTCCTACCCGTCCTGCCGTGCGGCACGTGCGTGACATGCGCCGCCGGGCACGGGCACGTCTGCCCGCGGCTCACCTTCATCGGCATCGACAGCGCCGGGTCCATGCAACAGCGCTGGAACGTGCCCGCCGGGGCGCTGGTACGCCTGCCCGACACCCTCGACCTGGCCCACGGCGCGCTCGCCGAACCGACCGCCGTGGCCGTGCACGACGTACGCCGCAGCGGCCTGACCGCCGACGAGCACGCCGTCGTGGTCGGCGGTGGGCCGGTGGGCCTGCTCATCGCCGTGGTCGCCCGGCGCACCGGAGCCCGCGTGCTGGTCCTGGAGCCCAGCCCGCAGCGGCGGGCCGTCGCCGACCGGCTCGGCTTCACGACCGCGGACCCCACCACCGCCGACACGACCGCGCTGATCGGCGACTGGACCGGCGGTGAGGGAGCCGCCGTCTGCTTCGAGGTCTCCGGCGCGGCCGCCGGAGTCGCCACCGCCGTGCAGGCCCTGGCCCCCCGCGGCCGGCTGGTGATGGTGGCGATCCACGCCGCACCACGGGAGGTCGATCTGCACCGCTTCTTCTGGCGCGAACTGACCATGCTGGGCGCCCGGCTCTACAGCCGGCCCGACATGGCGACCGCCGTCGAGCTGGTGGCCGACGGCCACATCCCGGCCGCGCAGCTGATCACCCACGTGGAGCCGCTGGCACGCGTCGGCGAGGCGTTCGCCGCCCTGGAATCCGGGGCCGGTGTCATGAAGGTGCTGCTCGACTGCGGGTCCGCCCGGTGAGCGCCGCCATGTTCGACCTCACCGGCAAACTCGCCGTCGTCACCGGGGCCCGCCGCGGCATCGGCCTGGCCGTCGCGGACGCGCTCGCGGGCGCCGGAGCCGACATCATCGCCGTCAGCGCCCAGCTCGAACCGGACGGCAGCGAGGTCGCCCGCCGGGTGACGGCCCACGGCCGAGGCTGCGAGGTGCGCGCGGTCGACTTCGCCCGGCGCGAGGCGGTCGCCGAGCTGGCCGCCGACCTCGCAGGCCGGGAGCGACCGGTCGACATCCTGGTCAACAACGCCGGCACGATCGCCCGCGCACCGGCCGCGCGGCACAGCGACGACGACTGGGACCACGTGCTCGCCGTCGACCTCACCGCGCAGTTCGTCCTGGCCCGGGAGGTCGGGCGGGCGATGCTGGACCGGCGTACCGGGAAGATCATCTTCACGGCGTCGCTGCTCAGCTTCCAGGGCGGGATCACCGTGCCCGGCTACACCGCGGCCAAGTCGGGTGTCGCCGGGCTGACCAAGGCGCTGGCCAACGAGTGGGCCGCGCACGGCGTCAACGTCAACGCCATCGTGCCCGGCTACATCGCCACCGACAACAACCAGGCGCTGCGCGACGATCCCGTACGCAACGCCGCCATCGTCGACCGCATCCCCGCCGGGCGGTGGGGCACCCCGGCCGACCTCGCCGGGGTGGCCGTGTTCCTCGCCTCGGCCGCCTCCGACTACGTGCACGGCGCGCTGGTTCCCGTCGACGGCGGCTGGCTGGGCCGGTGACCGAAACGGCGACGCTCGGCAAGGAGCATTCATGCAGGTGATCGCACTGCACACGCGGCTCAGACCCGGCCTGGAGGCCGAGTACGAACGCATCCACGCCAAGCTCTCATCCGAGCACGAGCAGGCACTGCGCGACAGCGGGGTCCACTCGTGGCACATCTGGCGCGACGGGCTCGACCTGTTCCACACCGTGGTGTGCGACGACTGGGACGGCATGGAGACCGCGATGGCGAAACTGGAGCTGACCGAACGCTGGCACCAGGTCATCCACCCGATGCTGGACATGACGGTGTCCCAGCGCGGCCCGCTGCCCCTCGTGTGGCATTTACCCTGACCAGCCGACCTCGACCTGAATCAAGAGGAGTCGCCGTGAACCCGCCCGCCGCCGTGATGCCCACCCGGCCGCTCGGCCGCACCGGCCTGAACGTGTCCACGCTAGGGTTCGGCGCGGCCGGGATCGGCAACCTCGGCTACGCCGGATCCGACCTCGCCGCCGCGCGGGCCGTGGACGTCGCATGGGAGGCGGGGATCCGGCACTTCGACACCGCGCCCCACTACGGGCTCGGCCTGTCCGAGCGGCGACTGGGCGCGGCGCTGCGCGCTCAGCCGCGCGACGCCTACGTCCTGTCCACCAAGGTAGGTCGGCTGCTTCGCCCGCATCCCGCGCCGACCGGCTCGGATCTGGCGGCCGGCGGCTTCGACGTCCCCGATGACCTGGTGCGCGTGTGGGACTTCACCGCCGCCGGCGTCGCCCGCAGCATCGAGGAGAGCCTGACCAGGCTGGGCGTCGACCGTATCGACATCGTCTACGTCCATGACCCCGACGACGCCGTCGACGAGGCGATCAGCCAGGCGATACCGGCCTTGATCGCGCTACGGGACCAGGGCGTGATCCGGGCTGTCGGCGTCGGCATGAACCAGTGGCAGGCGCCGCTGCGCATGGTCCTGGAGACCGACCTCGACGTCGTCATGCTGGCGGGCCGGTACACCCTGCTCGACCGGTCGGGCGAGCACCTGCTTGACGAGTGCGCGCGCCGAGGGGTGGCCGTCGTCGCGGCCGCGCCGTTCAACTCGGGCATCCTGGCCAGGCCGTGGCCGCAGGACGGCGCGAGCTTCAACTACGCGCCGGCATCGGGCGAGGTGCTCCAGCAGGCTCGCCGGCTGGCCGAGACCTGCCAGGAGTTCGATGTCGCGCTGCCGGTCGCGGCGCTGCAGTTCCCACTGCGGCACCCGGCGGTGGCGGCGGTCGTCTCCGGCATGAGATCGGCCGAGCACGTCACGGCCGCGGTGACCGGCCTACGGACACCGGTGCCGGACGGCCTGTGGCAGGCGACGGGCTGATCCGCTCGCGCCGGCGGGCACGCCGCACCGTGATACCACCGCGGGGTCGAGACTGGACGTCTCGACCCCGCGGTCG
This sequence comes from Catellatospora sp. NPDC049133, assembly GCF_040648455.1. NCBI lineage: Bacteria > Bacillati > Actinomycetota > Actinomycetes > Micromonosporales > Micromonosporaceae > Catellatospora > Catellatospora sp. NPDC049133. The sequence continues at coordinate 38,919 of NZ_JBEZDT010000054.1, forward strand.
TGTCATGCCTCGCGCTTGCTCATCAGCTGCGCAGGGTCCACTGCTGGTTCGTGCCGCCGTGGCAGCCCCACAGGTGCAGCAGGGTCCCGTTGGCGGTGGCGTTGCCGCTCGCGTCCACGCACAGGTTCGACTGCACGCCGGTGATCGTGCCGTTGGAGTTGACGTTCCACTGCTGGTTGGCCTGACCGTTGCAGTCCCAGATGACCAGGCGGGTCCCGTTGGTGGTGCCCTGGCCGGTGGCGTCCAGGCACTTGTTGCCGTAGACCGTCAGCTGCTTGCTCGCGGTATAGGTCCACCGCTGGCCCGTGCCGCCCGCGCAGTCCCACAACTGCACCTGGGTGCCGTTGGCAGAGCTGGCGTTCGGCACGTCGACACAGCGTCCCGACTGGCCGCCGACGATGGTGACGCCCTGCTGGGTGCCGGTCTGCACGCCCGCCGACGCCATGACCGCGCGTGCCGCCGTCGGCCAGTTCCCGCCGCTGACGACCACCGTGCCGGTGTTGGTGTTGCCCCGCGAGCCGCTGGTGATGTTGGTGTTGGTGCTGGTGGTCCAGTTGTTGGTCAGGGTCAGGTTGCCGGTGTTGTTGTTGGCCCAGTGCTGCCCGTACGCCCACTGGCCGATGTTGTCGAACACGTTGTTCGACGCCGTCAGATAACGCGCCCCCTCGTCGAAGTACAGCCCGAGCCAGCCGTTGGTGTTGCGGAACCAGTTCTGGCTGATCGTCGAGCCCGGCAGCGCGGACAGCGCGTAGAACGCCGCACCGTCGGTCATCTGGCGCATGACGTCGTGGACGTGGTTGGCCTGCACGCGGTAGTTCGCCGCGATCGTCGCGGTCGTGTATCGGGGCTGATAGTTGTAGAGCCCGCGGTCGATGTAGTCCTGCGCGCCGCCGGCGTCGTTGGCGCCCCAGCCGTAGCCGATCGAGATGCCGGTGTAGGGCAGGTTGTAGACCTCGTTGTTGGTCATGGCCGAGTCGGCGGCGTAGGTGATGAGCAGCCCGACGTGGCTGCGGTAGTCGATGGCCACGTCGTGGACGGAGTTGTTGCTGTAGACGATGTCGCGGTTGACCATCCGGGAGTCGCTGGGGTGGTGCGCGTCGGCCTGCACGCCGCCGGCGATGACGGCGCCGGCCGAGATCTGCTCGAAGGTGTTGCCGATCACGTCGATGTCGGCCGCGCCGAGGCCGACGCCGGTGGCGTGGGCGTTGGCGTCGTTGCCGATGCCGAGCCCGACCTGGCCGAGGTTGGTGAACCGGTTGCCGGTGAACCTGATCGCGTTGGCGGCCGACACCTGCACCGCCGCGGGCATCTGGCGCCAGTTGGGCCGGGTCGCCTCGAACTGCGGGCAGCCCGACTGGCACGAACTCAGCCAGTTCGACGGCCGGGACCAGGTGCCGTAGATGTACGCGCCGGTCTGCTGGTCGGCGTAGCCCTGGCTGCTGTTGGGCTGCAGCCAGCTGGTGTACGAGAACTGCAGGCCGGAGAAGGACAGGTGGTGGGCCGGCGCCGCGTAGGTGCCGCCCACCCGCAGCAGCGACTCCAGCCGCGGTAGCTGCACGTCGGCGGTGGCCATGTTCTCGCCGCTCAGCGGCTTGTAGTAGAGCTGGCCGGCGGAGGTGTCCAGATACCACTCGCCGGCGGCGTCGAGGAACTCACGTGCGTTGACCAGGTACATCGGCCCGGCCCGGAACGGGCTGCTCAGCGTGTCGTAGCCGAAGGTGTTGTTGTTCCAGGCGGGCTGTTCCATGGTGATCGTGTTGCTGCTGATGGACTGCACCGGCACGTACCGGTCGGTGAACGAGTTCACCGACTCCAGCTCGATGCGGTCTTCGGCGGCGACGTTGTTCAGATACGACAGCGCGCTGTTGGTGAACGTCATACCACTGGTCGTCATGGTGAAGTCGCCGCGGTTGACCTGTGTGCGGGCCCGGGTCGCGATGCGGCCGTTGACGTAGAGCTGGCGGGTGTCGAAACCGGCGCTTGCGGCGGCGCGCCAGATGTTCTGCGTGGCGTCCACCTGCGTCCAGCCCGTGACCCGCTGTCCGCCGGAGATGACCGGCTGGGCGCCTGTCGCGGCCTGCCAGAACACGGTGTAGCCGTTGGCGCCCGAGTCGGCGGACGTGAATGTCAGCGGTGCGGACAGGGCGTAGGCGCCGCCGGCGAGCTGGACCACGATGTCCCCGCTCATCGTCGGCGCGAGGCCGCGCACCGACGACTGGGCCTGGGTCAGCGAGCACGGTTGCGCCGTGGAGCACGCCGTGCCGGATCCGGTGGGGGACACGTAGAGGGTCGTCATGACCGCGGCGGTTGCGGGAGTGGCGGCCAGCGTCGACGTGGCGAGGAGTAGGGCGGCGCAGAGGGCTGTCAGTCGGGATCGGTGTTTCGTCTGTCGTCGGGCGTGGCGGAGTGCAGAAGCCACAGTGGCGTCCTTCCACGAGGTGAGCCGCTGGCGGGGGCACAGCGGGCAGCGGTGAGCCGTCATCAGCGGGAAACGCTGGCGTAACCGATGGCGTGCATCACATCACATGTATGACGTCATAGCAATATTGAAGTCGATGGGAGCCGGGGCGCGTGTGGAGAGTGGATGCGCGACAGCGTGCGCCGCGCGCCGCGGGCGTCTTTCCGGTGCCCGCGGCGCGCCGGCTCGTGCGCTGTCCGGGTGTGGACGGCCCTGCGGTCAGGAGCCGATCGCGATGGCGAAGATGTGCATCGTCGGCACCCCGGACGCCGGGCGTGAGCTGATGTTGGGCAGCTCGACGCGCACGACGGCCTTCGCCGCCAGCGACACCCCCGCGTAGTAGATGGTGGCGGCCGTGTTCTCCCGGCGGTTGCCGGGGCGGTTCTGGTAGGACATGACGATCGCCGCCGTCGCGCCGCTCTTGGGGCCGCCGTACCAGTCGGGCACGCTGAGGGTGAACGACTGGCGGGTGCCGTCGGCGTACACCACGGTGGCGGTGCCGCCGACCGCGCCGTACGTCCCGGCGGCCAGGAACCCCAGCTTGCTGCCGGTGCCGCTGATCGCGACGGACTGGCCCGAGGCGATCACGTTGTCCGCCCCGCCCGGTTGGACGTTCGGCCACCGGAAGGTGACGCCCTCGCGGGTCAGGGTCGCGCCCGGGGTCACCCCGACCAGGGCCAGCGCCTGCGCCGACAGCGTCGCCCCGTTGCCGTCGAAGTCGCCCACGCCCGTGTTGCTGTCATTGGTCGTGCTGACGTTGGAGAACAGCTGCTCCAGCGTCGGTGTCGTCTGTCCCGTCGGCTGCGCCCGGTAGGTGCGTCCGGCCTGGACGGTGATCCGCACGCAGTCGGATTCGACCCGCGCTGGGGTCACCGTGGAGCCGTCGGCGGTGTCGACCACGGTGAAGCCGCCGGTGAACAGCCGTGCCCGCACCTGCACCACGCCCGCCCGGTCGGCCCGGATCAGCGCCTCGGTGAGCTGGCCCGAGCTCCAGGTCAGGCTCACGGTGTAGCCGCCGCGGCCACGCAGGCCGGTCACCCGGCCGCTCGCCCACGCCGAGGGCAGCGCGGGCAGCAGGTGCAGCTCGCCGTTGTGGCTGTGCAGCAGCATCTCGGCGATGCCGGACGTGGCCCCGAAGTTGCCGTCGATCTGGAACGGCGGATGCAGGTCGAACATGTTCGGCGCGAGCCGGGACGTGTTGACCAGGTCCCTGATCAGCTTGTGGGCTCGGGCGCCCTCCTCCATCCGCGCCCAGAAATTGATCTTCCAGGCGAGCGACCAGCCGGTGCCGTCGTCGCCCCGCAGCTCCAGGGTCCGCCGCGCGGCCTCGAACAGCGCGGGCGTCGCCCGCTTGGTGATCTGGTTGCTCGGGTGCAGGCCGTACAGGTGGGAGATGTGGCGGTGGTACTGCTCGGTCTCGACCCAGTCGGCCAGCCACTCCTGGATGTTGCCCCGCGAGCCCACCTTCATCGGCGCCAGGCGCTGCCGGGCCGCGCGGACCTGCGACCGGAAGTCGGAGTCCACGCCGAGCACCTCGCTCGCCGCCGCGCACCCGTCGAACAGGTCCCGCAGGATCTGGTTGTCCATCGTCGGACCGGCGCAGACGCTGACGTTGGAGTGGTGGGACAGCTCGGGGGAGTTCGACGGGTTGGTCACCAGGTAGCCGAGATTCGGCTCGGTGACCAGCGTGCTCAGGAAGAACTGGGCCGCGCCCCTCATCGCCGGGTAGTTGGCGCTCAGGAACGAGACGTCGCCGGTGAACCGGTAGTGGTCCCAGATCAGGGTCGCCAGCCACGCGCCGCCGGTCTGCCACATGCCCCAGAAGGCGCCGTCGACCACCGACGTCGCCCGCCACGCGTCGGTGTTGTGGTGGGTGACCCAGCCGCTCGCCCCGTACTGCGCCTGAGCGGTCCGGGCCCCGGTGACGGCCAGATCCCGGATCATCGCGAACACGGGCTCGTGGCACTCGGCCAGGTTCGTCGTGTCGGCCGGCCAGTAGTTCATCGGCAGGTTCGCGTTGATCGTGTACTTCGAGTCCCACGGCGGGGCCATCTGGTCGTTCCAGATGCCCTGCAGGTTGGCCGGCTGCGTGCCGGCCCGCGAGGAGGCGATGAGCAGGTACCGGCCGTACTGGAACAGCAGCGCGGAGAACTGCGGGTCGGTGACGGAGGCGTGCTGGCTGATGCGTACGTCGGTGGGCTGGTCCGCCGCGGAGGTGCGCCCGAGGTCGAGCGTCGTGCGGTTGAACAGCGCCTGGTAATCAGTGGTGTGCCGGGCGAGCAGAGTGTCGTAGGAGACGCCGCGGGCGGCGCTGAGGTGGCGGCGGGCGATGCCCTGGTGGTCGCCGCTCACGTCGCGGTAGCTGACGTAGCTCGACCCGATCGACACGAACAGGGTCACGCTGGTCGCGCCGGACACCCGCAGCGTGCCGCCGGAGCTGGAGACGGTGCCGCCGCTGGCGCTCACCCCGGCGAGGGCGTGGAACCGGACGGCCCCGGTCACCCCCTCCATGGAGCCGGAGGTGCCGTTCAGGGCGATGGTGCTGCCGTCCGGGCTGGACACGCTCGACGACTGCGGGCTGTCGAACGCCGCGGTGAACGTGACCGCCCCGCTGCGGTCGGCGGTCAGCCGCATGACGATCACCTGGTCGGGCGCGCTGGCGAACACGTCGCGCTGGTAGCGCACGCCGTTCATCACGTAGGTGACCGAGGTCGTGGCCGTGGTCAGGTCGAGGCGGCGGTGGTACTGCGAGGCGCTGCCGGAGGTGGGGAACGTCAGCCGGAGGTTGCCGACCGGCTGGTAGGCGAGCTGCCCGACGGGCCTGCCGAGCATGCGCGAGTTGATCAGGTCCTGTGCCTGGCCCCACTGGTTGGCGAAGACCAGCCGCCGGATCTCCGCCAGCGCCCCCGCCCCCGCCGTGTTGGCCGGGTCGTGCGGGCCGCCGGCCCACACCGTGTCCTCGTTGAGCTGGAGCCGCTCGGTGTCGACGTTGCCGAAGACCATCGCGCCCAGGCGGCCGTTGCCGATCGGCAGGGCGCGAAGCCAGTCGGTGCCGGCGGATTGGTTGTACCAGAGTGCCAGGTCGTCGGCCGCGAGCACCTCGGCGGGCGCGGCCGAACCGGCCTGGGCTTCGGCGGTCCACGGCAGCGGCGAGAGAATGGCACCGGCGCCCACGGCACCGGTCTTGATCACTTGTCTGCGTGTCAGATCCGACATCGCTCAACTCCCTCGGAGCGAACAGGGTGAATGGTCAGTTGGCTGGTGCGTCGAGGTGGGAGGGGGAACCGGCCGGTGGGCCGCCACCGGCCGGTTCGGTGACCGTCAGGGCAGGACGGTCACTGGAAGGAGGCGTCGTCGAGGTAGTAGCCGTCGGTGCCCGCGGCCGTCTCGACGTAGAGGCTCGCGCCCGTCAGGGTGCCGGTCCAGGAGACGGTGGCAGTGCCGGTCAGCTGGGTCCAGCCGCTGGAGTTGACCGTCGTGGCCGGGGTGAGCTGCACGTAACTCGTCGAGCCGTTGGCGGTCACGGCGAGGGTGACCTTCGCCGACGGGGTGCCGCTCTGGGTGCGTACCCAGACGCTGGTGGTGTAGCTCTTGCCGTTGACGAGCTTGCCGGTGACGTCCTGGCGGATGCCGTTCCACGACGCGGTGCGGCCGGTGAGCAGCAGCGACCGGCTGCCGCCGTGCACCACCGACGTGTTCGACGCGAGGGTGCCGCTGCCGAACACGGCCCACCCGGTCGTGCCCGACTCCATGTCGGCGTTGGCCAGCTGGTTGCCGCTGGAGGAGCCGCCGCCGAACTGCCACCAGTTCACGTTGAACAGGCCGCCGCCGCTGCCGGTGAACCGCAGGTACAGGTCACGGGTGCCGGTCGCCCCGGACACCGCGCAGGTGACCGACGCCCAGGTCTGGTAACCGCCCGTGCCGGACACCCCGCACGTTCCCACGACGGGGCCGCTGGTGCTGTCCAGCCGCAGCTCGATGTTGCCACCCGCCCCGGCGGAGGCGACCCGGGCGGTGAAGGAGGTCGCGCCGGAGCCGAAGGCGACGCCCTTGACCTTGATGTAGTCGCCGTTGTCGATCCAGCCGACGTCGAGGGTGCCCTCGCTGGCGGGCTCGGTCTCGACGCCGCTCTCCCAGGCGATGGTCTCGGCCTCCTGGCGCACGTACGGGTTGAGGGTGCCGATCTGCGGTGCGCCCGAACTCGTCATGTTGATCGTCGGGATGGTGCCGTTGCTGTTGTAGGTGAACTTCTCGACCGCCACCGACCGGGCGTAGCCGCCACCGCCGGGCAGCGCGCCGTTGTGGTAGAAGAAGTACGAGCCGCCGTTGAAGTCGATGACGCCGGCGTGGTTGGTGAAGCTGGAGCCCTGGCGCGGCATGACGGTCCCGCGGTAGGTCCACGGCCCGGTCGGGCCCGTCGCGGTGGAGTAGCCGATGAACTCCGAGCAGCATTCGGCCGCGAACACGTTGTAGTACAGGCCGTTGCGCTTGTAGACCCAGGGGCCTTCCTCGTACAGCGTCGGGCGGTTGGCGTTGCCGTTACGGGTGCCGTAGCCGCTGGTGGTCAGCGGGATCTGGGTCGGGCTGCCCGAGTACGAGATCATGTCGGTGTTCAGCCGGACGTACCACAGGCGCGGGTTGCCCCAGTACAGGTAGGCCTGGCCGTCGTCGTCGATGAGCACGTTGGGGTCGATCTCGCCGTTCTCCACCAGTGGCCGTCCGAGGGCGTCGGTGAAGGGGCCGGTGGGGCTGCTGGACACGCCCACGCCGATGGCCATGCCGCCGGTCGCCCGGTTCTTCACCGGGACGTACCAGTAGAACTTGCCGTTGCGGTAGGCGACGTGCCCGGCCCAGGCGTCGGCGCTGGCCCAGCTGAAGGTGGACAGGTTCATCGGCACGCCGTGGTCGGTCCAGTTCACCATGTCCGCCGACGAGTAGACCCGCCACTCCTTCATCGTGAAGTAGGTGGACCCGTCCTCGTCGTGGCCGGTGTACAGGTACACCCGGCCGTTGTGGACCAGCGGGGCGGGATCGGCGGTGTAGATCGTCTGGACGATCGGGTTGTCCGCGCCGGCGCCGACCGGCGCGAGCGTGAGCGCGAGCAGCACGCCGACGCCGGTGGCGGCGAGCCGTCGCAGGCCGTGCCGGGTCCGTGGGTGTGTCACGAGGTCTCCTTCGGAAGTCGCCGACCCCGGGCGACGTCCTGTCCGGAAACGTGCTCAGCGACGCCCGGCCGCCGCGTGCGCGAGGCCGAGGCGGGGGAGGACTGCGCCGGAGGTCGACTTGTCTGCGGAACGTGAAGTGCGCTGTATGACGTCTGAGCACGCCGCACACCTGGCCCGGTCGCCTGAGGTGCGCGATCGGTGCCCTGCCAGCCGTTGCGGATGAAGGTGCCGACCATCCCGCGGTCAGTCGAATGTGAACGATAACAGGGCTTGAGTCAAGATGTGACGAAAAGGTTTCGCGTGTGCGCAGGTCAGGTGGACCCTCCACAGCAGAGCCGATCAACTGGAGAAGATCGATGCATGCAGGTGGGTTGACAAGCATGATGTGACCGATAACATCGACCGAGCCGACTTCCTGATAACACGTCATATGACCTGGCCGTCACCAGCATGTGACAGCGAGATCAGCAGGTTCGGCAACTTGTTTCGTCGAGGGTGTACCGGCGGCGCGGGACCCATCGACCGGCGATCCGTGACGGCTCCATTCCACCGTCATGGGTCGCCACCTGTCGGGCGCGGCGGGCCGGCAGGAGCATCTCCGCCACGGCGGCTCGTGCCCGCCCTGGCCTTCACTCGTCAGGAAGGGTCCACATGTCCACCAGGGACGGCCTCCCCCCGCACCGCGCCAGACGATGGTTTCCCGCAGCGCTGACGCTGCTGCTGGCCACGTCCGGTGCCACCGCCATCCTCGCCACGGCCCCCGCGGAGCTCGGCGGCCCCGCGCCGGCGCAGGCGCACACCATTGTCAGCACCGACTACCAGCAGGTCACCCTCGCCAAGGGAGTGTCCGAGATGGGCGAGCCGATGACGCTCGCCGTGCTGCCCGACCGCTCGGTCCTGCACACCGCCCGCAACGGCACCCTGCGCCGCACCGACGCGTCCGGCAACACGGCCGTGGTCGGCACCATCTCGGTCTACAGCCACGACGAGGAGGGCCTGCAGGGCGTCGGGGTAGACCCCAACTTCGCCAGCAACCGGTTCATCTACCTCTACTACGCTCCGCCGCTGTCGACCCCGAGCGGCGACGCGCCCAGCACCGGCAGCAACTGGTCGGCGTGGCAGGGCGTCAACCGGCTGTCCCGGTTCACCCTGAACTCCGACTTCACCGTCAACCAGTCCAGCAAGGTCGACATTCTGGACGTGGCCGCGGACCGGGGCATCTGCTGCCACACCGGCGGCGACATCGACTTCGACGCGGCGGGCAACCTGTACCTGTCCACCGGCGACGACACCAACCCGTTCGAGTCCGCCGGGTTCGCCCCGCTCGACGAGCGCACCAACCGCAACCCCGCCTATGACGCTCAGCGCTCCGCGGCCAACACCAACGACCTGCGCGGCAAGATCCTGCGGATCAAGGTGAACGCGAACGGGTCGTACTCGATCCCCGACGGCAACATGTTCGTCGACTCCGACAGCCGGACCCGGCCGGAGATCTACGCGATGGGTTTCCGCAACCCGTTCCGGATCAGCGTCGACAAGGCCACCGGCGTGGTCTACGTCGGCGACTACGGCCCGGACTCCGGCAGCACCACCAGCCGCGGCCCGAGTGGGCAGGTCGAGTTCAACCGGGTCACCGGGCCGGGCTTCTACGGCTGGCCGTACTGCACCGGCACCAACAGCTCCAGCGAGACCTACGCCGAGTGGGACTTCGCGAGCAACAGCGCCGGATCGAAGTACAACTGCGGCGGCGGCCCGACCAACAACTCGTTCCGCAACACCGGTCTGACGACCCTGCCGGCGGCCAAGACGGCCTGGATCCGGTACGCCGGCGACTCCGGCAGTCCGTCGGAGTTCGGCAGCGGCTCGGAGTCGCCGATGGGCGGCCCGGTCTACCGCTACGACGCCTCGTCGTCGTCGAGCACCAAGTTCCCGCAGGGTTTCGACGGGCAGTTCTTCGCCGGCGAGTTCGGCCGGGGCTGGGTCAAGCCGATCCACGTCAACTCCGACGGCAGCCGCGGCAACATCGAGACGTTCCCGTGGAACGGCAAGCAGGTCATGGACATGGCCTTCGGGCCCGACGGCGCACTGTACGTGCTGGACTACGGCACCGGCTACTACAACGGCGACGCCAACTCGGCGCTGTACCGCTACGACTACGTGGGCAGCGGCAACCGGGCCCCGACCGCCGTGGCGAGCGCCGACCGGACCTCCGGCGCGGCCCCGCTGACGGTCAACTTCTCCTCGTCGGGATCGTCGGACCCCGAGGGCGGGACGCTGACGTACTCCTGGGCGTTCGGCGACGGCACGACCTCCACGTCCGCCAACCCGTCCAAGACCTACAGCGCCAACGGCACGTACAACGCCACGCTGACGGTCCGGGACCCGCAGGGCGCGACCGGCTCGGCGAGCGTGCAGATCGGCGTCGGCAACACCGCGCCGACGGTCACCATCAACAGCCCCGCCAACGGGCAGCTGTTCAGCTTCGGGGAGACCGTGCCGTTCAGCATCACGGTGTCCGATCCCGAGGACGGCACCATCGACTGCACCAAGGTCAAGATGACCTACGTGCTCGGCCACGACAGCCACGGCCACCAGATCACCTCGCAGAGCGGCTGCAGCGGGTCGATCGCGGTCCCCGTCGACGGCGAGCACGACGACGCCGCGAACATCTTCGGGGTCTTCGACGCCGAGTACACCGACGCGGGCGGCCTGACCACGCACACCCAGCACACCCTGCAGCCGCGCAAGCGGCAGGCCGAGCACTTCAAGACCTCGTCCGGGGTCGCCACCTTCGACAAGAGCGCCGCCGAGGGCGGCAAGACCGTCGGTGACATCAACAACGGGGACTGGATCGCGTTCCAGCCGTACCGGATCAGCAACGTGACGGGCTTCAGCGCCCGCGTCTCCTCCGCGGGCAGCGGCGGCACACTGCAGATCCGGGCCGGCTCGGCCACCGGCGCCGTGCTCGGCTCGGCGACCGTGCCGGTCACGGGCGGGTGGGAGACCTTCGCCACGGTCACCGGCTCGATCACCAGCCCGCCGAGCGGCACCACCACCCTGTACCTGACCTTCGCCGGGTCGGGCACCGGGTTCCTGTACGACGTCGACTCGTTCACCCTGGCCACCGGCACGGCCTCCACGGGAACCGGCCCGATCAAGGGCCTGGCGGGCAAGTGCCTGGACGTGCGCAACGGCGCGACGGCCGACGGCACGCAGATCCAGCTGCTCACGTGCAACGGCGCTGCCGCGCAGACGTGGACGGTGTCAGGTTCGACGCTGCGGGCGCTCGGCAAGTGCCTCGACGTCAACGGCGGCGGCACCGCCAACGGCACGAAGATCCAGCTGTGGACGTGCACCGGCGGCGCCGCCCAGAACTGGACCTACCAGTCGTCGGACCAGACGCTGCGCAATCCGCAGTCGGGCAAGTGCCTGGACGTGTCCGGCAACAACTCCGCCGACGGCACGGTCGTGGCCCTGTGGACCTGCAACGGCGGCAACAACCAGAAGTGGACCCTGCCCTGATCCGGGGGCCCCGCACCGGCGCTCCCACGCACGTGGGGGGGCCAACGCCAACGAAA
>NZ_JBEZDT010000055.1:0-47871 GCF_040648455.1 Catellatospora sp. NPDC049133
CGGCAACTCGGACTGGCTGCCCCCGGACGCCGCCGCGGCCGTCGGCGGGAGCTGGAACAACCCGCGCTTCGAGGCGGCCCAGGCCCGCTCGGCGCAGCGCGCCGGGGCCGGCACGCCGGTCTGGACCGACCCGCGCGAGACGGGCGAGCTGCCCGACATCTACCTGACGATGGGCCAGACCGCCGAGAACCTGGCCCAGGTCCACGGGGTGACCCGCGAGGACATGGACGCGTTCGGCGTACGGTCGCAGAACCTCGCCGAGCAGGCGATCAAGGACGGCTTCTGGGCCCGCGAGATCACTCCGGTGACCTTGCCCGACGGCACCGTGGTCAGCCAGGACGACGGCCCCCGCGCGGGCGTGACGCTGGAGGGCACCGCCGGGCTCAAGCCGGTGTTCCGCCCCGACGGCCGGATCACCGCGGGCAACTGCTGCCCGCTCAACGACGGCGCGGCGGCAGTCGTGATCATGAGCGGCAGCCGGGCTCGCGAACTGGGCCTCAACCCGCTGGCGCGGATCATCTCGACGGGCGTGACGGCGATGAGCCCCGAGATCATGGGCATCGGCCCGGTCGAGGCGACCCGGCAGGCGCTCAAGCGGGCCGGGATGACCATCGACGACATCGACCTGGCCGAGATCAACGAAGCCTTCGCCGCGCAGGTCATCCCGTCGTACCGGGAGCTGGGCCTGCCGCTGGAGAAGGTGAACGTGATGGGCGGGGCGATCGCCGTCGGCCACCCGTTCGGCATGACCGGCGCCCGCATCACCGGCACGCTGATCAACAACCTGCAGTGGCACGACAAGAGCATCGGCCTGGAGACCATGTGCGTCGGCGGCGGCCAGGGCATGGCGATGATCATCGAGCGCCTCAGCTGACCCACCCCCGCACCTCCCGGCGCGTAAGCGTTGAGAAGGGCACCTTCCTCTACGAATTCCGTTAAGAAGGTGCCCTTCCTTTGTCTCAGGTGAGGGTGTGGCGGAGGGCGGCGATCTCGTCGGCGGCGGCGGCCGTGAGCTCGTGCGGCGGGGAGGCCGCGACGAGGTCGGCCACGACGACCTTCAGCTGGTCGGGCAAGGCCAGATCGGACAGCCGGGGCACGTCGCGGCGCGGCGTGCCGGTGAGGTCCGCGGCCTGGTCGGCGAAGCGCTGGACCAGTTTGTGCAACTGGTCGCCCTGATCGCGCCAGCGGGCCGGGGTCCAGTGTCCGACCTGGTTGGCCAGGAGGTCGACGGCGCGCGTCAACTGCTCGATGCTCACCCCGCGATTGTCCCGGCCCGGAAAACGGACCGCCGCCCCGGGGGCGTCCCCGGAGCGGCGGTCGTCGGGTGCGCCCGCGCGGGGCGCACCGGTCAGTCTTCCGAGAAGTAGGAGATCAGGCGCAGGATCTCCAGGTAGAGCCAGACCAGCTCGACGAGGATGCCGAACGCGCCCAGCCAGCCGTACTTGCGCGGCAGGCCGGCGGCGATGCCGTCCTCGATCTGCTTGAAGTTGACCACGAACATCAGCGCCGCGACCACGATGCAGACCAGGCTGAAGCCGATGGCGATCGGGCCGCCGTCGCGCAGCGGTCCGACCGAGCCGCTGAACAGGTAGATCACAAAGTTGACCAGCATGACCACGGCGAGACCGGCCGCCGCGCCGATGACGATCTTCATGAACTTCGGGGTGGCCCGAATGATCTTCATCTTGTACAGCGCGGCCATGGCGAGGAACACCGAGAGCGTGGCGATGACCGCCTGCAGCACGATGCCCTCGAAGAAGTACTCGTAGGCCTTGCTGATCAGGCCGAGGAAGACACCCTCGAGCACCGCGTATCCGACGATCACCGCCGCGTTGGTGACCTGGGCGAACGAGATGACCAGGCCGACGATCACGCCGAGGAACATGGACGCGTACAGCACCGGCCGCATGACCTCGAACGGCACCACGTACCAGGCGATCGCCGCGGTCGCCGCGGTCGTCGCGAGCAGGGTCACGGTCTTGACGACGACGTCGTCGATCGTCATCCGGTCGACGTGCCCGGACTGGACGACCTCCGGGTAGCCGCCCTCCGGGTAGCCCGCCGGGGCGCCCTGGCCCGGCACCGAGTACCGGGGCTGCTGCGCCGCCGCACTGATGCGGCTGAGCACCGGGTTGGAACTCTTCACAGCGGGTCTCGCCTCCTCCACAGGGAATGTGCCGACAGAGTAGCGGATCGGCGCACCTGCGGAGATCACGGTTTTTCGCGCCTCCGGCGGGCGGCGGGCAGGGCCGGGAGAACAGGATCACGCGCGACGGTGTCGGAGGTCACCCCCGGCGGCGACGCCGGCCGCGCGCGGAGATGCGGTCGGGACTGGACCGCCCCCTCGAACAATCACCACGCCCGATCCTTAATGAAACCTTATGAAAAGCCTGCGAATTCACGTCGTGACAGGGCGTCCATCGACCGTTACCACGCCTCGTGAAATTCGGAGAGAAAAGCAGGCGACCAGGGGGTGACAGACCGTCGGGCGCTCGCTATGCTCGTCCACAACGCGCTCCAATCGCCCGCTTCCCCCGTGGCAGGCGATCGGAGCGCGTCACTATTTGTGAAGCTTTTCGCCGCGTCTTTCGCGCATCGCCCACCGGGCCGCAGAAACGCCATTCGGCACAACAGCGCGGACCACCGCACAACCTGCTGGTGCCCGGGGCGGGACTCGAACCCGCACGCCTTTCGGCAGTCGCTTTTAAGGCAACCGTGTCTGCCGTTCCACCACCCGGGCGCGTTACGCACGTTGCTGTGCCCTGACACGGTAGCGGTTCGTCCCGGCCCGAAGCACGCCCGTTGTCACTATCCGGAGAACGCGAGCACAGCGGCCGATCGGCCACAGGCGCTCGCGAAGCGCTAGGGTCAAGCGCGTGACGAGCACCGCGCCCGCCCTCACCACCACCCCGGAGAACGCCGAACTGCCTGGCCAACGGGGTGGTGCGGACGCGTCTGCGGCAGGGCGGCCCGCCCGGCGGCACGAGTGGGCCCGCGACGTCCTGGTCGGCCTGGCCTTCCTGGCACTGGCCGGATGGCTCACCCTGGGGCTCTGGCCGGATCCGGAAACCCGCACCCTCGCCCTGAACCCGCCCGACCAGATCCTCTACGAGTGGTTCCTGGCCCACGACACCATGCTGTGGAGCGGCGACTTCTCGCTGGTCACCGACCGGCTGAACGCCCCGTACGGGGTCAACCTGCTCGCCAACACCACGGTCATCCTGCTCGGCGGCCTGCTCGCCCCGGTCACCGCCGCGTTCGGCGCGGCCACCACGTTCGCGCTGCTGGTCGCCCTCAACCTGGCCGGCACCGCCATCGCCTGGTACCTGCTGCTGCACCGCACGCTGGGCGCGAGCCGGATCGCGGCCGCCGTCGGCGCGGCGTTCTGCGGGTTCGCCCCGGGCATGGTCTCGCAGTCCAACAGCCACCTGCACATGACCGCGCAGTGGCTGATCCCGCCGATGCTGTGGTGCGTCGTCGAGCTGGCCCGCGCGGCCCGCTCCGGCACCGCGAGCCCGCGCCGGGTCATCGGCTGCGGCGCGCTCTTCGGCGTACTGGTCAGCCTGCAGGTGTTCATCGGCGAGGAGACCCTGTTCCTCACCGCGCTCGCGCTGGCCGTGGTGACGGTGGCCTACGTGGCGATGACCCGGCCGCCGCGGGCGGTGCTGGCCCGCTTCGCCGCCGGGCTGTCGATCGCCGTCGCGGTCGCCGTCGCGCTGCTGGCGTATCCGCTGTGGGTCCAGTTCAAGGGCCCTCAGTCGGTCTCCGACGGGGTGTTCAGCCCCTTCTACTTCTCCGCCGACCTGGCCGGGTTCACCGCGTTCTCGCCGCTGACGGTGGCCGGCGACGAGGCGGCGGCGAAATTGACCACCGGACCGGCCGAGTACAACACGTTCCTGGGCTGGCCGCTGGTGCTGCTGTCGCTGGGGCTGCTGGTCTGGCAGCGGCGGGACGCGCTCGCGGCGGCCTGCGGCGTGGGCGCGCTGGTGATGTGCTCGCTGGCGCTGGGCCCGCAGGTCATGCTGCACGGCGAGCGCACCCCGCTGCCGGGCCCGTACCGGCTGCTCATGCACCTGCCCGTGGTCGACGGCGCGCTGCCGATGCGCTTCGCGCTGGCCGCGATCCCGCTGCTCGCCGTGTTGCTGGTGCTCGCACTGCGGCGGGCCGGGCAGTCGACGCAGCGCGGCGTGCGCGTCGCGGTCCCCGCGCTGGTCGCCGCGGCGCTGCTGCCGCTGTTCCCGACTCCGCTGCCGACCGCCGACCGGGCCGCCGTGCCGGCGTTCTTCGCCGACGGCCTGTGGCGGCAGTGCGCCACCGACGGCGACGTCATCGTCCCGGTGCCGCTGCCGACCCCGGAGCAGCCCCAGCCGATGCGCTACGCCACCGCGGCGCTGACCGCGTTCGCCCTGCCCGAGGGCTTCTTCATCGGCCCGCACGGGTCGAACGGCAAGGCGACCATGGGCATCGGCAAGCGGACCACGTCCTGGGTGCTGTCCGAGGTGGCCCGGACCGGGGTGGTGCCCGCGATCAACGACGACCACCGCCTGGACGCCCGCAAGGACCTGACCAAGTGGAACGCCGCCTGCGTCGTCCTGTCCCCCGGACACCCCCGCCACGCCGAACTCCAGCGCACCCTGGAAGCCCTCCTCGGCCCCGGCACCCCCTCCGGCGGCGTCCTCTACTGGCCCCGCACCTGGTGACCCGCCGCCCGGCCCTCTCGATCGTCGGACTTGCCGGGCACATGTGCGTATCTTGAGCCCGCTTTCGACCATGTGCCTGGCAAGTCGAACGACCTTGGTGTGATCCGCGACCGCACCGCACGCCCCACGCTGCCACCGGGCGGCGGCTCGCAACGACTCGCGGCCTCCGAGTGCTCGGAGGCCGCGATCATTCGAGAGTTGCGCTGTTTCGACGAAGTCGCCGTGGCGAGTAGGTCAGGGTTGCTGGGTCGGCTGGGTGACCTGGGCGAAGGGGTCCATGGGCTGGTGGAGGGCGCCCAGGGAGACGACTTCGCGCTTGAGGAAGAGGGCCAGGGTCCAGTCGGCGATCACGCGGACCTTGCGGTTCAGCGACGGGATGCGGCTCATGTGGTACGTGCGGTGCATGAACCAGGCGGGCCAGCCCTTGGCCTTGAAGCCGTAGACGTGCGCGACGCCCTTGTGCAGGCCGAGGCTGGCCACCGAGCCGACGTGCTTGTGCCGGTACTCCCGGATGCCCTTGCCGCGCACGGTGGCGATCAGGTTGTCGGCCAGCAGACGCGCCTGGCGCACCGCGTGCTGCGCGCTCGGCGAGCACATCTCGCCCGCGGCGGCGGTCAGGTCGGGCACCGCGGCGCAGTCGCCCGCGCTCCACGCGCCCTCGACGAGGGAGTCCCCGTCGACGACCCGCAGCGTCGGGTCGCAGGTCAGCTTGCCCTGGGCATTGCGCGGCAGGTCGGTCGCGGCGATCATCGGATGCGCCTTCACACCCGCGGTCCACACGATGGTGTCCGCGGCGAACTCGCCGCCGTCGGACAGCTTCACCACGCCGTCGACGCAGGACTCCAGCCGGGTGCCCAGCCGCAGGTCCATGTTGCGCTTGAGCAGCGCCTCGACGGTGTACGCGCCCATCTGCGGCCCGACCTCAGGGAGCACCCGCTGCGTGGCCTCGACCAGCACCCAGTGCATGTCGTCGGCCTTCAGCTCCGGGTAGTAGCGCAGCGCGTCGCGGGCCATGTCCTCCATCTCGCCCAGCGCCTCGACCCCGGCGAAGCCCGCGCCCACGACCACGAAGGTCAGCGCGCGCTGCCGCGTCTGCGGGTCGGTGGTCGCGGCCGCGATGTCCAGGCACTCCAGCACGTGGTTGCGCAGCCAGATGGCCTCACCGATGGTCTTGAAGCCGACCGCGTGCTCACGCAGGCCCGGGATCGGCAGCGTACGGGAGACGCTGCCAGGCGCGACGATGATGTGGTCGTACGGGATCTCCCGGGACGGGCCCACCACCGGCTGCACCGTGGCGACCTTGCGGGAGTGCTCGACCTTCGTCACCGCCCCGTGCACGATGTTGCAGTCGCGCAGCTCCCGGCGCAGCGGCACGACGGTGTGCCGGGGGGAGATGTTGCCGGCCGCGGCCTCGGGGAGGAACGGCTGGTACGTCATGTGCGGCTGCGGGTCGACGACCGTGACCTCGGCCTCGGTCGAGCGCAACTTGCTGGACAGGCGCAGGGCGGCGTAGAGGCCGACATGGCCGGCGCCCACCACCAGGATCCGTACAGGCTTCACGCATTCACGCTACCGCCGTGACATCGCCCTGATCAGCGCCGATGCCTGTGATCCCGGACAGCGACGGCCGTCACGCCGCCCTGATCAGGGCCGCCTGCCCAGCCGAGTGAGCAGCGCCACGGCGGCCGCGACCACGGCCAGGCCCACCACGAGCGCCACCGTCGGCGTGGTGATGTACATGCCGGGCAACACCGTCATCAGCAGCACCGCGAGCACCCCGGCCGCGGCCAGCACCAGCCCCGACCGCACCGCCCAGCGCAGCAGCACCTGGTTGTCCACGATCGCGTCGTACGGCAGCACCGCCGCCAGCGCCGCCGCGTTGTGCAGCAGGTAGAGCGCCGCGGCGGTGCCCAGCAGCCGCCCTGTCGACGGCTCGGCCAGGAACAGCATCGTGTCGACGAGCCACATCCCGACCGTGGCCAGCATCACCAGGGTCACCGCCACCCCGCCCGGGGCGAGCGCGGGCACGGCGGCCAGCGCCAGGAAGCCGAGCATCATCCGCGCGGGCAGCCCGCCCGGGGCGGCCAGCAGCAGGCCGGTGAAAGCGGCCACGAAGACCACCCCGCGCACCAGCAGCGGGCCGCCGGTGATCCGGCCCAGGTCTCGGACCTGCGAGAGAAGCTGTTTCATCGCAGCACCGCCTTCGGCGCGGCGGCCAGCCGCGACACGTCCCGCAGCACGGCGTCCAGGCTGCCCGCGCCCGCCCAGGCGACCACCGGCACCCCGTGCTCGGCGAGCTGGCCCATCGTGTTCTCCCGTTCGGCCTTCCACAGCCGGTACGACACGTCGCTCCAGGTGTTCACGGGCGGCGAGGTCAGGTCGGTGGGCAGCGTGTCCACGGCGACCACGAAGCGACCCGAGCGGGCCAGGCCGGCCAGCATAGCCGCCGAGCGGGCGTCCAGCAGCGGCGTCAGCACGACGACCAGCGCCGCCGCCGAGATACCCGCCGCGAGCTGCGCGCCGCCCCGCTCCTGCGCGGTCGGGCTCGGGTGGGCGTCCAGCAGCCACTCCAGCACCGTCAGGTACTGCCGCCGGCCGCTGGCCGGGCGCAGGCGGCGGGCCTGCGCGCCGTACTCCAGGACCGAGACGCGGTCGCCGCGGTGCAGGTAGTGCTCGGCGATCGCGGCCGCCGCGCGGACGGAGCGGTCCAGCACCGAGGACGCGCCGCCGATGCCGCCGGAGCGGCCCGCGTCGGCCAGCAGGTCCAGCAGGACCACCACCTCGGCGTCACGGTCGGACAGCGTCGCCGCCACATGCAGCCGCTCGGTGCGCAGGGAGACCCGCCAGTCGACGCGGCGCAGCCGGTCACCGGGGCCGAACTGGCGTACGCCCGCCAGCTCACCGCCCTCACCGGGCCGCCGCGAGCGGTGCTGGCCGACCAGGCCCGCCGCCCGGGGCATCGCCTCGTCGGCGTTGAACGGCTCGGTCAGCGGGTACACCTTCACGCCCAGCGCGCCGGTGACCACGGCCCGGCTGACCAGCAGCCCGTCCGCGGCGACCGCATGCGCCGACGCCGGGCCCAGCCAGTGCCGTCCCCAGCGCACCGCGGGACCGGCCAGCTCGACGGCGGTCGCCACGCCCCGGGGCACCAGGGTCACGTAGGGACGGTTGCCACCGCGCCGGGACGGGCCCGCTTCGGCGGCCCCGCCTTCCAGCCGCAGCCAGGGCGAGTGCTGCAGGTGCACCACCGTCAGGTCGTACCCGGTGATGTCGCGGTTCTCCACCTCGACGGTCGCGCCGAGGTCACCGCCCTCGACGGGGAACGACTCGACCGTGGACAGCCGCAGGCCCGGTAGCGTCCGCGGCCGCTTGGCCAGGGCGAACGCCACGCTCAGCGCCAGCGGCGCGGCGAGGATCACCAGGTCCGTGCGGCCCAGCAGCACGGCGGCGACCAGCAGCAGGCCCGCCACCAGCACCGCCCGGCCCAGCGCCCGGGTGGGCGCCCAGTTCTCGCCGGTGTCGGTGGACGCGACGGGCTCCAGGTCGCCCTCGGGGGAGCCTGGCTGGGACATCTCAGCCTCGCAGCCCGGTCGACCGGTACGGCGGGTCCAGCAGCTCGTCCTCTAACTCCGCCAGCCGCCGCCCGGGGGCCGGCTGGCGGCCTGCCGCCGCGTGGCTCGGCAGCGCGCCGCTGACCGGGGCCGGCGTCGCGGCGAGCACCTCGGCCACCACGGAGACCGGGTCGATGCGCTTGAGCCACATCTCCGGCCGCAGCGTGATCCGGTGCGCCAGCGCGGGCAGCGCGACCGCCTTCACGTCCTCCGGGATGACGTAGTCGCGCCCGGCGAGCGCCGCGCGGGCCCGGGACAGCAGCAGCAGGGCCAGCGAGCCGCGCGGCGACGAGCCGACCAGCACCGCGGGGTGCTCGCGGGTGGCCGCGGCCAGCGCCACCAGGTAGCGGCAGATGGAGTCCTCGACCTCGATCTGCTCCAGCCCGGCCTGCATACGCAGCAGCGTGGCCGCGTCGACGACCGGCTCGACCTCGGACTCCTCCTGGCGGCGCACCATGCGCCGGCGCAGCACGTTCAGCTCCTCGTCGGCCTCCGGGTAGCCGAACGACACGCGCAGCATGAAGCGGTCCAGCTGCGCCTCGGGCAGCGGGTAGGTGCCCTCGTACTCGATCGGGTTGGCGGTGGCCAGCACGTGGAACGGGGCCTCCAGGCGGTACGTCACGCCCTCGACGGAGACCTGCTTCTCCTGCATCGCCTCCAGCAGCGCCGCCTGCGTCTTCGGCGGCGTGCGGTTGATCTCGTCGGCGAGCAGCAGGTTCGTGAAGACCGGGCCGGCCCGGAAGGTGAAGTCGTGGGTGCGCTGGTCGTACAGGAACGAGCCGGTGACGTCGGCGGGCAGCAGGTCGGGGGTGAACTGCAGGCGGCGGAAGTCCAGGCCCAGCGCCTGGGCGAAGGTGCGCGCGGTGAGTGTCTTGCCCAGGCCGGGCAGGTCCTCCAGCAGCACATGGCCACCGGCGAGGATGCCCGCCAGCACCAGCTCCAGCGAATCGCGCTTGCCCACCATCACGGTGCCGACCCGGTCGAGCACCTGCTGGGCGAGACGGCCCACCTCAGCGGCGGGGATCGGTTGCATGCTCACAGTTTCTCCAAGGCATTGACGATCACATCGAGTTCGCGAGGGCTGGGCGGGCGCTTGGCCGGCACCGTGAGGAGCGTCCAGAGCGGATCACCGAGCAGCCTACGCGCGCGTTCGGGCTCGGTCGCGCGGTTCACGCCGTGGCGCTGGCGCAGCCGCTCGTCGACCACCTCGGCCAGGCGCGGCTGCACCCGGCGCTGGAAACGGGCGGCGTCGGTGTGGCTCCACTCCAGGATGGTCTCCCAGCGGGCCACCGCCAGCCGCAGCCCGTCGGTGACCTCGGACTGGTCGTCGGCGACGGCCCGGCCCGCGCGCCGGGGCGGCAGCGGTGCCTTGAGGGAGCGGGCCATCCGCCACACCCCCACCACGGTCAGCGCCACCGCGAAGACCAGCGGCAACGACATCTCCAGGCTGAACACCTGCAGCGTGATCCAGCCCGCGGCGGTCCAGGCGACGGCGAAGCCGAGCAGGCTCAGCCAGCGGGTCGCCCTCGGACGGGGTGGGCGGGCCGCGACCGGCCCCTCCGGCCGGCTGAAGCCGCCGAGCAGGTCACCCAGGGTCGCGCCCTCGTCGACGTCACCGTCCACGAAGTCGTCGTGCTCGCTCATGCCCCCTCCTCGCTGCGCTCGTCAGGGGCATGTCCAGTGCTCATGATTCGCTTGCGAAGCCCGCTCATGCTTTCACCTCGCCGCGGGTGCCGGCGGTCAGTTCGTCGCGCAGGCGGTGCAGGGAGGCCCTGGCCTGCAGGCGCATGTCGTCGTCGACGCGGTGGGTGGCGTAGCGGGCGCGGCGGTACACGTCGGCGAAGCCGTTGAGCACGCCGGCGTCCAGGCGGCGGCGGTGCAGCATGCGTACGACCAGGTCGGTGGCAGTGTCGTCGGGCAGGCGCGGCACGCCCGCCGCGGCGGCGGCCTGCTCCAGCCGCACCCAGCAGGCGATGACGGCGGTACGCGGATCGGCGGCGTCGTCGTCGAGGTCGAGCAGGCCCGCGTCCAGTGCCGCGACGACCTCCTCCTCATCGGTCAGCTGGGCGATGCGCACCGGCGGCTTCTCCCGGATGGCCCGGCGGCGGAACTTCGTGGTGGACTTCGCGGCGGCCTTGAGCAGCACGATCAGCACGGCCGCACCGATGGCGAGGAGCACCGCCAGCCCGACCACGCCCAGCCAGCCGGTGTCGGCGGCCTCCTCCGGCGGCGCGGACGGCGACGGGGTGGGGGTGCGCGGCGACGGCGAGGCGGTCGGGGTGGGGTTCGGCGACGCGGACTGCTCCGGCGCGGCCCGGCCGATCGGCAGCACCGAGACCGAGGCCGTCGCGGCCGCGAGCATCAGCAGCGCGGCCACGGCCAGCAACGGCCACCAGCGACGCAACGCTCCCATGTTCCCCGCTCCGATTTTCGCTTCTGCCCGGCGGCGTCAGGTCGCGGCCCGACGCGGTCGAGGTCGACTCAGTCGAGGCCGGCGAGGTGCCGGGCCTGGCTCAGCACGTCGTCCAGCATGGCGGGTGTGAGCCGCCCGGTAAAGGTGTTCTGCTGGCTGACGTGGTACGAGCCGAGCAGTGCCGGTCCGCGCGACGAGCTGCCGGCGCCGCCCTCCGGGAGGAAGACGGCCCCGTGCCCGAACTTCGGACGCGGCACCGGCGGCTTGACGCCGTACACCGTGGACAGCGTAGGCCACCATGCCGCCCACGCGAACGCGCCGAGCGCGATCACCACCCGCAGAGTCGGCCGCAGCAGCGTGACCTCGCGATGCAGCCAGGGCGCGCAGGTGTCGCGCTCGACCGGCGTCGGCTTGTTGTCCGGGGGTGCGCAGCGCACCGCGGCCGCGATGCGCACGTCGCTCAGGTGCAGCCCGTCGTCGCGGGACACGCTGGTGGGCTGGTTGGCCAGGCCTGCCCGGTGCAGCGCGGCGAACAGCACGTCGCCGCTGCGGTCACCGGTGAAGATGCGCCCGGTGCGGTTGCCGCCGTGCGCCGCCGGGGCCAGCCCGAGGATGAGGATGCGGGCGTCGGCCGCCCCGAAACCGGGGACCGGGCGGCCCCAGTACTCCTCGTCGCGGAACGCGGCCCGCTTGGTCGCGGCGACCTCCTCCCGCCACGCCACCAGCCGGGGGCACAGGCGGCAGCGGGAGACCTCCTCGTCGAGCGCGGCCAGCTCGGCCGCGCGCGAGGACCGGCGGCCGGCCGTCCCGGCGGACCGCCGGGACGAGCCGTCTGCCGAGGTCACAGCTTGGTGCGCAGCAGCTCCACCGTGCGCGCCCAGGCGCTGGCCGCCGCCGAGGCGTTGTACACCTCAGGCCGGTCGTCGTTGACGAACGCGTGGTGGGTGCCGGGGTAGTCGTGCACGACGCAGGTGCCGCCGGCCTCCTCGATGGCGGCGCGGGCGGTCTTGATGCCGGGCGCGGCGGAGGTGCCGTCCTCCTCGCTGCAGTGGATCATCGCGGTCTTGCCCTGGTAGTTCGACCACTGCGGGGCCATGCGCTCCCACGGCAGCGCCGGGTAGAAGCCGACCGCGGCCGTGATCTCGTCACTGACCGTGGCGGACCACAGCGCCAGGCTGCCGCCCATGCAGAAGCCGACCGCGCCCACGCCACCCGTGGTCTCCGGCCGCCCGGCCAGGTATCGCGCGGCTCCCGCGATGTCCTTCGCGGCCTGGTCCATGGCCAGGCCCATCATCAGCTTGCCGGCCTCGTCGGGCTCGGTGGTGTGCGCGCCGTGGTACAGGTCGGGCGCGAGCGCCACGAACCCGGCCTCGGCGAACCGGTCGGCCAGCGAGATGATGTGCGGGACCAGCCCCCACCACTCCTGGATCACGATGACCGCGGGTCCACTGCCGCTCTTGGGCAGCGCGAGGTAGCCCTCACTGGTCCCCCCGTTGCTGGGGTAATCCACCATTTCACCCATTGGTCGTCCTCCTGACGGTCAGTCGTCATTGGCTGGTCGCACAGTCGTGGCGTTCCGGGTAGCCAACCACACCGGACGGTACCGGGGAAGACAACGGCGGCGTGGCGAAAGTTACGACTTATGGTCGTAACTCACCACGCCGCCGCAGAAGTGATATAGCGGGCGCGAGCTCAGCTCACTTGGCAGACAGGCAGAGGAACTTGCCCGTGGTCTTGCCCTGCTCGATGATCGAGAACCAGGAGGTCGCGTCCGGCCACTGGCCGCAGCCCGTCGCCGACTCGGCCTGGGTCGCGTTGACGCCCTCCAGCACACCCAGCACCTTGTACTTGGCCTCCGCCGAGTCGCAGCCGACGACCTTCATGTCGTCGGCGTCGGCCGCCTCGGTGATGCAGTCGCCGGCCTTGGCGATGTCGGTGTCACCGCTGAGGTACTTGTACGCCAGACCGCCACCCAGCACGACCACCGCGACGACGATGTAGCCGAGGATCTTCTTGCCGACCCCGGCCGCGACGGACTTGGCGCCCGAGGGCTCCGTCGTGGTCTCCTGGACCGCCGGGGTTACCTGCTCGCTCATGTGTTTCTTTCCTTCCGAGGGGTGCCCTCGTCCGGAACGGGTCGCGGCGGGGGCGTCTCGTCTCACGTGCCGTCACGGAGACCGCGTTACCTTAGCGTTGGCTGTGAATCTTCGCGACCTGGTTGCCGGACACCCCCGGCATGCGGTACGGAAGGACGGGCAGTGCCGCCGGTTCAGCGCCGGGGGATCCTCCGTTCAGCGACGGAGGATCCTGCTCCGTGACACCGGCCGCTCACTTCTTGATCTGCTCCAGGCACCACACGTTGCCCCGGCCGCCCTTCCGGCCGATCCAGATCACGTACTCCGTCGTGGGGTACGCGTTGCAGGCGCTGTCGGCGTTGAACTCGGTCTCGGTCTTGTCGGCGAGGACCCCGACGACCCGGTTCGCCGCCTCCGCCGAGGTGCAATCGACCACCCGCGCGTTCTCGACGGCGGTGAAGGTGTTCACGCAGTCGCCGACCTTCGCGTTCGCCACGTTGCTCTCAACGGCCTCGACGATGTCCTTGAAGAAGCCACTGACCACGTCCGGCTTCACCGCGAGCACCGCGCCACCCCCGCAGCAACAGAGCAGGAGCACGGCGGCGATGACGATGGCGATGGTCTTTCCGGTCTTACGGCGCGGGGGTGCCGGAGCGACGTATTGCGAGGACGGCACCTGCCGGCCGGGCTGCTCGTACATGGGAAACCTTCGTGATCGAGGGGTGGTGGCGCGGTCATTGTGTCGTGGCCGCCCGTTCTGCACCGCCCCGTCGCCGCGCCGTCCGGCCATTCCCGCAGCCCGCCGGACGGCACCGGCCCCATTCCCCACCGAAAGGACGGCCCTCACGATCCACATCGGGAGGGCCGTCCTGGTCGTTCAGCCGTGCTTCCGGGGCCGTTCACCCGCCCTGCGGACGCTCGGCTCCCATCATTGTCCGGAAGGGCTCGGCCGCGGTGCGGGCGTTCCCGACGGGGTGGCCGCGGGGGTCGCCGCGGAGCCGCTCGGGGACGGCGTGCCCGACGGCGACGGTCCGGTCGACGGGGTGCCGGAGCCCGGCGTCTGCCACGGCACCGGCTCCGGCGACACGGCCACCCAGGGCAGCTGCGGCGCGGTGAGGTCGGGGCAGGACGGGTAGACGACCCGCCACTCCCAGCCCCGCCCGCCCCCACCGGGGCCCTCCCAGCCGAAACGCCGCGCGCAGTATCCGAGCACGACCGGGCTGCCGTCCTGGTCCACCAGGCGCGCGCCCTGGATGATCTGCCCGTCCGGGCCCAGCACGAAGACGTCGTTGACCTGCTGATACGGGTCGCCCACCCAGGATGTCGGCGTCGACTCCTGCCAGGACGAACCCACCAGCCGGTCGTCCGCCGCGACCCACAGTCCCAGGCCGAACACGGCCACCACCGCCGTCGCCGCGCCCAGCGCCACCCGGTCCCGGCGACGGGTCGGCGGGGCCGCCGCGGTACGCCGGCCGAGCCAGATCGAGCCGACCACGAAAGCAGCCAGCACCAGCAGGCCGAGCACGGTGCTGCCCTCGAAGCGGGGCAGCAGGCCCAGCCCGTCGCCGTCGCGCCACAGCTGCGCCACCAGCATCGCGGCCAGCCAGCCGCGCACCACCCACCAGGCGGGGCGCAGCAGGGCCAGGAACTCGCCGAGGCGCTGGTACCCGATGACCGGGCCCAGCCGGCGGTCCAGCCCCGCCCAGCGCGTCCGCGCCCGGGACGCCGCCCGCCCGGCCCAGGCGAACCTCCGGCTGGGACCCCCCGTGTGTCCCAGCGTGGCACGCAGCTCGGCGGCGTACACGCTCGGCGGCCCGAGCCGCTCGGTCAGCGTCACACCGCCGCCCTCGGCCTCGATCTCCGCCGCCACCTCGGCCAGGTGCGCCGGCAGGTCCTCCAGCAGGTCGTTGCGCGCCTGCTCGGGCAGGTCGGCCAGGGCCGCGCCGACCTGCGCGGCATACTGTGCGATCTCGACGCTCATGCCCGTTCCTCGCTTCGCTCGTCGCCGGCATGACCCGGACCCATGATTCGCTCGCGGTGCTCGTTCATGCCGACTCCCTCAGCAGGGTGTTCATCGTGGAGGCGAATTCGCGCCACACGTCGCCGCCCTGTTTGAGCTGGGTGCGGCCGGCCGCGTTGAGCGCGTAGTACTTGCGGTGCGGGCCCTCCTCGGAGGGCACCACGTACGTGGTGAGGTAGCCGGCCGCGAACAGCCGACGCAGGGTGCCGTAGACCGAGGCGTCACCGATCTCGGTCAGCCCGGCGGTGCGCAGGCGGCGGAGGATGTCGTACCCGTAGCCGTCGTCGTCGCGCAGCACGGCGAGCACGGCCAGGTCGAGGACCCCCTTGAGCAGTTGGGTGGTATCCACGCTGAGCACAGTAGTTCGCTATGCACAGTACCGCAAGCAGCGGACTACCCCGTGGCGCGTAATGTGCTGTTCAGCCGCTGATGGAGGCGGCGATGCCGTCGAGGATGTCGTGTTCGGAGACCACGATCTCGGCGAAGCCGGTCTGCCGCATGATCTCCCGCAGGATCAGCCCGCCCGCGATGATCACGTCCACCCGGCCCGGGTGCATCACCGGGATCGCCGCACGCGTGTCGTGGTCCATCGCGGACAGCTCCGCGGCCAGCCGCTCGATCGCCGCGGCGGGCAGCACCGAGTGGTGGATCCGGGCGGGGTCGTAGTGGTCCAGGCCCAGCGCGATACCGGCCAGCGTGGTGACCGTGCCCGCCACCCCGACCAGCGTGGCCGGGCCGGTGCCGACGTGGGCCAGCGCCCGCGCCACCGCGGCGTCGATGTCGGCGGTGGCGGCATCGAGCTGCGCGGGAGTGGGCGGGTCGGCGGGCAGGTGGCGTTCGGTCATGCGTACGCAGCCGATGTCCATGCTGATCGAGCTGTCCACCGCACGGTGGCCCCGGACGAACTCGGTCGAGCCGCCGCCGATGTCCACCACCAGGTAGGGGCCGCTGCCGTCCAGCCCGGTGACCGCGCCCCCGAAGGACAGCGCGGCCTCCTCGGTGCCGGTGATGACCTCGGCGGGCTGCCCGAGCGTGGCGCGCACCATGTCGTGGAAGTCCGCCGCGTTCGCCGCGTCGCGGGTGGCGCTGGTGGCGACCATGCGGACGCGGCTCACCCCGTGCGACTCGATGAGCCCGCGATACTCCGTCAGCGCGACGCGGGTGCGCTCGATCGCGGCCGGGTCGAGGCGGCCGGTGCGGTCCACGCCCGCGCCCAGGCGCACGATGCGCATCAGGCGCTCGACGTCGTGGCCGTTCTCGGTGATCAGCAGGCGGATCGAGTTGGTGCCACAGTCGATCGCGGCGACGGCATCTCCCACGTCACCACCCTACAGGCGTTAAGAAGGTGCCCTTCCTCTACGCATAGCGATAAGAAGGTGCCCTTCCTTTCACAGGTGGAGGAGCATGCGGGTGTTGCCGAGGGTGTTGGGCTTGACGCGTTCCAGGCCGAGGAATTCGGCTACGCCTTCGTCGTAGGAGCGGAGGAGCTGCTCGTAGACGGGTGGGGGGACGGGGGCGCCGTCGATTTCGGTGAAGCCGAAGGAGGCGAAGAAGCGGGTTTCGAAGGTCAGCACGAAGACGCGGCGTACGCCGAGTTCGCGGGCGTCTTCGAGGAGGGCTTCGACGATCTGGTGGCCGACGCGGCGGCCACGCCAGGTCGCGTCCACGGCGACGGTGCGGATCTCGGCGAGGTCCTCCCAGAGCACGTGCAGCGCGCCGCAGCCGACGACCCCGCCGTCGTCGTCGACGGCCACCCGGAACTCCGGCACGTCCTCGTATATCGCGACGGTGGCCTTGCTCAGCAGGCGGCGCTCACCGCTGTACGTGTCGATCAGGCGGCGGATGCCGCGCACGTCGGCGGTGCGGGCCTTGCGTACGGTCAGCTCACTCAACGCAGGGACCCGCCGTCCACCAGGGCTCGACCAGGTCGATCACCTCGTCGCCGAACGGGTTCACGCCCGGACCGGCGGCCAGCGCGTGGCCCAGGTGCACGTGCAGGCACTTGACCCGGTCGGGCATGCCGCCCGCGGAGACGTTCTCGATCTCCGGCACGTTCCCGATCGCCTCGCGGCGGGTCAGGTAGTCCTCGTGCGCCTTCAGGTAGGCCGCGCGCAGCTCCGGATCGGTGCGCAGCTGCTCGTTCATCTCCTTCATCAGCCCGGCCGACTCCAGGCGGCTGCACTCCGCGGTCGCCCGCGGGCAGGTCAGGTAGAACAGCGTCGGGAAGGGAGTGCCGTCGGGCAGCCGGGGCACCGTCTCCACCACGTCGGGTTTGCCGCACGGGCAGCGGTGCGCCACCGCCCGGGTGCCGCGCGTGGGGCGGCCGAGCTGGGCGCGGACCGCGGCGAGATCGGACTCGGTCGCCTCCTGCCGCGTCGGCGCCGGCACGAGGTCGCGATCCATGGGTGCTCCTAGTTCTTCTGCTCCGGCTCCGGGTCCAGACGGGTCCAGAGCTTGCCGTACCAGCTGTCGGGCTCGGCGGGCGGCGGCGGTTTCGGGGTCTGGTCCTGGTCGGTCCTGCCGTCCGGGTCCCAGATCGGGATCAGCGGGGTCTGCCCCGGGGAGACCCAGAAGAAGCGGCGGCGGACCTGAGCCTTGATGTACTCGTCGTCCTTCCACTTCTCGGCCTGCCGCTCCAGCCCGGCGATGCGCTCCTGCTGCTCCAGCTGCGACTGCCGCATCGCCTCGATCTCGGCGAGCTGGGTGAGGTAGACGCGCACCGGGTAGGCGTAGCCCAGCGCCAGCGCCGCGAGGATCACCAGCAGCGCGGTGGCCCGGCCGGTGAGGCCGTGCGGGTTCGGGGCGCTGGTGCGCTTGGCCGCTCCGGCGGCGGCGGCGCGGCGGGCGGCGGCGGGACGGCTCTGTGAACGCTCGCCCTCACGGGTGCGGACGGAGGCGGTGCCGCGGGCGCTGCCTCGGGCGCCGCCCTGGGGGCGGCGCACCGGCCCCTGCCCTCCAGGCTGTCGCCGCTGCATCACCCCTCCCCCCTGCGCGATGATCGAAGCTCCTTCCACGTCCGGCGTGGGCATGAAAGGAGCTTCGATCACATGCTAGGCCCTGTGCCGCAACAGCGTCACGGACCCGCGCGGTTGCTTAAGTTCGCTTACTTTCCGGCGGTGTGACGCGGCCGTAGTCACTTTCCCGCGGTGAACCGCGGGAATGCCGCAGCGCCGGCGTAGCGGGCCGCGTCGGCCAGCTCCTCCTCGATACGCAGCAGCTGGTTGTACTTGGCGACGCGGTCCGAGCGGGCCGGCGCGCCGGTCTTGATCTGGCCGCAGCCCATCGCGACGGCGAGGTCGGCGATGGTGGTGTCCTCGGTCTCGCCCGAGCGGTGGCTCATCATGGTGCGGAAGCCGTTGCGGTGCGCCAGCTCGACGGCGTCGAACGTCTCGGTCAGCGAGCCGATCTGGTTCACCTTGACCAGCACCGCGTTGGCCGCGCTCTCGGCGATGCCGCGGGCGATGCGGGTCGGGTTGGTGACGAACAGGTCGTCACCGACGATCTGGATCTTGCCGCCGAGCTGGGCGGTCATCGCGCTCCAGCCGGCCCAGTCGTCCTCGGCCAGCGGGTCCTCGATCGACACGATCGGGTACGACTCGGCCAGCTTGGCGTAGTACGCGATCATCTCCTCGCGCGACTTCGCGACACCCTCGAAGGTGTACACGTCGTTGTCGAAGAACTCGGTCGCGGCCACGTCCAGCGCCAGCACGATGTCGCTGCCCAGGGTGTAGCCGGCGGCCTGCACGGCCTCCGCGATCAGGTCCAGCGCCGCGGCGTTGGTCGGCAGGTTCGGCGCGAAGCCGCCCTCGTCGCCCAGGCCGGTGGACAGGCCCTTCTTCTTCAGCACGCTCTTGAGCGCGTGGTACACCTCGGCCCCGGAACGCAGCGCCTCGCGGAAGTTCGGCGCGCCGATCGGCGCGATCATGAACTCCTGGATGTCCACGTTGGAGTCGGCGTGCGCGCCGCCGTTCATGATGTTCATCATCGGCACCGGCAGCAGGTGCGCGTTCGGGCCGCCCAGGTAGCGGAACAGGCTCAGCTCCGCGCTCTTCGCGGCGGCCTTCGCGATCGCGAGCGAGACGCCCAGGATCGCGTTCGCGCCCAGCACGGACTTGTCCGGGGTGCCGTCCAGCTCCAGCATCTTGGCGTCGATGAGGCGCTGCTCGCTGGCCTCGTACCCGATCAGCTGGTCGATGATCTGGTCTTCGATGTTGGCGACGGCCTTCTCGACGCCCTTGCCCAGGTAGCGGCTCTTGTCGCCGTCACGCAGCTCCAGCGCCTCGTAGGCGCCGGTGGAGGCGCCGGAGGGCACCGCGGCGCGGGCGATGGTGCCGTCGTCGAGACCGACCTCGACCTCGACGGTCGGATTGCCGCGGGAGTCGAGGATCTCCCGGGCTACGAAGCCTTCAATGGTGGCCACGTGTGCTCCCTCGTTCATGTGCGCTCACTGGCGTGGTCGTCGGCAATGACATCCCCTGGCCGGAGCGGCCGGTGCGTACCCTGGCAGCCTATCGAGCCGTCACGGCGCCGGGCTCTTCGGCCGGTGGTCCACCACCCGCGCTCCCTCGGGCAGCGCGAAGACCTCCGCCGGGGGCGACGTGGAGACCCGGGTCAGCGCCTGGTCGATGACCACCCCGCCGACCACGCCCGCGAAGCTGGCCAGCACCCCGGCGGCGGTCACGCAGACGGTGAACCCGCCCGCCTCGGCGTCGGTCAGCCCGGACACCTCCAGGCAGGTCGCCTGCTGGCCGGCCAGGGTGACGTCGTGCGCCTCCACGTCGGCCTGGGACTGCAGCTGTGCGGCCTGCAGCAGGTCGGCGACGATCGGCGCGGTGACCAGCCCGTGCCGGGTCACCTCGCTGTAACCGGTGAGCGCGGCCGGCCCGGGGGCGGGCAGCGCGCGGATCTGGCAGCGCGCCGGGCGCACCGCGGTCACGCAGGACGTCTGCCCGTTCGGGTCGACCAGCAGGCGGCCGCCCGGGTAGGCGTACACCTCCCGCGCGGGCTTGGTCTGCTGCGAGATCTCGCCGCGCACGCCGCCGGCCAGCAGATACTCCGCGTGGTACGGGCGCTGCGAGGCGCGCTGCAGCTGCGCCGCCAGGTCGCCGAGCAGCCGGGCGCGGTCGGGCGCGACGCCGTCGTCGGTGATGGCCTGGCAGCCGGTGAGCGCGAGCAGCGCCCCCAGCAGGGACGCGATGGCCGCACGCCGAAATACGGAGAGTCGCGGGGTACGCGGCATGCCGACCGTATTTCGCATGGGCGACAGCCTCCCCCATCGCCCCGCCGCCGCGCAAACCCTCACAGACCGAGAAGAGTGCGCAGGTGGCGAGGGGCGGGCGAGCCGTACGACAGCATGCGATCGTGCCATTCACGCGCCGTGACACCGGCCGGTCGTAGCCTCGCGATCTCGGCGACCTCCGCCCAGCCCACGAAGTACGTCGACAGCTGTGTCGAGGACAGCAGCGAGCGCCGCCACTTGCCGGCCGCCTCGCCCTCCTCCTGGAAGCCGCGGTCCAGCATGAGCGCCATGCCGTCGGCCTCACTGAGGTCCTCGCAGTGCACGAGCTGGTCGAGGATGGCGTTGATGCTCGACCGCAGCTGCATCTTCAGCTGGGTGGCGCGCACCGGCAGGCCGCCGAAGCCGCGTTCGACCATCGCCTGCTCCGCGTAGACGGCCCAGCCCTCGATGAACGTGCCGGAGCGGCCCAGCGCCCGCACCCGGGTGCTGCCCCGGTAGCGGCGGGCGTGCGCCAGCTGCAGGAAGTGCCCCGGCATGGCCTCGTGCACGGTCAGGTTGCGGATGGCGTGGTCGTTGTACTCGCGGTAGAACGACTCGACCCGCTGCGCGGGCCAGCCCGCCGGGGTCGGCGCGATGCAGTAGAACGTGGGCACCACCGCCGTCTCCAGCGCGCCCGGCGGGTCGCAGTAGGCCACCGCCACGCCCCGGGAGAACTCGGGCATCTCCTCGATGACCAGCGGGTCGTCGATGAGGGTGATGAGGTCGTGCTCGCGTACGAACGCGGTGGTCTCCTCGACCGCGTGGTAGGCCAGCCCGACGATCGAGTCGTTGTCCGGGTGCTCGGCGGCGATCAGGTCCAGGGCCCGGCGCACCGTCTCGTCGTCGGCCTTGCCGCCGACCAGCTCGACGGCGACCTCACGCAGCTCGGCGGTGACCCGCTCCACGTTGTCCTGCGCCCGCTTGAGCACCTCCGCGGCGCCCAGCTCGGTGTCCAGGGTGTGCCACAGCTTGGCCTCCCAGAGCCGGCGGCCCAGCCGCGGGTCCCGGCCCTCGCCGCGCTCGGCCTGCGTGGCGCACCAGGCGGCGAAGTCGTCCAGCGCCAGCACCGCCTCCGCAGCGACGAGCTGCATCTGCTCGGCCAGTCCCGGCTCCTGCAGCAGCAGCCGCGGCAGCTCCTCGCGCACCAGCGCGGCGGTGCCGGCGAACTGGCCGGCCGCCGTCTCCAGGTGGATCCGGGGCGCGTCGCGCAGCACCGTACGCGCCGTGGCCAGCGCGTCGGGCACCTGGAGCAGCCGGCCCGCGAGCGCGTGCAGGCGCTGCTCCACCGGCGCGAACGGGCGGGCCATCAGCGCGTGCAGCAGCGCGCCCGGGTTGTGCCGCAGCGGGTTCCACTGGTGCGAGCGCACCTCGGTCAGCTCGAACAGCTGCCGGTCCACCAGCGAGCTGAGGATGGCGTGGTCGACCCGCTCCTCGTCGTCGAGTGAGTCCGCGTCCACCTGCGACAGCGCGTCGGCCGCGTCACGCAGCATGCCGATGTCGGCGGTGGTGCCGTCGGGCGACAGGTCCGGCAGGCGGTCGTCGAAGCGGTGGTCACCGGCCGAGGCGGCCAGCTCGGGCGACGACTCCAGCAGGGCGTCGGCGATGTGCTCCGCCAGCGGTGCGAACTCCAGCGTCATCGCCTCAACGTACCCGCCGCCCCCGCGACCGCTCGACTTGCCAGGCACCTGTGCGTATCTCGACCGCCCATTCGCCCACTTGCCGGGCAAGTCGGACGATCAAGGGGTCAGGGGGTGACCGCGTCGGCGTAGTGGTGCAGTTCCTCGCGGAGGGCGGCTTCGGCGTCGGCGTCCTCGCCGGCGGCGGCGACCAGGGCGAGCAGGCGGCCGCCGAGGGTGTCGGACGGCGCGGGTTCGGGCAGGCCGTGGCGGCGGGCCCGGGAGAGCAGCTTGGCGGCCAGCGTCAGCGAGGGCAGTGACCAGGTCACCCCGTCAAGCGGGGCACGCTTGCCGCCCTTCTCCTCGGCCTTGACGCGCTCCCAGGTGGCGATGATCTCCTCGATGTCCTCGGCCGGGGTGTCCGCGAACACGTGCGGATTGCGGCGGATCATCTTGGCCACGAAGTCACCGGCCACGTCGTCGACGTTCCAGCGCTCGTCCTCGGGCAGCTCCTGGGCGAGCTGGGCATGGAACAGCACCTGCAGCAGCACGTCGCCCATCTCGTCGCGCACCGCCGCGTGGTCCCCGGCGACGATCGCGTCGTAGGCCTCGTACGCCTCTTCCAGCAGGTATTTCGCCAGGGTGCGGTGGGTCTGTTCGCGCCGCCACGGGTCGCTGCTCTGCAGCCGGTCGGTGACCGCCACCGCGTCGAGCAGACGCGCGCCGGGCGGGTCCCAGGAGCCGTACATCAGCTCCAGCTCGGCGAGGCCGGGTTCGCGGGCCAGCCGCAGGCCGAGTTCGCGGGCGAGGAACTCGTCGCCGCCCGGCCCGGCCAGCCACACGGCCACCGGCTGCGCAGCGTCGAGCAGCGTCGCCGCGGTCGCGTCCGGCACCACGCTCACCGCCGCACCCGCGGCGCGCAGGGCGGCCGTGTGCTCGTTCTCTGCACCGGTCAGCACCGGAAACGCCCGCACCACGTCCCACGCGGCCGCGGTGAGCAGCCCCGCGGGCATCCGCGGGGACGTGACGAGCAGGATGATCCGGCGGTCCGCCGTCACTGCTGGGGCTGGGGCTGGGCTGCCGTGTCCGCCGGGACCACCGCGTCCTCGACCGCGTCGGCCGGCTGGCCGAGGCCGAGGCTGAGCGCCGGGCCCTGGTTGAAGCTCAGCACGGCGAAGTTCATCGGGCGGTAGCGCGGGTTGACCGAGACGTTCATGGCCTCCGCGGTGTCCTTCAGCACGTTGCGCTTGGCCAGCGCGTCGCCCAGCTCACCGCTCTGGGCCAGCTGCGGGGCGACCTTGTCGAAGCTGTTCGCCGGGTCGGTGGCGTTGATCGCGCCCACCGCCACGCCGTTGTCGTAGACCTCGCGCAGCTCCGCCGGGGTCGGCTGGACGCCCTTGACCGGCAGGTTCTCGCGGCAGTTCTGCAGGCTCTGCTGCACACCGGCCAGCGCGGGCTGCCCCGGCTGGGTCTGCACGGGCGGCAGGGTCGCCTTCAGATCGGCGGCGGCGCGCTTGCAGACCTCGTCGAGCACCAGCATCTGCACGACCTGGTAGCGGTCGGGCACGGCCTGCGGATCGATGTTCGGGATCTTCTTGACCTCATCGATCAGCTGCGTCACCTGCTCCTCGGTGAACGTGGTGTTCCCCACGTACGCGGCGACGCTCGGATTCGACCGGCAGGCGGTCAGGGCCAGCAGGGCGACGGCGATGCCGGCCGCGGCGGTCAGACGGCGCACGGAATCCTCCAGTGACAGGCGCTTACGCCGCCACTCTCTCACGAACGGCGACTCCGGGAGATCTCAGGGTGGATTCAGGTGTTCGGAGGGCGCGTAGACCCCCTCCGACACGGCAGAATTCCGGCCGTGACGACGCAGACGCTTCCTCGTACCACCTCGGGCTGGGTGGGCCTGGCCCGCAGCGGGCCCGACGCAGGCCAGGGCCCCGCGGTGGTCGCCGCCGTCTACCGGCTCTGGCTGGTCGCCTTCGCGCTGAAGATGCTGGGCTCGACCTGGGACATGTCGTGGCACTTCAAGTGGCTGCGCGACGACGCGGCCCCGCCGCACCTGCTGAACACCGCGGGCACGGTCGTCGTGGTGGCCCTGGTGCTGTTCCAGGCCTACCACAACGTGGGCGTCGACAAGATCGCGAAGCGCCTGATGGTCGGCGGCACGGCGACGTTCCTGATCGCCATCCCGATCGACATCCTGAACCACCGGATCAACGGCCTGGACATCACCGCCTGGAGCCCCAGCCACGCCCTGCTGTACATCGGCACCGCGTTCATGCTGCTCGGCGTCGCCCGCGGCTACTGGATCTCCACCCCGCCGAGCCGCACCCGCACCGTGATCAGCGCCTTCATCTGGGGCTTCTTCCTGGAGAACGTCCTGTTCCCCAGCCAGCACCAGGAGTACGGCGTGCTCTCCCTGGAGAGCTGGAAGGCGGGCGCGCCCACCGCCGAGCCGATCCTGCTGCAGTTCGCCGCCGACCAGATCGGCCGCCCGGTCGACGAGATCGCGGTCACGGGCTTCGCGCTCCCGGTCGACTCCTGGGTCTACCCGGTCTGGATCACCGGCGCGGCCCTGCTGACGCTGGTCGCCGCCCGCGCGCTCGTCGGCGCGCGTTTCACCGCCACCGCCATCGCCGGCTCGTACGTGGCATACCGCCTGGTCGTCTGGGGGCTGCTGGCCGGCACGGGCTTCCCGAAGTCCATCCCGCCGCTGCTGCTGCTGGCCGGCGCGATCGCGATCGACATCGTCTTCCTCGCCTTCACCGCCTCGCGGGGCCGGAAGTCGCTGATCCCGCAGCAGGCCGGCCCGGAGCGCGTCGCCGTCGCGAAGGGCTCGTCCGGGCTCGGCATCGCCCTGGTCGCCGCAGTCTTCGGCGCGGCCGTCGCCACCGCGGCCACCGCGGGCGCGACCTGGCTGCAGGACTTCTTCATCGGCGCCCCGCCGATCGACTACCCCGCCTTCGGCTACGGCTTCGCCGTCCTCGCCCTCGGCTGGGCCGCCATCGCCGTCGTCACGAACCGCCGGCGGGCCTGACCCGCCCATCGCACACCCGAAGGGGTGGCCCGGACAGTGTCCGGGCCACCCCTTCGGCGTCCCGGGCCCGCGCGGCGGTGCTTGATCGCTCGACTTGCCTGGCACCTGGGCGAAAGCGTGCTCAAGATACGCACATCTGCCCGGCAAGTCGGATGATCAAGGGGCGGAGGCGGTCAGGCGAGCCAGTCGTGTTCCATGCGGACGCGGGCTTCGAGTTCGAGGAGGTGGCGTTTGGCGGGCAGGCCGCCGCCGAAGCCGACGAGCTTGCCGCCCGCGCCGACCACCCGGTGGCACGGGACCACCACGGCGACCGGGTTGCGGTTGCAGGCCACGCCGACCGCGCGGGCCGCGTCGGGCTCGCCGACCGCCCGCGCCACCTGGCCGTACGTGTGCGTCTCGCCGTACGGGATGCGGGACAGCTCGGCCCAGACCGCCCGTTCGAAGTCACTGCCCCGGCGGACCGACACGGGCAGCGTGAACTCCACCAGCTCCCCCGCGAAGTACGCGCGCAGCTGCTCGGCGATGTCGTCGAGCAGCGGGTCCACGTCCTGGGCGACCTCCAGCGCGCCGAACTGCACCGAGCACAGCCCGATGTCGTCGATCGCGCAGCTCAGCGGCCCGATGGGCGTGTCGACGACCGTCCACCGACGGGTCACGGCGTCTCCTCGCTCCGCTTGTCGACACCGTGCGTCCTGGGCTCCGTGACTCGCTCGCTGCGCTCGCTCATCAGCCCAGCACGTCCTTCAGGAGCTGGGCGCACCAGTCCAGCAGCGCCTGGTCGCGCAGCGGCTCGCCGCCGACCCGGCGGTTCATCGGCGTGGGCACGCTGACCTGCGAGTTCGCCGTCTTGTAGACCGAGTCGGGGTGGTAGCGCTTGAGCCGAAGCTGCTTGGAGTCGGCCAGTTCCAGCGGGCCGAACCGCACGTGCTTGCCCTGCAGCGAGATCTCGGTGAGGCCGTACGCCCGCGCGGTCATCCGCAGTTTGGCGACCGCGACCAGGTTGGCCACCGGGGCGGGCGGCTCGCCGTAGCGGTCGGTCAGCTCGGCGACGACCTCCTGCAGCGCCGCCTCGTCGCGGGCCGAGGCGAGCTTGCGGTAGATCTCCAGGCGCAGCCGCTCGGAGTCGATGTAGTCGTGCGGCAGGTGCGCGTCGATCGGCAGGTCGATCTTGACCTCGGCGGCCTCCTCCTGCGCCGCGCCGCCGCCCTTGAACTGCTGCACCGCCTCGCCGACCATACGCACGTACAGGTCGAAGCCGACGCCCTCGATGTGCCCGGACTGCTCGCCGCCGAGCAGGTTGCCCGCGCCGCGGATCTCCAGGTCCTTCATCGCCACGTACATGCCCGCGCCCAGCTCGGTGTGCTGGGCGATGGTGGCCAGCCGCTCGTGCGCCTGCTCGGTCAGCGGCTTCTCCGGCGGGTAGAGGAAGTACGCGTACGCGCGCTCGCGGCCCCGGCCGACCCGGCCCCGGATCTGGTGCAGCTGGGCCAGGCCGAGCAGGTCGGCCCGCTCCAGGATGAGCGTGTTCGCGTTCGGGATGTCGATGCCGGACTCGATGATGGTGGTGGCGACCAGGACGTCGTACTCCTTCTCCCAGAAGCCGACCATCACCTTCTCCAGGGCGTCCTCGCCCATCTGCCCGTGCGCGGCGACGACCCGCGCCTCGGGCACCAGCTCCCGGAGGCGGCGCACCGCCTTGTCGATGGTCTCGACCCGGTTGTGCAGGTAGAACACCTGGCCGTCGCGCAGCAGCTCGCGGTGGATCGCCGCGGCGACCTGCTTGTCGTCGTACGCCCCGACGTAGGTGAGCACCGGGTGGCGCTCCTCCGGCGGCGTGGTGATCTGGGACATCTCCCGGATGCCGGTGATCGACATCTCCAGGGTGCGCGGGATCGGCGTCGCGGACATGGTCAGCATGTCCACGTTGGTGCGCATCTCCTTGAGGCGCTCCTTGTGCTCGACACCGAAGCGCTGCTCCTCGTCGACGATGACCAGGCCGAGCCGGTTGAACCGGGTGCTCTTCTGGATCAGCCGGTGGGTGCCGATGATGATGTCGGCGCGGCCCTCGGCGGCCATGTTCAGCGTCTCCTCGGCCTCCTTCGGGGTCGCGAAGCGCGACAGCTGCCGCAGCACCACCGGGAACTGCGCCATCCGGTCGGAGAACGTGTTGTAGTGCTGCTGCGCCAGCAGCGTCGTCGGCACCAGCACGGCGACCTGCTTGCCGTCCTGCACCGCCTTGAACGCCGCCCGCACCGCGATCTCGGTCTTGCCGTAGCCGACGTCGCCGCAGATCAGCCGGTCCATCGGGGCCGACTTCTCCATGTCTGCCTTGACCTCCTCGATGGCCGAGAGCTGGTCGGGCGTCTCCTGGTAGGGGAAGGCGTCCTCCAGTTCGCGCTGCCAGGGGGTGTCCGGGCCGAAGGCGTGGCCGGGCGCGGCCTGCCGGGCGGCGTAGAGCTGGATGAGCTGCGCGGCGATCTCGCGCACGGCCTTGCGGGCGCGCGCCTTGGCCTTCTGCCAGTCCGCGCCGCCCATCTTGTGCAGCGTGGGCTGCTCCCCGCCGACGTAGCGGGAGAGCTGGTCGAGGGCGTCGGTGGGCACGAACAGGCGGTCGCCGGGCTGGTTGCGCTTGCTGGCGGCGTACTCGATGACCAGGTACTCGCGGTCCGCGCCGTTGACCTTGCGCTGGACCAGCTCGACGTACTTGCCGATGCCGTGCTGCTCGTGCACCACGAAGTCGCCCGCGCGCAGTTCCAGCGGGTCGATGGTGTTGCGCCGCCGGGACGGCATGCGCCCCAGCTCGCGGGTGCCCGTGCCGCGCCCGCCGGAGATCTCCGCCCCGGTCAGCACGGCGAGCTTCGCGGCCTCGTCGACCAGGCCGAGCCGCAGCCGCCCGCAGCTCACCACGACCTGCCCCGGGTCCGGCAGGTCGGCGATCTGTTCGACCAGCACCGCGCCGACGCCCGCGTCGCGCAGCACCTCGACCGAGCGCTGCGCCGGGCCGTGGCCCTCGAAGACCAGCGCCACCCGCCAGCCGTCGGCCAGCCAGCCCTTCACGTCGGCGATCA
The DNA here is from genome assembly GCF_040648455.1 of Catellatospora sp. NPDC049133. Taxonomy (NCBI): domain Bacteria; kingdom Bacillati; phylum Actinomycetota; class Actinomycetes; order Micromonosporales; family Micromonosporaceae; genus Catellatospora; species Catellatospora sp. NPDC049133. Next base: position 27,825 of record NZ_JBEZDT010000055.1, read on the forward strand.
CCTTCGCGGTGTCGCCGTGGTACACCGTCGGCTGGGTCGCCGACCAGGTCAGCACGGCTCCGGTGTCCGGCGCGACCTCGACCTCGGGGGTGTCCAGCCACGGCTCGTCGGCCGCCTTCTCCGTGGCGACCAGGCCGAACGGCGATGTCGTCCACCAGGGCAGGTCCAGCATGGCGGCGTGTCCGCGTACCTCGGCGAGGGTCTTGAAGGCGGCGGCGCCCAGGTCGATCGGGGCCTTGCCCCCGACGGCCGCCGCGGCCCAGCTCGCCTCCAGGAACTCCTCGGAGGTGCGGACCAGGTCGTGGGCCCGGGTGCGGATGCGCTCAGGGTCGGCCAGCAGCACCAGGGTGTCTCCGGGCACGCAGTCCAGCAGCAGCTGCATCGAGTCCCGGCCGTGGTGCAGCGCCGGGGACAGCGACTCCATGCCCTCGACCGGGATGCCCTCGGCGAGCTTGGTCAGCATCTCCTCCAGCGCCGGATGGTCGGCGGCGAGCTGTGCCGCGCGCTCCCGCACGTCCGGGGTGAGCAGCAGCTCCCGGCACGGCGGGGCCCACAGCCGGTCGACCTTGGCGATGGTGCGCTGGTCGGCGACGGCGAAGGTGCGGATGTCCTCCACCTCGTCGCCCCAGAACTCGACCCGGGACGGGTGCTCGTCGGTGGGCGGGAAGATGTCGAGGATGCCGCCGCGCACCGCGAACTCGCCGCGTTTGGTGACGAGATCCACCCGGGCGTACGCGAGATCGTGCAGCGTGTGCGTCAGCTCGTCCAGCGGCGCGACCGTGCCCTGGCCCAGGTCGATCGGCTCCAGGTCGCCGAGCCCCTTGAGCTGGGGCTGCAGCATGCTGCGCACCGGCGCGACGAGCACCCGCAGCGGACGGCCCTCGGGGTGGGCGAGTTGCCGCAGCACGGCCAGCCGCCGCCCGACGGTGTCCGAGCGCGGCGACAACCGCTCGTGCGGCAGGGTCTCCCAGGCCGGGTACACCGCCACCGTGGCCGGGTCGAGGAACTCACCCAGCGCCTCGGCCAGGTCCTCGGCCTCGCGGCTGGTCGCGGTCACCACCAGCACGGGGCGATGCTTGGCGGCGCTCGCCACCAGGAACGGCCGGGCCGACGCCGGGGCGGTCAGGTCGAGCTGTGGTTCGGTGCGGGCCAGGTCGGTGGCTCGGGCCAGCGCGGGATCGGCCGTTGCCGCTTGGAGGAGTCCGGTGAGGTTCACGGGTAAGCGCCTTCCCGCCCGGTGCGCACGGGCCATGGGCAAGCCACGGCGAAAGCCCCGCAACCAGGCAGGTACGGGGTTTCGTCGTCGAGCCTACTCCTGCCCGCCGACCGGTTTACGCCCCTGACGCGCGGGCAACCCGGCCCGACCCCTCCTTGATCGTCGAACTTGCCTGGCACCTGTGTGAATCTTGGGACGGTATTCGCCCAGGTGCCAGGCAAGTCGATCGATCTTGTGGCGGCCGCGTGCGACAGGCGAGGGGCGTGGGCGTCAGCCGCAGTACTTGTCGAGCTTCTCGCCGGCGGCGGTGACAGTGGCGCCGTCGGTGATCTTGTCGGCGTCGTCCAGCTTCTTGATCTTCTCGACCTCGGCCTTGAGCGCGTCGGCGAAGCCCTTGATGTCAGCCTTGAACTGCGGGTCCTCCGCCTTGGCCGCCTCGGCCTCGATGCCGGCCGCCCAGTTGGTGAAGACGTCCTTCATCACCGCGATCGAGGCCTTCTCGATCGCGGCCTGGGTCTTCTTGTCCTTGAGCGCCACGGCCAGCGCGTCGGTGGTCTCCTTCTCCAGCGTCTTGCCGGAGAGCACCTCCTCCAGCGAGGTGCAGACGGTCTTGGTGTTGGCCGAGTAGTCGGGGGCCGCGGCCTCCGGCTCCGCCTCGGTGCCGCAGGCGGTGGTGGCGAGCAGCACGCCGCCCAGGAAGACGGCCGCGAGCGCACGACGCATGAGGGTTCCTCTTTCTTGCACGGGGAAATCGCCCTACGAACCGTCTGCGCAGGTGGCGACCGGTCGGGGCGGTTGACGACGACGATCGTGCGGCATCGCGCTGCCGGACCGCCGCGCACCCACTGCCATACGCTGCGGAAACGCTGCCGTACACTTCCCGACCTGCGGAAATGTCCGCTCACCTGCTCGCCCGGCCGGTCATGTAGACGGCATCTACGTAGATCGCATCTACATAACGTGCTTATGGATGTTTCCGGCTTGCACCGGTTTCGGCGCGCCCCTATCGTCTGATCCGATGACTCACGATCTTGCATATCGACCCGTCGCGCTGGTCACCGGCGTCGGGCGGACCGCCAACATCGGCGCGGCGGTGGCCCGGCGGCTGGTGGCCGACGGGTACCGCGTCATGATCACCGGCCACCCGGCGTACGACGCCGAGCAGGGGCTGCGGGGCGGCGATCCGGCCGCGCTGGCCGCCGAACTCGGCGCGCACTGGCAGCCGTTCGACCTGACCGCCCCGGGCGGGCCGGAGGCGCTGGTCGCGGCGGCCGTCGAGCGGTTCGGCGGACTCGACACCCTGGTGTCCTGCCACACGTACTCGACGTCCACGCCACTGGGCGAGCTGGCGGCCGCCGAGATCGACCGGCACCTGACCGTCAACGTGCGGGCCAACATGCTGCTGGTCCAGGCGTACGCCGCCGCGCACGACGACGCCCGGCCGGGCCGGATCGTGCTGTTCACCTCCGGGCAGCGGCTCGGGCCGATGACCGGCGAGCTGGCGTACGCCGCGAGCAAGGCCGCGATCGAATATCTGACCCGGGACTTCTCGGTCCTGCTCGCCGGGCGCGGCGTCACCGTGAACGCGGTCAACCCGGGCCCGAACGACACCGGCTGGGCCGACCCGGAGACCCACGCCTGGGTCCGCGACCGCTTCCCGACGAAGCGCTGGGGCACCCCCGCCGACACCGCGAAACTCGTCGGCTGGCTGTGCTCCCCGGAGGCCGAGTGGATCACCGGCCAGATCGTCGACTCCGCCGGCGGCTGGGGCGTGCACGTCGCCTGAGCCGCCCGCGCGTCCCGCCCAGCGGACACGCCGGGCGTCCTTGATCGTTCGACTTGCCAGGCACCTGGGCGGATGAGCCGTCAAGATACGCACAGGTGCCGGGCAAGTCGGGTGATCTTGTGGGTGGGGCGGAGATGATCGCGAATGGTGGGATGGCCCGCGTCACAGCGCCGCTTCCGGCACTCGGGCAGTAGCATCCACCGCAGGACAGCGCCGTCCTTCGTACCCACGGAAGGAACAGCGCGGTGAGCGAGCTGACCTATCACCCGGACGTCGACGGCGATCCGGACGGCGCGGACGCGGCGCTGCGGGCCGACATCCGCCGCCTCGGCGGCCTGCTCGGCCAGACCCTGGCCCGCCAGGAGGGCCGCGGCCTGCTCGACCTGGTCGAAGAGGTACGCGCGTTGGTACGCAGCGACGCCGACACCGCCGCCGTGAAGCTCGGCGGCCTCGACGTCTCGACGGCGACCCTGCTGGCCCGAGCCTTCTCCACGTACTTCCACCTGGCGAACATCACCGAGCAGGTGCACCGGGCCCGGGAGCTGCGCCGCCGCCGCGCCGTGCACGGCGGCTGGCTGGACTCCACCGCCAAGCTGATCGCCGAGCGCAACGTGCCCGCCAGCGAGATCGCGGCGGCCGCCCGGCGGCTGGCGATCCGGCCGGTGTTCACCGCGCACCCGACCGAGGCGGCCCGCCGCTCGATCCTGACCAAGCTGCGCGGCGTCGCCGACCAGCTCGACGGCGAGTTCGCCGCGGCCGCCCTGTACGGCGAGACCGCGCTCAACGACCGCCGCCTGTCGGAGCTGCTGGACCTCCTGTGGCAGACCGACGAGCTGCGCCTGGACCGGCCGGACCCGACCGACGAGGCCCGCAACGCCGTCTACTACCTGCGCGACCTCTACGACGACGCCGCGCCGCAGGTGCTCGACGACCTCGCCGAGACCCTCAAGCGCCTCGGGGTGGACACCGCCCCGACCACCCGCCCGCTGACGTTCGGCACCTGGATCGGCGGCGACCGCGACGGCAACCCGTACGTCACCCCGGCGGTCACCCGCGACGTGCTGCTGCTGCAGCACGAGCACGGCATCCGCGCGGTCGAGCACGCCCTCGAAGAACTGATCAACGAGGTGTCGGTGTCGCGCCGGCTGCGCGGGGTGTCCCTGGACCTGTCCGCCAGCCTGGCCAAGGACCTGGACGCGCTGGCCGAGGTCGACGAGCGCTTCCGCCGCGTCAACGCCGAGGAGCCGTACCGGCTCAAGGCCCGCTGCATCCGGGCGAAGCTCGCCAACACCCGGACCCGGCTGGCCCGCGGCACCGAGCACGTGCCCGGCCGCGACTACCGGGGCACCCGCGACCTGGTCGCCGACCTGGAGCTGATGCGCGCCTCGCTGGCCCGCAACGCCGGGCAGCTCACCGCGGTGGGCCGGCTCGCCTCGGTGATCCGCACGGTGAGCGCGTTCGGCCTGCACCTGGCGACGATGGACGTGCGCGAGCACGCCGACGCGCACCACGCGGTGCTGGCGCAGCTCTACACGCAGGTCGGCGAGGTCACCAACTACGCCTCGCTGAGCCGCACGGAGCGCATCGCGCTGCTGGCCAAGGAGCTGACCGGGCGGCGGCCGCTGTCGAGCGTGGACAGCCCGCTGACCGACTCGGCCCGCAAGACCTACGACGTGTTCGGCACGATCCGCACCGCGCAGGAGCGCTTCGGTGAGGACGTCGTCGAGTCGTACATCATCTCGATGACGCGAGGGGTGGACGACGTGCTCGCGGCGGCCGTGCTGGCCCGGGAAGCCGGCCTGGTGGACCCGCACGCGCCGCGGGCCTCGATCGGGTTCGTGCCGCTGCTGGAGACGGTCGCCGAGCTGCGGGCCGGTGGCGAGATCCTCGACCAGCTGCTCAGCCTGGCACCGTACCGGGCGCTGGTGCGGGCGCGGGGCGACGTGCAGGAGGTGATGCTGGGCTACTCCGACTCCAACAAGGAGGCCGGCATCACGACCAGCCAGTGGGCCATCCACAAGGCGCAGCGCTCGCTGCGCGACATCGCCGCCAAGCACGGCGTGCGGCTGCGGCTGTTCCACGGCCGGGGCGGCACGGTCGGCCGCGGCGGCGGCCCCACCCACGAGGCGATCCTGGCCCAGCCGTACGGCACGCTCGACGGCGCGATCAAGGTCACCGAGCAGGGTGAGGTCATCTCCGACAAGTACACGCTGCCCGCGCTGGCCCGGGAGAACCTGGAGCTGACCGTGGCCGCGGTGCTGCAGGCGACGCTGCTGCACACCACCCCGCGCCAGCCCGACGAGGCGCTGGCCAAGTGGGACAGCTCGATGACCGTGGTCTCCGACGCGGCCTTCGTGAAGTATCGCGAGCTCGTGGAGAACCCGCAGCTGCCCGAGTACTTCTGGGCGGCGACGCCGACCGAGCTGCTGGGCGCGCTGAACATCGGCTCCCGCCCGGCCAAGCGGCCCGACTCCGGCGCGGGCCTGGGCGGCCTGCGCGCCATTCCGTGGGTGTTCGGCTGGACCCAGTCCCGCCAGATCGTGCCGGGCTGGTTCGGCGTCGGCACCGGCCTGCGCGCCGCCCGCGAGGCTGGTCTGGCCGACGACCTGCGGGAGATGTTCGAGCGCTGGCACTTCTTCGGGACATTCCTGTCCAACGTGGAGATGATGCTGGCCAAGACCGACCTCACCATCGCCCGCGGCTACGTGCAGACCCTGGTCCCCGGACCGCTGCTGCCCATCTTCGACAGCATCGAGGAGGAGTACGAGCGCAGCGTCGCCGAGGTGCTCGCGATCACCGGTGAGTCGGCTCTGCTGGAGTCGCAGCCGGTGCTGCGGCGTACGCTCGGGGTGCGCGACACCTACCTGGAGCCGCTGCACCACCTGCAGGTGGCGCTGCTGCGCCAGTACCGGGACGCCGGGCTGGCCGGCCGGGCGGTGGCCACCGCACCGGGCAGCCGCCGCGCGCCGACCACCGACCCGACCCTGGAGCGGGCACTGCTCACGACCGTGAACGGCATCGCCGCCGGGATGCGCAACACAGGCTGAACGGACCGAATGTTTCGGCGAAGTCACGCCTACCGGACATATCGGTGGGCGTTACTTCGCCGAAACCGCGGCACGATCTCATCATGGACGTGATGCACTCGACCGGGGTGCGCACTGCTGCCACACTTGTCACCTGCGGAACACGGTGAGTCGCTTGACGCGCCGCGACAGCGGCGGTCAGCCGGCAGAGGTCATGGGCAACAGTGGAGCGTCGCCGTGCGATGCCGGCGCTGGGGAGGCAGGAGCAGACGTGAGCGAGCGGAGCGAACGGGTGATCGGCGACGAGGCGCTGCGCGGCGCCCCTACGTGGACCCCCAACCCGACCGAGCTGTCCGACCTCGAACTGCTGCTGGCCGGGGCATACGCGCCGCTCGGCGGTTTCCTCGGCCGCGACGACCTGCGCTCGGTGGCCGCCACCTCCCGGCTCGTCGACGGACGCCCCTGGCCGCTGCAGGTCAAACTGGAGGTGCCGGCCGGGATGCTGGACGGCATCGAGGTCGCCGACGCCCCGCCGCTGGTGCTGACCGACGCCGAGGGCGCTCCCGTCGCCCGGCTCGACGTCGCCGAGGTGTGGCCGACCCGCGAGGGCTGGTGCGGCGTCGCCGGGCCGGTCACCCGGTACGGCGACGGCGGGCGGGCCCCGTTCGACCGGCTGCGGGTGCCCACCGACCACGTCCGGGCGCAGCTGACCGCGCAGCGGGTGCTCGGCTACTTCGCCGACCGGCCGCTGCACCGCCCGCAGCTGGCCCAGCTCAACCACGCCGCCCGCCAGCTCAACGCGCAGCTCGTCGTGCTGGTGCCGGTCGGCGCGCCCGGCCCCGACGGCTTGACCTCCGAGTCGCTGGTGCGCTGCGTGCTGGCCGCGCGGGACCGGATGAACGAACCCGTGATCGTCGCGATCCCGCTGGCGAGCCGCGGCAACGAGGTCACCGACGCCCTGATCCGGGCCCGGGTCGCCGCCGCGTACGGCGCCACGCACCTGCTCGGCACGGCCACCACCATGTCCGGCGGCGGCCCGCGCGTGCTGATCCCGCGCGAGCTGGTCTACGACAGCCGGGACGGCCAGTGGCGCGACCGCGACGAGGTGCCCGAGCGCTTCGAACGCATCGCGCTCACCGACGAGGAGATCGCCGGGCTGCTCGACGACGGCCTGCCGCTGCCGGAGTGGCACACGCCCCCGGCGGTGGCCCGGGAGCTGTCCAAGGCCCGCCCGCCCCGCCGCCAGCGCGGCGTGGTCCTGTTCTTCACCGGCTTCAGCGGCTCCGGCAAGTCCACGGTGGCCCGCGGCGTCGCCGACGCGCTGCTGGAGACCGGCGAGCGCAGCCTGACCGTGCTCGACGGCGACGTGGTGCGCCGCGAGCTGAGCGCCGGGCTCGGTTTCAGCAAGGCCGACCGCGACCTCAACATCCGCCGCATCGGCTGGGTCGCCGCTGAGACGGCCCGGCACGGCGGCATGGCCATCTGCTGCCCGATCGCGCCGTACGCCAGCGCCCGCGCCAACGCCCGCGCCATGGCCACCGCCGCCGGAGCCGACTTCGTGCTGGTGCACGTGGCGACCCCGATCGAGGTCTGCGAGCAGCGCGACCGCAAGGGTCTCTACGCCCGCGCCCGCGCCGGGCAGATCACCGGGATGACCGGCATCGACGACCCGTACGAGGTGCCGACCGACGCCGAGCTGGTGCTCGACACCTCGGAGGGCACCATCGACGACGCCGTGGACACCGTGCTGGTGTTCCTGGGCGAAGAGGGCTGGATCAACCCCCGCAGCTGAACAGCACGGCGGCCCGCCACCAGGGCGGGCCGCCGTTTCGGGCTCAGTAGGCCGGGCCGGTCACGATGTCGAAGGCCGGATGCTTGCTGAACTGCTGGAACGAGGACAGCCCCGACGAGGTCATGTCGATCATCGAGCTGCGGCCCTCCTCGGCGCTCGGCGACTCGAAGTAGACCAGCGCCTTCAGCCGCGGGAACAGCTCCAGCTGCAGCCGGGCCGAGTCGAAGAACCTGGCCTGGTGCTGCGGGTTGTTGCGGGAGTGCCACACGCCCCACTCGCCCAGCATCAGCGGCTTGTCCGGGAAGGACGTCGCGGCCCAGTTGTAGAAGCCCGGCCAGTCCTTGCGGCTGCCCGACTTGCGGTTCATCATCTCCGCGAAGTCGCCGTAGCCGTAGCCCGGGTCGCTGTAGGCGTAGGTGTCCCAGGCGACCCAGTCCACCACGTCGTCGCCGGGGTACAGGTCCTCGAACCAGTCCTTGACGTTCCACGGCACGAAAGCCATGTAGCACATCACCGAGACCAGGTTGGTCACCCCGCGGGCGCGCAGCCCGGTGACCACGTGCCGGTACGCCGCGGCGTAGTCCTTCGCGGTCATGCCGCTGCCCGGCCGCGAGATGACGTCGTTCTCCGGCTCGTGGTTCATCGTGAAGAAGAACTGGTCGCGCAGCGAGCCGCGGATGTGCACGGCCAGCCGGTCCAGGTAGGCCTCGGTGCGGGCGTCACCGCGGGCGATGCCGGCCCAGCTGACGCCCTGCGGCTTCCAGTTGAGGAACAGCACCCGCTTGTGCAGCGGATCCTTGGTGATGGACAGCTCCTCCGCGGTGGGGAACAGCGAGGTGCCCCGGTGGTACGCGTGGTAGACGACCTGCTGGCGGTTGGTGCGCCGCTCGAACTCGTACAGCGCCTGGATGCGGTTCTGCGAGGTGTGCGCGCCCGGCGCGACGCCCCAGAGGGCTCCGCAGGTCGGCACCAGCGCCTGCCCGATCACGCACTCCACCGGCAGGTTCGGGTCGGTGGACGGCGACGGCGACGCGGGTGGCACGGTCGGGCCGGCCGACGGCGGTGCGCTCGGGTCCGTGCCCGGCGGCGTGCTGGGATCGGTCCCCGGCGGGGTGCTCGGGTCGACGACCGGCGGGACGCTCGGGTCGGTGCCGGGCGGCGTGCTCGGGTCGGTAGCCGGTGGCGTGCTCGGCTCGGTCGCGGGCGGCTCGGTCGGGTCGATGACCGGCGGCATGCTCGGTTCGGTGACCGGCGGGTCGGTCGGCTCGACCGGCGGGACGCCGGGGCTGGGCTCCGGGCCGGGTTCGGCGCCCGGATCGGGCTGCCCGGGTCCCGGGTCAGGACCTGGCGCGGGACCGGGTTCCGTGCCGGGATCGGGGCTCGGCTGCGTGCCGGGGTCCGGGCCCGCGGTGGGCTCGGTGCCAGGCTGTGGGCCCGCACTCGGCTCGGTGCCGGGGTCCGGCCCTGCGCTCGGCTCGGTGCCAGGCCCAGGTTCCGTGCCGGGGCCAGGTTCGGTGCCCGGGTCGCCGGGCTGGGTGCCCGGGTCGGGGGCGGGCTGCTGACCCGGGTCGGTGCTCGGGTCCGGTTCGGCACTCGGCTCGGGGCCGGGGCCGGGATCGGTGCCCGGACCGGGATCGGTCCCGGGTTCGGGGTCGGGAGCGGTCGACGGGTCGGGGTCGCCGGGCTGGCCCGGGGTGGTCGGCTCGTCGCTCGGGGCGGCCGGGCTCGGCTCGGGCTCGTAGACCGGGTCGGTCGCGAAGGTGCCGCTCGGGACCGGGCTGGGGTCGGTGGCCGGGTCGGCCGGAGTGGACGGGTCCGGTGCGGCGGACGGCAGGGCCGTCGCGCTCGGGTCGAACGTCGTGCCCGGCCACGGCGTCACGGTCGGCTCGGGCGTGCCCGTCCCGGACGGGCTCGGCGCCGTCGTGGGCTGGTCGGCCGGTGGCGGCAGGGTCGGCGCGGCCGGCTCGTTCCACTCGAAGGTGATGGTCGGCGGGCCGGTCGTGGTGCTGTCCACCCCGGCTTCGCCCGCCACGAACTGGGCGACTTCGGTGCTGCTGGGTGCGGTGATCGCGAAGGCGTACCGGCCGGAGCGGCGGACGACGCGGGTCACGTCGAAGGCGACCGCCCGGTCGAAGCGGCCCGGTGCGACGCTGCCCACCACGCTGCCCAGCCGGGGCGCGGTCTCGGCGGTGAGGGTGCCCTCCCGCCAGCGGGTGTCGGGAACGGTGGTCAGCTCCACCAACTTGGGCAGCGGGCCGCTGTGCCGGCCGAGCCACAGCCACACCTTCTTCGGCTGGCGGCCGGCCGGCAGCTCGACGTCGAACTTGAGGTAGCTGACCGCCGCGCCACCGCCCACCCCGCCCGCGGTGAGGTACAGCCGGCTGCCGGCGGTGACGCCGGGCTCGGTGCTCATCGTGTACGAGTCCTCGGACACGGTGACCCGTGTCGGCGGCGCGGACAGCCGTCCCGCCACCAGGCCGAGCAGCACCGCCGAGGCCAGCGTGGACATGGTGACGGTGACCGCGATGCCGAAACGCGTCCTGCTCATCAGGTCGCCCCTTCCCCCGAAAGCGGGCACTCAGATTTCTGTCCGATTCTGCGTACCCTCTGGGGCATCATAACCGTTGTGTCTTGTTTGCGAGCTTTTCGCCGAAGAACGCGCTAACTGGCACTTGGCACCACACAGTGCCTCCCACCAGCACTAACGGTCATTGCACATGTATCGGCCGATATGCCTAGTTACGTCGTTACCGCCGGACCGTTGACCTCACCGGACGCAACAACGCCGGAGAAGGGCCACACGCCGTGGACGCGACATACGCCGGGCCTCCCCCCTCGTCGTACGACATGAGCGACTACCTGGGTTTGATCGCCCGTCACTGGTGGATCGCCGTGCTGCTGACCCTGGCCGGCACCGCCGGCGGTGCGGCGTACAACGAATCACTGCCACGCGAGTACGTCTCCACGGCGTCCGTGCTGGTGCGACCGGCCGGGCTGGACGCGAACGTGGCCGGCGGCCGCACCCGCGACGAGATCAACCTGGACACCGAGGCGCAGCTCATGCGCTCGACCGCCGTGGTCGCCGGGGCGGCCAAGGTGCTCCAGCGCGAGGACGTGGACGTGCTCGCGGGCGCGGTCTCGGTCGAGGTGCCGCCGAACACCGCGGTCCTCCAGATCAACTACGCGGCGTCGGTGCCCGAGGAGGCGCAGGCCGGAGCCAAGGCGTTCGCGCAGTCCTACCTGGCCAACCGGGAGGGCAACGCGAAGGCGGAGCTGGAGCGCCAGGCCGCCGCGCTGCGCGACAAGATCAAGGACCTCACCGAGGACCTCACGAAGATCAACGGCAAGCTCTCCGACGCCAACCCGAAGAGCTCGAACTACGCCACCCTGGACAGCCAGCGCGACACCACGGTGACCCAGATCAACCAGCTCAACAACAAGGTGAACCAGCTGGCCACCGAGACGGTCAGCGCCGGCACGGTCATCCGTGAGGCCCGCGTGCCCGGCCGCCCGGTGAAGCCGACCGCGGCGGTCAACTATGCCGCGGGCGCGCTGCTCGGGCTGCTGGCCGGGCTCGGCGTCGCGGCCCTGCGCGAGCGCCTGGACAAGCGCGTACGCGCCGGGCGCGACCTGGTCCGCAGCGGCGTGGCGGTGCTCGGCGCAGTGCCCGGCAAGGGAACCGGCTGCACGGAGGTCTTCACCCCGTTCAGCCCCGGCGGGCGGGCCTTCAACCGACTGCGCAACGAGGTCGTCGCCGCGTTCCGCCCCGGCGAGCAGGTCGTCGTGGTCACCGGGGCGAGCCGCGGCCCGGCCGCCACGCTGGTCGCCGCCAACCTGGCCGCCGCGCTGTCGCGTACCGGCGCCGAGGTGGTGCTCATCGGCGCGCAGCTGCCCGACTCGCTGACCGAGGCCGCGCCGCTGGCCCGGCTCGTCGGCGTCGCACCGACCCCGGGACTGTCCGAGGTGCTCGCCGGCCGGGTCAGCCTGGCCGAGGCGACGCAGCGCGCGGCGCGTACCCCCTCGTTGCATGTCATCACCACCGGCGGCACCGCCACCGCGGCAGGCATGCTGCAGTCGCACGCGCTGCGCGACATCATCGCCACGCTGCGCGCCCACGCCGACTACCTGGTGGTCGAGGCCCCCTCGACGTCGGCCAGCGCCGACGCGCAGAGCCTGGCCAGCCTGGCCGACGCCGCGATCCTCGCGGTGGAGACCCGGCGCACCAGCCGCCCCGAGGTCGCCGACGCCGCCGAGCAGCTGCGCCGGGTCGGCACACCCCTGCTGGGCGGCGTGATGATGCCGCGGCTGCCGCACCGGGCCCGCCGCACCCCGTCCACCGCCGACGAGCAGGCCACGCCCGCCGAGCCGACCGGGCGTCCGCTGCTCAGCGAGGACGAGGAGCCGGTCGAAGTGGCCGCCAACGGCCACAAGCCGCACGCCGACGAGCAGACGATCATGCTGGCCCCGCTGGACGCCTCGGCCCTGACCGAGCTGGACGAGGCACATCGGCAATGATCGACATGCGGAGCCCGCTCCGCGGCCTTAATCGGTCACCCATCCTCCGCTGCGCTCCGGATGTACACCGAGCGGCCGCTCCGACGGGCTCCTGGGCCCTCCGGGCCGGTGCCCCGGACGGGGTCGCCGCGCCGACCACCGCACCGGCCCGCCCCAGCCTGCTGTTCGGACCGGCCTGGCCGCTGACCGCGCTGCTCGCCCTGTACCCGCTGTGGTGGGCGCTCGGCCTGGGCGTGCTGATCTTCCCGATCATGGCCGTGCCGATGGCCTGGCAGCTCTACCGGCGGCACGCGTCGGGGCTGCCGGTGCGGCTGCCACCCGCGTTCTGGCTGTGGCTGGCGTTCTGCGCGGTGACCGTGGTCGGCTTCGGCGTGCTCGACGTGGACCCGGCGGGCACCGTCGGGGCCACCTTCGGCGAGAGGATCACCGCCCCGGTCTACAAGCTGATCCAGCACCTGGCCCTGACGGTGCTGCTGGTGTACGCCGGCAACCTGTCGGCGGCCGTGCTGCCGCAGCGGCGGCTGGTGAACCTGCTGGCCTGGATGTTCGCGGTGACCGTGGCCGGCGGGCTGCTCGGCACGTTCGCCGGGCACTTCGAGTTCACCTCGCCGGTGGAGCTGCTGCTGCCCGACGGGGTGCGCGGCAAGGGCTTCGTGAAGTCGCTGGTCCACCCGTACGCCGCACAGATCATGGACCTGGTCGGCGACCCGCTGCCGCGCCCCGCCGCGCCCTGGGGTTACACCAACACCTGGGGCAACAACTTCTGCCTGCTGGTGGTGTGGTTCGTGGCGGCGGTGTTCGCCTACCCGAGCCGCCCCCGCACCCGGCTGCTGGCCGTCGGCGTGCTCGCCGTGTCGGTCATCCCCGTCGTGCACTCGCTCAACCGCGGGCTGTGGATCGGCCTGGGCGCGACGGCGGTCTTCATCGCGGTGCGCCAGGCGCTGGCGGGACGGCTGCGAGCACTGGTCGCCCTCGGCGTGGTGCTGGCCGGGCTGGCCGTCGCGCTGGCCACCACCCCGCTCGGCGGGGTGATCGAGCGCCGCCTCGACAACGGCAAGTCCAACGGGGTGCGCATGTTCCTCACCGAGCGGGCCGTGTCGGGCGTGGCCGAGTCACCGGTGCTCGGCTTCGGCTCGACCCGCAGCACCCAGGGCGGCCGGCAGTCGATCGCGGTCGGCGAGTCGGCGGCGTGCGAGCGCTGCGGCAACTTCACCGTCGGCGGCAACGGCCAGCTGTGGCAGCTGCTGTACGCGCACGGCCTGGCCGGCACCCTGACCTACTTCGGCTTCTTCGGCCTCGCGCTGTGGCGGTTCCGCCGGGACCGCTCCGCGCTCGGGCTGGCCGCCTCGGCCGCGATCGCGGGCTCGTTCATCGCCGCGCTCTGGTACAACTCGCTCGTCACGCCGCTGGCCTTCACGTTCCTCGGATATGTGGTGCTGTGGCGCAACTCCCGCTTCCAGATCGCGCCCAGCTCCGTTGAGTCCGTGGGACATAACGGACACCAGCGGAGGAGCTGACGTGACAAGCAGCGAGCGTTCAACCCGGGGTCCCGCGTGACCGCGGTCGGCACGGCCGCAGTGGACACCGGCGACGCCCAGCTGCGCGGGCAGTACCTGCGCGAGGTGCTGGAGCTGCTCTACCCGGGCTGCTCCACCGCCACCGAGGGCCGCCGCGTGGTGGAGTACCTGGCGATCCCGGACGCCCGGCGGTGCAAGCTGCTGGTGCCCGCGGGCTCCCGCCGGGTCGCCGCCGCCGCGGTGCGCCGGTTCTCCGAGCCGCAGGGCCGGCTGGGCCGGCTCAAGCGCGACGCGGTCGCCATGGCGCTTCGCTCCGGCGCCTGGTCCACGCTGGTGCGCGACCGGGTCCGGCTGACCTCCCGGGAGGGCGGCACCGACACCGTCGACCACTTCCTGTCCACCGCGCTCGGCACGCCACTGCAGGTCAGCATCCACATCGGACCGGTGCGCGCCAACCGCAAACCGGTCCTGCAGCTGCTCGACCCGCGCGGCGGCACCATCGGCTTCGCCAAGTTCGGGGTCGGGCCGCTCACCCGGCGGCTCGTGCGCGCCGAGACCGCGGCCCTGTCCGCGCTGTCCCACGTGCAGCTGCCCGAGATCGTGGTGCCGAGCATCCTGCACGCCGGCCAGTGGCGGGGCATGCAGGTGCTGGTGCAGTCGGCGCTGCCGGTGTGGGAGCCGCGGGTGCCGCTGTCGCCCGCCCGGCTGCAGCGCGCCATGGCCGAGGTCGCCGGGGCCTGCGGGCTCACCCAGGGCTGGCTGGCCACCAGCCCGTACTGGGCGGACCTGCGCAATCGCCTGTGCCAGCTCGTCGCCGACACCCCCGAGGGCTCGGGCCGGGCCGCGACCGAGGTGGCGCAGCTGTTCGAGGCGGCGCGGGCGCTGGTCGAGCACGCCGCGGAGTTGAACCTGCGCTTCGGCGCGTGGCACGGCGACTGGGCCCCGTGGAACATGGCCAACGTCGCCGAGTCGCTGCTGATCTGGGACTGGGAGCGGTTCACGCCCGGGGTGCCGCTCGGCTTCGACGCTGTGCATCACGACCTGCAGCGCCAGATCCAGGACGGGGTGGACGCGCAGACCGCGGTCGAGTCCACGGTGCGGCAGGCGCCGGCGCTGCTCGCCCCGTTCGACGTCGCGCCCGGCAGCGCCGAGATCGTCGCGCTGCTGTACCTGGTGGACCTCGCCACGCGGTACCTCAGCGACCGCCAGGCCGAGGCCGGGGCCCGCCTCGGCGTCACCGGCACCTGGCTGCTGCCCGTGCTGATCCGCAAGGTCCGGTCCCTCTAGATGAACCCCGTTCCGGTTCCCGTGCAGCTGACGCCGCCCCGGCGACTGCGCGGGATCCGGAGCGGGTCTCGCGCCAACCCGCCCATGGAGAGCCAGTGAAGACGTCGAACGTGCCCGAGTCGGTCAAGCGGGTGGTCCACATCGGCTCCCGCTCGGTCGGCTGGATGACCTCGGGCGCGCGCATGCTGCCGTCGTTCCTGATCTGCGGCGGTCAGCGGTGCGGGACCACCTCGCTCTACCGGGCGCTGGCCGCGCACCCCGCCGTGCTCAAAGCGGTGCTGCACAAAGGTGTGCACTACTTCGACACCAGCTACCACCGCGGCCGGGCCTGGTACCAGGGGCACTTCCCGCTGCGGCGCACCGCCGCCCGCATCGAGCGGGAACTGGGCGTACGCCCGCAGACCTTCGAGTCCAGCCCGTACTACCTGTACCACCCGCACGCGGGTGCGCGCATCGCCCGCGACCTGCCGGACGTCAAGCTGATCGTGCTGGTCCGCGACCCGGTCGAGCGCGCCTACTCCCAGCACGCGCACGAGGTCGCGCGGGGCTTCGAGACGGTCGCCGACTTCGCGCAGGCGCTCGAACTGGAACCGGCCCGGCTGCGCGGGCAGCGCGAGCGGCTGCTGGCCGACCAGCACGCGTACTCCTTCTCGCACCAGCACCACGGCTACCGCTCGCGCGGCGAGTACGCCGTCTACCTGCGCCGCCTCGCCGAGCAGGTGGGCCGCGACCGGATCCTGGTGGTGGAGAGCGAACGTTTCTTCAGCGACCCGCGCCCGACCTACGACGAGGTGCTGACGTTCCTCGACCTGCCGCAGCTGAGCTACCCGCAGTTCGAGCAGCACAACGCCCGGCCGCGCAGCGCGCCGATGCCGGCCCGGCTGCGCGCCGAGCTGACCGCCCACTACGCGCCGCATGACGCCGAGCTGGCCGGCTGGCTGGGCCGTACCCCGAGCTGGCGCGCATGAGCGGGCGCCGAGCAGCACCGGCCACCGGCGCGGCGCGCGGCAGCGGCGGAGCCCGCAGCAGGGGCTCGGCCCCTGGTAGCGGCAACGGCGCGGTACGCGGCGACACCGGCGCGGCCCGCGGCGGCGGCGTCGGGCTCGCCGACGTTCCGCCAGGTCTGCCGGGTCAGCCGGGTTCCGCAGGTCCGCCACCGCCGGGCGGCTCCGGCGACACCGCCGGCCTGGCCCGGGGTGGCGTCGCCAACCTCGCCGGCGCGGCGCTGGCCGCCGTCGCCGGGGTCGGTGTCACCTGGCTCGTCGCGCGCGGGCTGGGCCCGGTCGCGGCGGGTTCCTTCTTCGCCGCCACCTCGGCGTTCGTGCTGGTCGGCGGCATCGCGCGGCTGGGCACGACGACAGCACTGGTCTACTGGCCGGCCCGGCTCCGGGCCCAGGGCCGCCCCGAGCTGATCGGTCCGTGCCTGCGCAGCGGGCTGGTCCCGGTCGCGGTGCTCGGCCTGGCGCTGGGCATCGCGGTATGGCTGTCCGCCGAGCGCTTCGTGCCCGAGTACGCCGCCCCGCTCACCATGCTTGCCCTGTTCCTGCCGGTGGCGGCGCTGTCGGAAGCGCTGCTCGCGGCGACCCGCGGCTACCGCATGATGCGCCCGACCGTGCTGCTCGAAAAGATCATGCGGCCCGCCACGCAGCTGCTGTGCGTGGGCTCGCTGGCCGTGCTGGCCCTGTCCGACATCGTCTCGCCGCCGTCCACCTGGGCGCTGGCCTGGGTGCTGCCGTACGTGCCGGGGGCCGCGATCGCCGGGTTCCTGGTGTGGCGGCGCTGGCACCACGAGCCGACGCTGACCCGCCGCGACCGGATCGCCGCCCGGATCGAGGGGCGCACCGTGGGCTCCGCGTTCTGGCGCTACACCGCCCCCCGCGCACTGGCCAACGCCGCGCAGACCGCGCTGCAGCGGGTGGACGTGCTCATGGTCGCCGGGCTGGCCGGGCTCGCCCCCGCTGCCGCGTACGCCGTGGCCGGTCGCTTCGTCGTGCTCGGACAGCTCGCCAACGGCTCCATCGCCCAGGTGGTGCAGCCCCGGCTGGCCGAGACCCTCTCGGTCGGCGACCGGGCGGGCGCCCTGCGGCTCTACCAGACCGCCACCGCCTGGCTCGTGATGATCAGCTGGCCGCTGCACCTCATCGTGGCCACCTACGCCGACCTGTACCTGGGGCTGTTCGGCGCGACCTACACCGCGGCCGCCCCGGCCGTGCGGGTGCTCGCCGCGGCGATGCTGATCAGCACCGGCTGCGGCATGGTCGACATGGTGCTCTCGATGGCCGGGCGCACCACCTGGAACCTGATGAACGTGCTGCTGGCCCTGGTCACCATGGTCGCCATCGACCTGGTCGCGATCCCCCGGCTCGGCGTGCTCGGAGCCGCCATCGGCCTGGCCGCCGCGGTCGCGGTCAACAACCTGCTGCCGCTGGCCCAGCTCGCCACCTCGATGCGGCTGCACCCCTTCGGCTCCGGCACGCGGACCGCGATGGCACTGGCCGCCACCAGCTTCGGCGTGGTGCCCTGGCTGGTGCGGCTGGTCGTGCCGAGCCAGCCGGTGGGCGCGGGCGCGGCCCTGGTGCTCGCCGCCGGGGTCTACTTCGGCGGGCTGCGCCGCTTCCAGGACCGGCTGGGACTCCCGGCACTGCTCGCCGCCGCCCGTCCCGGCCGCAGGAACACCGTCAAGACCGCTTCGCAGGGCTAGCGGAGCGGAAGCACCGACAGCACCACTCAGAGAAGAAAAGGAACACGAACCGCATGCGCGCCGACTACACCGAGATCTTCCAGGACGAGGCGACGGTCGAGAAGTACGAGCACGTCGTATACGCCCCGGACAGCTACGCCTCGGCGATAAATCGGCGCCAACGCGCCTACCTGCGCCGCCTGGCGAAACGGGCGTTCCCCTACCGCCGCCCCGTGCAGCACGACTTCGCCTGCGGCACCGGGCGGGCCATCCGCATCCTGCACGGGCTGGTCCGCGGCGCGCACGGCTACGACACGTCCGCGGCGATGCTGGCCAAGGCCGAGGAGGTCGGCGCGTACGCCGAGCTGCACCTGGTCGCCGCGGAGGGCGAGGTGCCCGACCCGACGCCGACCGAGATCCCGGCCCTGGTCACCATCTTCCGGCTGCTGCTCAACGTGGACAACGACGTGCGCGAGCGGGCCATCGCCTTCTCCGCGAAGGTGCTGCCCAACTACGACGCGGGCCTGCTCGTGGTGGAGAACCACGGCAACCGGCACTCGCTGCGCCACCTGCGCCACGCCCGGCACACCGGCTCGCCCTGGTTCGCCGAACTCGACCACACCGAGGTCGCCGAACTGCTCGACCGGCACGGCTTCACCATCGTCGAGCAGCGCGGCTTCGCGCTGTTCACGCAGGGCTGGTACGGCCGGCGCGGGCTGCGCACCCTGGCCAAGCTCGTCGACGACGTCGTCGCCCGCACCGGCTGGGGCGGCAAGTGGGCCGTGAACGTGCTGTACGTCGCCCGCCGCACCCGGTCCGTCGACTGACATGACCCGCCCGCTGCGGATCCTCGCCGGGGTGGCCACCGTGGCCATGCTCGCCACGTGCGGCTCCCCTCCCCCGGCGGACCGCGGCATCGCGGTGTCCCCGCCGCCCGGCTCCCCCGTCGCGCCCGCCGCGGCGGGCGGGCCGGTCGCC
The DNA here is from genome assembly GCF_040648455.1 of Catellatospora sp. NPDC049133. Lineage (NCBI taxonomy): Bacteria > Bacillati > Actinomycetota > Actinomycetes > Micromonosporales > Micromonosporaceae > Catellatospora > Catellatospora sp. NPDC049133. The sequence continues at coordinate 46,622 of NZ_JBEZDT010000055.1, forward strand.
GCGCCCGCGACCGGCGCGCTGCTCGGCGCGTGGGTGCGCCCCGACAGCCTCACCCAGGCCGGCCGGGTCACCGGCGTCGTGGAGTTCGAGCAGGAGCTGGGGCGGCGGCTCGACGTCGTCAACACGTACCGCCGCCTGCGCGAGGAGTTCGGCACCAGCTCCGACCGGACTTTCCTGGAGTCCGGGGCGACGCTGATGTTCAGCTGGACCGGCGGGCCCAGCGCCGAGGTCGTCCTCGGCGACCACGACGACGAGATCCGCGAGCGCGCCCGGCAGGCGCGCGAGCTGGACGTGCCGGTGCTGGTGCGGCTGCGCTGGGAGATGGACCGGCCCAACCTGACCGCCGAGGTCGGCTCGCCGGAGGAGTACGTCGCCGCCTGGCGGCACACCCGCGCCCTGTTCGCGGACGAGGGGGCGGACAACGTGTCCTGGGTCTGGTGCCCCACCGAGGAGGGCTTCACCTCCGGCCGCGCCCCGGACTACTACCCCGGCGACGACCAGGTCGACTGGACCTGCGTCGACGTGTACGCCGGCTCCGACCTGACCCCCCTCGGCGACCTGCTCGAACCGTTCCTCCGCTGGGCCGCCGCCCACCCCCACCCCATCATGATCGGCGAGTACGGCGTCTCCCGCGCCTGGACAGCCGGCCAGCGCGCCTCCTGGCTCCGCGACGCCGCCGAGGTCTTCCGCCGCAACACCCAGATCAAGGCCGTCCTCTACTTCGAGTCCAACCCCGACAACCGCACCCCGGCCGGCGAATTCGCCCTCCGCCCCGACCCGGCCCCCCTTGAAGCCTTCCGCGACACCGCCACCCACCCCCACTTCCGCCGCTGACCCCACCCACCGCCCCACCGCCCCACCACCGCACCACCGCACCACCGCGCCACCGCCCGCATCGCCGCGTTGATCATGAACTTATGGCACGGTTCGACGGCGTGTCACTGCCCCAACTTCATGATCACCGCGACGGCGCGGTGGAGATCTGCGTTCGGGGGCAGAGACGCCGTGCCGGGTGTGGCAGTCGAGGCGGCCTACCCTGCGAGCCCGGTCAGGCCCCGCGGTGGGCCCGAGCCGCATCGCCGCCCCGAACCGCGGACGAACCCGCTGGTCACAGACCCGAAGCGTTAACAAGGGCACCTTCTACATCGCGGAGCGGGTGGATTCCAGTGGTCGTTGCAACACTGCTGGTTAGTTGGTGGTGTTGAGCAGTTTGGTGAAACGCTCGGCTGGGGTGTCCCAGCCGAGCGTTT
>NZ_JBEZDT010000056.1:0-47651 GCF_040648455.1 Catellatospora sp. NPDC049133
GCTAAGCCCTCCAGCGCCGATGGTACTGCAACGGGGACGTTGTGGGAGAGTAGGACACCGCCGGACAAACATCGCTGTTCAAGGCCCGACCGTCACGGTCGGGCCTTGACGCGTTCATGGACCTCTTTTCGGGCCCCTATGCCACGGGGCCCTTTTGCATATCCAGGATCAGGGGCGTAGCAGCTCCAGCAGACGTGTGGCCTGATGCTGATCACCGGCGCTGTTCCGTCGACCCGTGGCACGAGTGCCCCGTCGCCGCGCTGTACCAGATGTCACCGGTAATCATCGAGCCGCCGCCGACACAAGAGCAGGGTGACAATCGCCATCGCAGTAGGGAGTTCGCATGGGCCCGCCGCCCGGCCGCGACGAAGGCTGGTTCACCAAGATTTACGACGACCACTACCAGCAGATCCTTCGGTACGGCCGGCGGCGCCTGGCCGACGAGGACGGACCGGCCGAACTCGCGCAGGAGGTGTTCGCGGTCGCCTGGCGTCGGCGCGACGAGGTGCCCGAACACTGTCTGCCCTGGTTGTACGGGGTGTCTCGACGGCTGCTGGCCAACCAGTGGCGGGCCCGCCGGGCCGCCGGGCGTCAGGTGCCGATCACCGAGGCGGACGCCCTGCGGGTGCCCGGCTCGGCAGGCGCCGACGCGACCGTGGGGGTGGCCGACGTCGGGGCTGCCATGCGTTCGCTGTCCGACCTGGACCAGGAGATCCTCCGCCTGATCGGCTGGGAGGAGCTGACCGTCGCCGAGGCGGCGCAGGTGCTCGGTTGCAGCCGTACGACCGCGGCGGTGCGGCTGCACCGTGCCCGCGGACGGCTCACCGCCGCCATGTCCGCTCCGCTCACCCCGTCCGTGGCACATCGCAAGCTGGCCCGATCGTGAAAGGACTTGAGATGTTCGGAGTACAGCGGACCCGTACCCTGGTCGGCCCTGCCGATCCGGCACGCCGTATGCCGGCGGAACCGCCCCGCCTCTCGGCGAGCGAGCTGATCGCCTGGGCCGAGGCGACCGCCGAGCCGAGTACCGCGCCGGCTGCCGTGCGCAGCGCCGTCCGCCTACCGCGGCGAATGGTCCTCGCGACCGGGGCGATCACACTCGCGGCGGGTGCCGTGGCGGTCATCACGGTGCCGGGCGGGCCTGTCGAGGTGGAGCCGGGTCCCGCCGATCCGTCCGGCACGGGGGCGGGCCGGGTGCTCGTGCCGGTGGCGTACCAGCCGGGCACGGACGAGGCGGCCGGGCCCCGGCTGCGAGCGCTGGCCGACGGGCTGGTCGACGCGGCGTACGAGAGCAGCGCGGGCAGGTACACCTACCACCGCAGGCAGGTGTGGGGTGATCCGGTGATGACGTCGCCCGACGACCGGTTCTCGGTCGCCTTCTCCCAGGAGACGAAGGTCTGGTGGGCTCCCGGCGAGCCGGGGCGGCAGACCACCGTCATGGGCGTGCCGGAGTATCCGGACCAGGCATCGCGTGACTACTGGGCGAGCCGCCTGCCGGTCTCCGCGACGGCCTCGGCCGACGCGATCCCGCTGCCGCCGTTCGAGTCGGCGGCGCTGCCCTCGACGGGGCGGGAGCTGGCCAGGATGCTCAAGACCGAGCTGGGGGCCGGCCCCGCATGCAAAGAGACCAGCAGAATCTTCGGCCGGTACGCCGTACCGCGGCGGACCCGCGCCGAGATCCTACGCGTCCTCGCCGACGTGCAGGGTTTCCGCTGGCGTGGTGAGGTGACCGACCGGGCGGGGCGGGATGGGCTGGCTGTCACGTTCGACGACCGCGAGCACAGCCAGCAGCACCTGCTGATCTTCCACCCCCGGACGGGCGAGCTGCTCGCTTCGGAGCTGCTGACCCTCCACCCGGTACGCATGAACGCCTACGAGCTGATCCTTGAGACCGGCCGGACCGACCGCCTCGGCTGACCCGCGCCTGCCGGGCTACCCGCCTCGGGCGGCCCGGCAAGGCATCCGCCACGCGTGATCGATCATGAAGTTATGGCAGCGACACGCCGTCGAGCCGTGCCATAAGTTCATGATCAACGCGACGAAAGGTCAGGGGCGGGTGAGGGTGGTGGTGCGGATGGTGGTCATGAGGGGGGCGGCTTCGGTGGGGGTGCGGCCGGGGAACAGGGCCAGGGCGAGGCTGCCGTGGTCGGCCCAGCCGCAGACGGCCATGACGCCGTCAGGGGCGTCGGCGGCCCCGCATTTGAGGACGCCGCCCAGGTCGCCGGGGTCGTAGTCGGTGAGGCCGGTGACGCCGCCGGTCTCGTCCTCCATGAGTTTGAGCACCGTGTCGAGTTCGCGTTCGGGGCTGAACATGGTGGTGGTGCCGCCGAAGACCATGACGCTCTTCGCCGCGCCCTCGGCCGGGTCGGTGTAGATGCCGGTCGCCGTGGCGTCGAGTTCGATGCCGGCAGCGAGCGCGGTCAGCAGGTAGCCGGCGGTGTCCTTGGCCGCGGGGCTGTCGTCGCGGACCATCGTGCCGATCTTCTCGGGCATGGTGAGCTTCGCGTCGTTCTGCTGGGTGATCCGGATCAGCGTGGGGCCGAGCGTGAACGCGGCGGCGATCGCGCCCGCGCCGAGCACGGCCATGGCGGTGAGAGTCCAGCGGCGGCGCTTGCTGTGCGCGGCGGGGGAGTCCTCGGGCTCGACCGGGTCGGGGCCGGGCACCAGGCGCACGGCTGGCCGGGCGTACTGGGGGATCTCCACCGCTTCCGGTGCCGCCGATTCCTGGCGTACCTTCGCGTCCTGCTCTGACATGTGCCCACCTTCCGCCGACTCGCGGAGCCTAGCAAGCCGCAGCCTGCCAGCGGTGGACCCAAGGGAGCTTCGTAGAATCGGCGGGTGACCGAACACAGCCAGCAGCCGCGCGAGCCGCGCGCCCCGTCCTCGTCCGAGCTTGCCGCCGCGTACCAGCCCGGCGAGGTAGAGCAGCGGCGGTACGAGCAGTGGGTAGCCGCCGGTCACTTCGACGCCGACGCGAAGAGCGACAAGCCGCCGTTCGCCATCGTGATCCCGCCGCCGAACGTGACAGGTTCGCTGCACGTGGGGCACGCGCTCGATCACACCATTCAGGACTCGCTGATCCGCCGCAAGCGCATGCAGGGCTTCGCGGCGCTGTGGCTGCCGGGCATGGACCACGCGGGCATCGCCACGCAGAACGTCGTGGAGCGCAAGCTGGCCGCGGAGGGTCTGTCGCGTCACGACCTGGGCCGCGAGACGTTCGTCGAGCGGGTGTGGCAGTGGAAGGCCGAGTCCGGTGGCGCGATCCTCGGGCAGATGCGCCGCCTCGGCGACTCCGTCGACTGGTCGCGTGAGCGTTTCACCATGGACGAGGGCCTGTCGCGGGCCGTGCAGACCATCTTCAAGAAGCTGTACGACGATGACCTGATCTACCGCGCCGAGCGCATCATCAACTGGTGCCCGCGCTGCCTGACCGCGCTGAGCGACATCGAGGTGGAGCACAGCGACGACGAGGGCGAGCTGGTCTCCATCCGGTACAGCGACGAGATCGTGGTCGCCACCACCCGGGCCGAGACGATGCTCGGCGACACCGCGGTGGCGGTGCACCCCGACGACGAGCGCTACAAGCACCTCATCGGCACCGAGGTCGAGCTGCCGCTGACCGGGCGGCGCATCCCGATCGTCGGCGACGCGCACGTCGACCCGGCGTTCGGCACCGGCTGCGTGAAGGTGACCCCGGCGCACGACCCGAACGACTTCGAGATCGGCCAGCGGCACAACCTGCCCTCGATCACGATGATGGACGAGCGGGCGATCATCACGGTGCACGGGCCGTTCCTGGGCCTGGACCGGTACGAGGCCCGCCCGGCCGTGGTCGCCGCGCTGCGCGAGCAGGGGCGGATCGTGGCCGAGAAGCGCCCGTACGTGCACGCGGTGGGGCACTGCTCGCGCTGCAAGACGACGGTCGAGCCGCGGCTGTCGCTGCAGTGGTTCGTCAGCACCGGCCCGCTGGCCAAGGCGGCCGGTGACGCGGTGCGCGACGGCCGCACCAAGATCGAGCCCGCGGAGCTGTCGAAGCGTTACTTCGCCTGGGTGGACAACATGCACGACTGGTGCATCTCGCGCCAGCTGTGGTGGGGCCACCGCATCCCGGTCTGGTACGGCCCGGACGGCGAGGTCGTCTGCGTCGGCCCCGACGACGAGGTGCCCAGCGGTGACGGCTGGCGTCAGGACGAGGACGTGCTCGACACGTGGTTCTCGTCGGCGCTGTGGCCGTTCTCCACGCTGGGCTGGCCCGAGCAGACCGCCGACCTGGCGAAGTTCTACCCGACCAGCGTGCTGGTCACCGGCTACGACATCCTGTTCTTCTGGGTCGCCCGGATGATGATGTTCGGGCTCTATGCCATGGACGGCAGGCAGCCGTTCGACGTGGTGGCGCTGCACGGCATGGTCCGTGACCAGTACGGCAAGAAGATGTCCAAGTCGTTCGGCAACGTCGTCGACCCGCTGGACTGGATCGAGCGCTTCGGCGCGGACGCGACCCGGTTCACCCTGGCCCGCGGCGCGAACCCGGGCTCGGACGTGCCGGTCAGCGAGGAGTGGTGCCAGGGCTCGCGCAACTTCTGCAACAAGCTCTGGAACGCCACCCGGTTCGCCCTGATCAACGGCGCGCACACCGACGGCGACCTGCCCACCGAGCTGTCGACGATCGACCGCTGGATTCTGTCCCGGCTGCAGCACACCATCGCCGAGGTCGACGAGTACTTCGAGAACTACGAGTTCGCGAAGGTCTGCGACAGCCTGTTCCACTTCGCCTGGGACGACGTCTGCGACTGGTACGTGGAGCTGGCCAAGCCGGTGCTGACCGGCGACGACGCCGCCGCGGCCGAGCGCACCCGCCGGGTGCTCGGGCACGTGCTGGACCAGCTGCTGCGCCTGCTGCACCCGGTCATCCCGTTCGTCACCGACGAGCTGTGGTGCGCGCTGAACAAGGCCGAGGGCGACGCCTCGGTGATGGTCGCGGCGTGGCCGGCGGCGAACCCGGCGCTGATCGACGACGCGGCCGAGGCCGAGCTGGAGACGCTGCAGCGGGTCGTCACCGAGGTGCGCCGCTTCCGGGCCGATCAGGGCCTCAAGCCGGGTCAGCGGGTGGCCGCGCAGCTCGACGGGCTGGCCGCGGCCGGCATCGCCGCGCACGAGCCGCTGATGCGCTTCCTGGCCCGGCTGGACGTGCCCGGGGACGGCTTCACGGCCACCGGCACGGTCGCGGTCGCGGGTGGGGTGACGGTGTCCCTGGACACCCGGGGCAGCATCGACGTGGCCGCCGAACGGGCCCGCCTGACCAAGGACCGGGCCGCCGCCGAGAAGGAGATCTCGCAGGCCACGGCGAAGCTGGGCAACGAGGGATTCCTGGCCAAGGCTCCGGAGCAGGTGGTGGCGAAGCTGCGCGAGCGGCTCGCCACGGCCGAAGCCGACGTGACTCGCATCGACGCCGCGCTCGCGCAGCTAGGGTGACATTCGTGAGCTCTTCCGCTCAAGACGGACAGGACATGTCGTACGCCGAGGTGGAGGCCGCGCTGGACCGGCGCGGCTTCACCCGGATGGTCTTCGACCTCGGCCGCATCGAGGACCTGCTGGACGTGCTCGGCAGCCCGCAGCGGGCGTACCCGTCGATCCATCTGACCGGCACCAACGGCAAGACCTCCACCGCCCGCATGATCGACAGCCTGCTGCGCGCGCACGGGCTGCACACCGGCCGGTACACCAGCCCGCACCTGGAGACGGTCCGGGAGCGGATCAGCCTGGACGGGCAGCCGGTCGACGAGGAGCGCTTCGCCGCGGTGTACGCCGAGGTCGGGCCGCTGGCCGAGCTGATCGACGCGCGCAGCGACGAGCCGCTGACCTACTTCGACATGACCACCGCGCTGGCGTTCGCGACGTTCGCCGACGCGCCGGTGGACGTGGCCGTGGTCGAGGTCGGCCTCGGCGGCGCGGAGGACGCGACCAACGTGATCCAGGCCGGCGTCGCGGTGATCACGCCGATCGGGCTGGACCACACCGAGTGGCTCGGCGACACGATCGCCGACATCGCGCTGGCCAAGTCGGGCATCGTGCACGAGGGAGCCACGCTGATCTGCGCGCTGCAGCCGGAGGAGGCGATGGAGCCGATCCTGGAGCGCTGCGCCGAGGTCGGCGCGACCGTCGCCCGGGAGGGCAGCGAGTTCGGCGTCATCGAGCGCAACCTGGCGCTCGGCGGGCAGGTGCTGACGCTGCAGGGCCTGGGCGGGGTGTACGACGAGATCTTCCTGCCGCTGCACGGTGCGCACCAGGCGCAGAACGCCGCCCTGGCGCTCGCCGCGGTCGAGGCGTTCCTGGGCGCGGGCAAGGACCGGCAGCTGGAGGTGGAGTTGGTCCGCGAGGGCTTCGCGTCCAGCTCGTCGCCGGGCCGGCTGGAGCGGGTGCGCAACGCGCCGACGGTGCTGGTCGACGCGGCGCACAACCCGCACGGCATGGCCGCGACGGTCGCGGCGCTGACCGAGGAGTTCTCGTTCCGCCGTCTGGTGGCCGTGGTCGCCATGCTCGGCGACAAGGACGCCGAGGGTGTGCTGGAGTTGCTGGAGCCCGTCGTCGACGAGCTGGTCTGCGCCCGCAACTCCTCGCCGCGGGCGCTGCCCGCCGAGGAACTGGCGGAGATCGCGTACGAGATCTTCGGGGAGGACCGGGTGCACGTGCACGCCGAGCTGCCCGACGCGATCGAGGCCGCGGTGACCCTGGCCGAGGCGGACATCGACGCCGGCATCAGCGGCGTGGGCGTGCTCATCACCGGTTCCGTGGTCACCGTCGCCGACGCGCGGAAGCTGTTCCAGCGGTGAGCGGGCGGCCCGGGGCGGGGCAGGCGGAGCGCAGCGAGGAGCGGGAATGACCGAGCACAGCCACCCGGGTGAGGCCCCGGCAGGCTCGACGCCGGAGGGGCCCGCCGGGCACAAGCCGGGTGAGGCCCGCGAGCGGGATCTGCGGCTGAGCCTGGGCGGCAAGCCCAGCGGCCTGCGCAACCCGACGAAGGCCGTGCGCGGCCTGGGCGCGGGCACGCTGGTGCTGGAGGCGCTGGTGCTGCTGCTCGCGCTGATGCCGATCTGGGTGCTGCGCCCGCCGGGCGGCAGTATGGCCGCGGTGACCGTGGCGCTGGTCGCCGTCGTGGTGGCGATGGCGCTGACCGCCACCCTGCGCTTTTCGTGGGGCTGGCACCTGGTCTCGGTGTTCCAGGTGGCCCTGCTGCTGCTGGGCTTCCTGCACTGGGCGTTCGCGGTGGTGGGCGTCGTGTTCGGGCTCACCTGGGCCTACGTGTTGTACGTGCGCCGGACCGTGGCCCGCTAGGCGCGTGCCTTCCACTCGATGACCGCGATGCCGTGGCCGTCAGGGTCCTTGAACGAGGCCGCCCACAGTTCGAGGCGCTCGCCGTGGTTGACGACCCGCGGGGCGTAGGTGAACTTGACCCCGCGCACCTTCAGCTCCCGGTAGACCGCGTCGATGTCGCCGACCTCCAGGTTGAGGTGCACGTGGCGGCGGTTGACCGGGGTCAGCTCGGGGGTCGTGCGCAGCACCAGCCGGGTGTCGCCGGAGGCGAGCACCAGGTTGCCGGGCCCGCCGTCGATCTCGTAGAAGCCGAGCAGGTCGTGGTAGAAGACACGGGACCGGTCCAGGTCGGTGACCAGCAGCGTGATGCCGATGCCCTGAATCGACCCGGCCGAGGCGGGGCGGGCGTGCGGTGACGCGACGAGCAGGTCGTCGATGCCGGCTCCGGACGGTGGCGGCAACGCCACGGGTCCGGTGAGGGTGTCCGAGATCGCGGGCGCGGCCGGCTCCGGCACGTCGGCGAAGTCGATCACGTCGATGGAGGCGAAGTCCGGCGATTCCGCGTCCATCGGGGTGCGCGGTCCGGGAACGTCGCCGCTGTACAGCTCGCCCTCCAGGACGGCGACCGGCGCGGGCTCCTCGCGCGGCGCGGGCGGGCGGCGGTGCGGGCTCGGCTGGCGGCGGGGCAGCGGATCCGCGGTGGGCACCGCGTCGAGGTCGATCGGGTCGTCGTCGCGGAAGCCCGCGTAGGTGTCGTCGGACCCGTGGCGGTCGTCGTGACCCGGGTCGCCGTAGTGGCCCAGGTCGTCGTCATGGTGCGGGCCGTCGAAGTGCGGATCGTCGTAGTCGTCGCCCGGGTCGTGGTAGAACTCGTCGTCACCGTGGTCGAACGCCTGCTCGTAGCGCTCGCCGTGGGTGCCGACCTTCTCCCACTGGATCTTGATGCGGCGCGCGTCCGCGACGGCGACCAGGGCGGGCAGCGTGTCGCCCGCGTCCGGCCACTTCAGCACCGGGACCCGCGGGTCGTTCATGATCACGGTCTGCCCGGGGTGGCCGGGCGCGTCCACCAGCACCTGCATCTCGCAGCGGCCGAACTCGGCGCTCAACGGCGGTTCGGAGGCCTTCACCACGTGCACGGTGCCGGCCACGTACGCCTTGTCGGCGCCCAGCATCGACGCGGTGGTCAGCAGGGCCACGGCGACGACGACCATCGCCGCGCCGACCGCCCCCAGCGGCCAGCTGCCCAGACCCGCTGACATCGAGATGACGAACAGGCCCAGCGCGCCGAGGCACACGGCCGTGGTCACCCGGCCGGGCCGGACCGGTTTGCGCCCTAACCGTGCCAACGCGTGCCTCCCCGAGCGCCGTGTGCACGACCACAGCGCGCCGCCTCCCCGCAACGCTGTGTCTTCAATCCATGACCTTAGGCGGGTCCGTCGATCGAGGAAAGTGCAGTTCGGTAGGCTGATGAGCCCACCTCGTGTTGCCGCAGGTGGGGACATGTGTCGCCTTCAAGGAGGAAGTTCGTGGCGGAACGTTCGCTCGTGCTGATCAAGCCGGACGCGGTGCGCCGCGGCCTGGTCGGGGAGATCATCTCGCGTTTCGAGCGCAAGGGGCTGACCCTCGACGCGCTCATGCTGCGCACGATGGACTCCGACCTCGCCGACGCGCACTACGCCGAGCACGTCGAGAAGGCGTTCTATCCGCCGCTCAAGGCCTACATGACCGCCGGCCCGCTGGTCGCCGCGATCGTGTCGGGCGACGAGGCCATCGCGGTGATCCGCCTGCTGGTCGGCGCGACCGACGGCCGGGCCGCTGCCGCGGGCACCATCCGCGGCGACTTCTCGCTGTCGAACCGCGAGAACCTGGTGCACGCCTCCGACTCGACCGAGTCCGCCGAGCGCGAGATCAAGCTCTGGTTCCCCGAACTGTCGTAGCCCGTCCCTACGGTTGCCGCCATGTCGGTAGCCACCTATACCTACCCGGGACCCTCCGCGCTGACCGCGGAGGGTCTCGCGTTGCAGACCTCCGGCGGGTGCGGCGCGCATCCCCGGTTCTTCGACGGGTTCATGACCACCCCGCAGACCGTCGCGGCCGGCCTGCTCGCCGTCGCCGAGGTCGCCCGCGCCCGATACCACCAGCGCACCGACTGGGCCAGCCTCGACCCGGTGGTCACCGGCAGCGAGGACATGCTGCGCTTCGAGTCGTTCAGCGGCTGCTGCGGGGTGTACGCGCGGATGGACGTGCTGCCGTCCGGTCTGGACGGCGAGCGCCCCGAGCACGGCACCACCAACGTCGACGTGAACGTGCCGCTGCAGCTCGCGCTGGCCCGGGTCGGCGGGCTGGACCCGCTGCACCTGGCCGTCGGCCCGCAGGACCTGACCGTGTCCACCATGGACGGCTCCGTGGTCGAGCGCAAGGTGCCCCTGCCCGGCCGTTGGCTGCGCGGTTTCGCACAGGTTCACGCGGTCACCGCGGGCATGGAGCCGCGGGTGCGGATCAACGCCGCGGCGGCCGCCGAGTTCCTGCGCCGCCTGCCGAAGGACCGCAGCACGCTGTGGGCGGTGCCGGCCGGGCAGGGCCTGCGGCTGACCGCCCGGCCGGTGCCGGGCGCGGTCTGCCTGACCGGCGCGGACCGGCTCGGCGCGCTGCGCGGGCTGCTGCGGCACGCGACGGCTCTCACCGTGTACGGCCCGGCGGTGCGCGCCGGCAGCGCCGCCGTCGCGTCGGTGTGGGAGCTGGAGACTCCGACCCTGCGGCTGTCACTGACGCTGTCGCCCGAGCCTTACCGCGGCTTCTCCGGCGAGGGCGCGGTGCTGTCCGCGCTGGCCTCCGACGACGCCGCCGACGCGGCCGACCGGATCAGCGAGCTGCTCAGCCTCGCGCCCACCCTCGACGCCGACGCGCTCGCCACCGCCACCGGTCTGACCCCGGCGCAGGTCCGGTCCGGGCTCGCGCTGTTGGGCACCGCCGGGCGGGTCGGCTACGACGTCGCCGAGGCCACCTACTTCCACCGCGTGATGCCGTTCGGCACCGCGGCCGCCGAGAAGCTCAACCCGCGGCTGGCGGGCGCGAAGGCGCTGCTGGAAGCCGGGGCGGTGACCGTGTCCGGCGACGTCGCCTCGGTACGCGGCACCGAGGGCGTGTATCAGGTCCGACTGGTCGACGGCGCTCCGGCGGGCTGCACCTGCCGGTGGTGGGCCAAGCACCGGGGTGACCGGGGCCCCTGCCGCCATCAGCTCGCGGTGCGTATCACGGTGACGCAGGGGGTGTCGGCGTGACCGCGGAAGAGCTGCTGCGGGCCGTCGAGGCGGCCGACGTGACCACCGTCGTGGCCTGGGTGCGCCACGCCGACGAGAAGCAGCGCCTCGCGGCGTTCGCCGGACTCGCCGCTGCCGCGAGGCAGGACGAGGACTGGCAGACCTCGCAACGGCGGGCCCCCGCCCGGATCGTCGCGCTGGTGGGCTGCGCGTCCACCGCGAAGAAGGTCGTGACCGTGCTGCATCGCGGCCAACTGCGGTGGGGGCTGCGGGCCGCGCACCCCGGCCCGGTGCTGGAGGTGCTGCGGTTGCGGCAGGTGCCGTGGTTCGGCGAGTTCGCGCAGCTGATGGCCGACCGGCTGCCCCTCGACGGGAGCTGGGGCGCGTTCGGCCACTGGCGGCTGGTGGACGTCCTGGTCCGGGAGAGCGGCTGCGCCGTGCCGACCGGTGAGGCCTTCACGGCCGGCTGGATCGACGCGATGCGGGACGCCGCCGACGCCGACGCCGCGCTGCGGGACAGCCCGTACACGGCGGCGCTGGTGCCGATGCTGTTCACCCATGACCGGCTCGGGTCGCGGCTGGACTACCAGTTCGAGCAGGACGCGCGCGGGTTCGTGCCCGCCCTGGTGCGGCTGGGCGCGGGCGACTCCGCCGTGCGCCGGCTGCTCGTCGAGGGCTGCCGGTCGCGGCTGCTGCGCGGGGGCAAGCCGGGGGAGCTGCGCGCGTACACCCGGCTGCACGAGGCGCTGGCGGTGACCGCGCCGGAGGCGGCCGCCGGGGTCGGCGACTACCTCCGCCTGGTGGAGGCCGGCAACTCCACGGTCGCGGCCATGGCGCTCAAGGCCCTGCGCGGAGCCGACGAGGCCGGGCTGCTGGCCTGGGACACCCTGCGAGACGTCGCCGGACTCGCGCTCGCCCGGCCGGAGAAGACACTGGTCAAAGCGCAGACGACCTGGCTGCGGCAGGCGGCGCGACGGCGGCCGGAGCACGCGGCCGAGGTCGCCGCGCTGCTGTCGGGTCCGGCGTCGCCCGCGTCGGAGCCGGTGCCGGCCGCACTGCCGGTTCCCGTCGCCTCGCCGCTGGGGCCGCCGCTGGGCAGCCTCGCGGAGCTGGCCGAGGAGGTGTCGGCGCTGCTCGCGGGGGACCGGTCGGTGCCGACCGTGGAGCGAGTGCTGGCCGCGATCGCGTACTGGCGGGTGCGGGACCAGGAGGCGCTGGCGCGTACCGTGCGGCCGCTCGTGGACGCGGACCGGGCGTGGTGGGGCAAACTGGCCGAGCAGACGCGCGAGATGCTGCTCACCGCATCCGTCGCGAGTGGACGTTCCGACCGGTGGCGGCAGCTCGCCGACCTGTTCCGCACCGACGGCGGGGTGCAGGCCCAGGCGTTGCGCAAGATGCGCGGCAACAGCAGCGGCCTGCACCTGGTGCTCGCGGCCCGGCTCGCGGAGATGTCCGTGCAGCTCAACCGGCACCCGGTGCCGCTGCTCATGGCGACGCCGACGCACGCCAACGGCCGGCTGGAGCCGGCGGAACTGCTGCGGCGGCTGGAGCAGGCCGAGCGCGAGGGCTGGCAGCCCTGGGCGCTGGACTTCGAGCAGGCTCTGCTGCGGCTGCCCCGCGAGACCGATCCTCAGGTGGTCACCGCGGCGCTGCGGCTGCGCTCGCCCGCCGGAGCGGCGTTCGCCCGCCGGCTCAGCGGTCCGGTGCCCGACCCCGTGTCGCTGCGCCGCAGCCAGCACGCCGACACCAAGCCGTCGAGCTACTCCTATCAGCAACAGCCCGCCGTGCGCCGGGTGGTGGCACTCAAGCCGCCGGAGCACGCGGGCCTGCTGGTCCTGGAGACGATGACGGTCGTCCGGTACGACCACCCGACCTGGGCGCCCGGACACCTCGAGGAGCCGCAGTTGTGGACGGCCGCGCTGCCGTCGCACCGGGAGGTGGTGGCCGCGTCGGCGCTGCCGATCCTCGCCGCCAACGCCGACCTCGACTTCGACGGCGGGGGTTTGCTGCTGGCCCACCTCGCCGAGTGCGCGGGCCCGGTCGGACCGGCGGTGAACCTGGCCCTGGCGTACGGCCTCGCCGCGCGCTCGGCGGCCGACCGGATCGCCGCCGTCGACGGCCTGCTGGGCCTGGCCGCGACCGGGGACCTCGACGCGGCCGCGGTAGGGCGGGAGCTGGGTGAGCTGGCCGCGGCGGGGGTGCTCAAGGTGAACCGGTTCGCGTCGGCGCTGGACGAGGCCGCGCAGGCGGGCGCGGTCGCCGCCGTCTGGGGAATCGCCGTCGCGGCGCTGGTGCCGCTGGTCGCGTTGGACAAGGCGCGCCCGGCGACGGCCGACCTGATGGCGCTCGCGGTCCGGTGCGGCCGTGCCTGCGGGGCCGCGCAGCTGCCGCCCGAGGTCGCGGCGCTGGCCGAACGAGGTGGTTCGAGCCGCCTGGTCGCCCAGGCCCGCGAGCTTCGAGCACTGGTCGCGGCGTGACCGCCGGTTGCCCGGCGTCCCCGGCGAACGGCCTGTGGCGCAGGTCAGAGCCATCGGATGTTAAGAAGGGCACCTTCTTCCACGCATAGCGTGAAGAAGGTGCCCTTCTTTTGTGGAGGGTCAGCCCTTGCCGTTGCTGACGCTCGTGTTGGTGAGGATGATCTCCGTGTCGGCGGCGACCTTGCTGCCGGGCTTCACGGACTGCTTGACGACCTTCCAGCTGACCAGCAGCGTCAGGTCCTTGCCGTCCTCGCCGACGAACTTCACGTTGGTGAAGCCGGCGTCGGCCAGGATCTTCTCGGCGTCGGTGGCCTTCTTGCCGACCACGTTCGGCACCGTGATCAGCGTCGGCCCGGCGGTGGGCGACGGCGACGGGGCAGCGGTCGGCGACGCGGCAGCGCTCGGGCTGGCGGCGGCGCTGGGGCTGGCCGCGGCGCTCGGGCTGGCGGCCGGGGGCGCGACGGTGGCGGTGGCGACCGCGGACGGGGACGCCGACGGGTCCACATCCTTCTTCTGCCACCACTTCATGTACGCGAAGCCGCCGCACAGCAGCAGGAGCAGGATCAGGAGCAGCAGGAGGAGTAGGAGCAGCCAGCGCTTGCGGCCGCCCTTGTCGTCGTCGTCCTTGTCGTCCTTGTCCTTGTCGTCCGCGCCGTGCGCCGGCTTGTAGTCGCCGCCCTTGTCATCGGCGGGCGGCGGGGTCGGGGCGGGGGTGTTCTCGTCGGGGTCTGACACGTCAGGTGCCTCTCGCTATCCGATGTGTACTCACGCAGCAGCACGTATGCAAACATCGGCCATGATGGCGGTCCACGCAGCTCCGGTCACTAGACCGCTGGTAGCGTCCACAGCCGCCGAACGGTCAGCCATCGACCCAGGCAGCGGCGGAGCGGCGGCGGCACGGCCTCCGCGCCTGCTCGCGGCGGCCCAGGTGGCGAGCGTGTCGATCACTGTCGGATTCCGGCCAGCGGCGCGACGTCGGCGGGGCAGCGACTCCCTCGCCTTCGGCCCCTGGCCCATGATCGTTCGATTTGCCTGGCACCTGTGCGTATCTTGAGCCCGCTTTCGCCCACCTGCCTGGCAAGTCGAACGATCATGGTGTGGGATGCGCCCGCACCAGAGAACGGTGAGCGCTATTGTGCTACGAGGCTAGTAGCATTGAGGGATGCTGCTGCAGACCCCGAAGTTGGACGGCGACGATCTGCGCGTGCTGGGCGAGATCGACCAGATGCGCGCGGACCTGCAACTGCACGTCCGCGCCCGCCCGCACTGGACCGGCCAGCTGCGCCGGGAGCTGTTCGCCGCGGCGGTGCAGGGCTCCAACACCATCGAGCAGATCACCGTCACCATGACCGACGCCCGTGCCGCGGTGGAGGGCCAGACGCTGTCCGCGGATGTCGACGAAACGACGCAGCAGGCGATCCTCGGCTATCGGGACGCGATGACCTTCGTGCAGCAGACGCCGCTCATGGAGAACTTCGCCTACGGCGAGATGCTCCTGGCGGCACTGCATTTCATGATCGTTAAGTACAACCCCGCCAAGTGGCCCGGCCGCTACCGGGCCGGTGGCATCTATGTGACCAGCAGCGATCCGCTGGAGCCCGCCTACACCGGTCCGGACGCCGACCAGGTCCCCGGTCTGATGGCGGAGCTCGTGGAATGGCTGAACCACGGGGATCTGGATCAACCCGCGCTGGTCCGAGCGGCGATGGCGCACCTCAATCTCGTCTGCGTGCATCCGTGGCGGGACGGCAACGGGCGGATGGGCCGCTGTCTGCACACCCTGGTGCTGGCGCGGGACGGCGTGCTGGCACCGGAGTTCTCCTCGATCGAGCAGTGGCTCGGCGACCAGGTGCACACGGTGCAGTACTACCAGGCACTGCAGGACACGCAAGGCGGCTTCTACCAGCCGGAGCGGGATGCGCGACCGTGGCTGCGGTTCGCCCTGACCGCGCACCACAAGCAGGCGCAACTGGTGCAGCGCCGGATCGACTACACCGTGCGGCTGTGGCGGGAGCTGGAGTCGGTGGTGGCCGAGCGAGGGCTGCCGGAGCGGACGGTGTCGGCGCTGTACGCGGCGGCGCTGGGCGAGCTGCGGCGGGCCACCTACCAGGGGGACGAGGATCTCAGCCGGGATCAGGCCATCCGGGACGTGCAGGCGCTGGTGAAGAACGGGCTGGTCCGGGCGAAGGGCAACGCCGTCACCCGGGTGTACCTGATCGACGGCGTCGCCCGAGAGGCGCACCTGGCGGCGATGGACGCGGTGCGCAAGCCGATGCGGGAGCCGTACCGGCGCTGAGGTGGCACGTCGGGGGGATTGACATCGATCTTTGCCACTTGTGTAATGGATCGTGAACCCATCGTGATGATGGCCTGCGTCACTGTGCGCCGCCGTCGCCCCCCCCGTGCACCGCCTCCCGGAACGGAGGACCGCCGTGTTCGCCATCCCCCCGGTCGACTGCCCCCTCGCCTCCCGCATGTCCCCGCACGTGGCGCTCGCCGAACAGGACCTCACCGGCTGGGCCCGCAAATGCGGCCTGATCAGCGACGGCGACGGGCAGAGCTGGCTGGCCGGCGAGGCGTACGCCGGACATGCGGGCCGGATCTTCCCCGACGCGCGACCGGACGACCTCGCCCTGCTCGCGATGATCTTCGCCTGGTTCTACCTGGTGGACGACGTCTGCGACGGCACGGCGCACCCCGAGCCGTCCCGCCTGCGCCGTTTCGTCACCGAGCTGCTGGCCCTCCTGCACGGCTCCGACCGCCCGACCGAGGTGTTCGCGGGCCCGGCCCGGCTCATGCTCACCGAGATCTGGGCCGTGCTGCGCGAGCGCATGCCCGACGCCTGGCAGGCCCGCTTCACCGACGCGGTGGCGGTGCACCTCGACGGTGTGCTCACCGAGGCGGAGAACAAGGCCGCGGGCCACCTGCCCGGTGTCGACGAGTACGTCGAGCTGCGCCGGGCGGCGTCCGCGGCGGAGATCTCGCACCTGCTCACCGAGCTGGCCACGCACACCCACCTGCCGGATGCGATCTACCACCACCCGGCGCTGCGCGAGGTGCGGCTGGCCGGCACGGACCTGCTGTCCTGGTTCAACGATCTGTACTCGCTGGACAAGGACATCGCCACCGCGGGCGGGCACAACCTGGTGCTGGCGATCTCCCATGAGCGACGGCTGTCCATCGAGGCGGCGGTGCAGGAGGCGGTGGACATGTGGCAGGAGCGCATGGACGGCTTCGCCCCGCTGCGGGCCCGGGTGCCGTCGTTCGGCACCCAGTTCGACCCGGCGGTGCACGCCCACCTGGACGGGGTGGCCGGTTCGGTGCGGGGCACGCTGGACTGGACCGTGGTCAGCGGGCGCTACCGGGGCGAGACCCGGTAGGGCGACCCACCGGAAACCCGGTGGACGGTCGGGGGTGCGGCGGCGGTAACCTGGAGCGCACAGGCATCGACCCGGCCATCACCGGTGAGCCTCCGGAAGAACAGGCCGCAGTGGCCCCAGTAGAACCGGACGGGACGGCCCGTCACAGCCGACACGAGCGGTCCGCCGTGCACCTGCGGCGGGCAAGCGAGGTGGTACCGCGGGCCCCGGCTCGTCCTCGCACTGTGAGACGACAGTGACGAGTGTGACGAGGAGCCCGCGATGGCTTACCCACTGCATGACGCCGCCGCTGACGGCGTGTCCGCCAGCCCGGACCTACCCGCCCTGGAGCGGCGCGTGCTCGACTACTGGGCCGCCGACAAGACGTTCGCGGCCAGCGTGGAGCAGCGCGACGCCGGGGCGAAGGGGTCGAACGAGTTCGTCTTCTACGACGGCCCGCCGTTCGCCAACGGCCTGCCGCACTACGGCCACCTGCTGACCGGCTACGTCAAGGACGTGGTGCCGCGTTACCAGACCATGCGCGGCCGCCGGGTGGAGCGCCGGTTCGGCTGGGACACCCACGGCATGCCGGCCGAGGTCGAGGCGGAGAAGCAGCTCGGCATCACCACCAAGGCCGAGATCCTCGACATGGGCCTGGCCGAGTTCAACGAGGCCTGCCGCACCTCCGTGCTGCGCTACACCAGCGAGTGGGAGCGGTACGTCACCCGGCAGGCCCGCTGGGTCGACTTCGCCAACGACTACAAGACCCTCGACCTGGACTACATGGAAAGCGTCATGTGGGCCTTCAAGACCCTGCACGACAAGGGCCTGGTGTATGAGGGCTTCCGGGTGCTGGCGTACTGCTGGCGCTGCGAGACGCCGCTGTCCAACACCGAGACCCGGATGGACGACGTCTACAAGGACCGGCAGGACCCCACCCTGGCGGTGAAGTTCCAGCTGGACAGCGGCGAGAAGGTCGCGGTGTGGACGACCACGCCGTGGACGCTGCCGAGCAACCTGGCGCTGGCCGTCGGGCCGGACATCGACTACGCGGTGATGGAGAAGGACGGCGAGAAGCTGCTGCTGGGCGCGGCCCGGGTCGGCTACTACGCCAAGGAGCTGGAGGGCTACGAGCAGACCGGCACCGTCAAGGGCGCGGATCTGGTCGGCAAGCGGTACACGCCGCTGTTCCCGTATCTGGTGGACCACGCGGGGGAGAACGCGTACCAGGTGCTCGGGGCGGACTTCGTGACCACCGAGGACGGCACCGGGGTGGTGCACCTCGCGCCGGCGTTCGGTGAGGACGACCAGAACACCTGCAACGCGGCGGGCATCCCGACCGTGGTGACCGTCGACGAGCGGGCGCGGTTCACCGCGCTGGTCCCGGCGTACGAGGGCCAGCAGGTCTTCGACACCAACAAGTCGATCATCCGCGAACTCAAGGACCGCGGCGTGGTGCTGCGCCACGAGACCTACACCCACTCCTACCCGCACTGCTGGCGGTGTGACACCCCGCTGGTCTACAAGGCGGTGTCGAGCTGGTTCGTGAAGGTCACCGCGTTCCGCGACCGCATGGTCGAGCTGAACCAGCAGATCAACTGGACCCCGGAGCACGTCAAGGACGGCTCGTTCGGCAAGTGGCTGAGCAACGCCCGGGACTGGTCGATCAGCCGGAACCGGTTCTGGGGCTCGCCGATCCCGGTGTGGGTCTCCGACGACCCGAACTACCCGCGCACCGACGTGTACGGCTCACTGGCGCAGCTGGAGGCGGACTTCGGCGTGAAGGTCACCGACCTGCACCGCCCGTACGTCGACGAGCTGACCCGGCCGAACCCGGACGACCCGACGGGCAGCTCGACCATGCGCCGGGTGCCCGAGGTGCTGGACTGCTGGTTCGAGTCGGGCTCGATGCCGTTCGCCCAGGTGCACTACCCGTTCGAGAACACCGAGTGGTTCGAGAACCACTACCCGGGCGACTTCATCGTCGAGTACATCGGACAGACGCGCGGCTGGTTCTACACCATGCACGTGCTGGCCACCGCGCTGTTCGACCGGCCGGCGTTCCGCAGCTGCGTGAGCCACGGCATCCTGCAGGGGTCTGACGGCCGCAAGATGTCCAAGAGCCTGCGCAACTACCCCGACGTGTACGAGATGTTCGACCGCTACGGTGCCGACGCCATGCGCTGGATGCTGATGAGCAGCCCGGTGCTGCGCGGCGGCGACATGGCGGTGAACGAGTCGGGCATCCGGGACTCGGTGCGCCAGGTGCTGCTGCCGCTGTGGAACGTGTACTACTTCTTCACGCTCTACGCCAACGCCGCCGGGCACACCGCCCGGCCCCGGACCGACTCCACGCACGTGCTCGACCGGTACGTGCTGGCCAAGACCCGGGAGCTGGTGGAGACCACGACGGCCCAGCTCGACGCGTACGACCTCTCGGCCGCCTGCGCCGGGGTGCGGACCTACCTGGACGCGCTGACCAACTGGTACGTGCGCCGCAGCCGGGACCGCTTCTGGGCCGGCGACGCCGACGCCTTCGACACCCTGTACACGGTGCTGGAGACGCTGGCCCGGGTGGTCGCGCCGCTGGCCCCGCTGACCGCGGAGGAGATCTGGCGCGGACTGACCGGCGAGCGCTCCGCGCACCTGGCCGACTGGCCGGACGCGGCGGCGCTGCCGGCCGATCACGACCTGGTCGCCACCATGGACCGGGTGCGCGAGGTGTGCTCGGCGGCGCTGTCGCTGCGCAAGGCCAAGGGCCTGCGGGTGCGCCTGCCGCTGTCGTCGCTGACCGTGGCGACGCCGGACGCGTCCGGGCTGCGCGACTTCGCCGAGCTGATCGCCGACGAGGTCAACGTGAAGTCGGTCGAGCTGAGCGACGACCTGACCGGCCACTGCGAGCAGGTGCTCACGGTGGTGCCGCGGGTGCTCGGCCCGCGCGTCGGCGGCTCGGTGCAGCAGGTCATCAAGGCGGTGAAGTCGGGGGACTGGTCGCTGGTCGACGGTGCCCCGGTCGCCGCCGGGGTGACCCTGCAGCAGGGCGAGTACGAGCTGAAGCTGGTCGCGGCCGACGCGGAGCACTCCGCGCCGCTGCCCGGCGACGCCGGTGTGGTCGTGCTGGACACGGCGGTCACCCCGGAGTTGGAGGCCGAGGGTCTGGCCCGCGACGTGGTCCGGGTGGTGCAGCAGGCCCGCCGCGAGGCGGACCTGGCGATCACCGACCGGATCGCGCTGACCGTGCAGGCCTCCGCCGAGGTGGCCGCGGCGGTGCGTACGCACCAGGCGTTCCTGGCCGCCGAGACGCTGGCCGACAGCGTCAGCTACGGCGCGGTCGACGCCGGCTTCACGGGTGAGGCCGGCGACGGCGGCAACGTGACGGTGGCGGTCACCCGCAGCTGACGGGTTCACGAACGGGGCGCGGCCTGTGCCGGAAATGTCACAGGCCGCGCCCCGATCCGTTTGCGGCGCAACGTCCGCGCAGCTCAGAGATGTGGTCCAGGCCCGCAGGCGGGCGTGGAGTATCTCAGACTCCGGGCGCATAGGCGATCGGTTCCGGGGGTATGGGCCCGCTCAGAGGACTACGGTAAGTTCACTGGCCGGCTAGCTCATCACCTGTGGAGGCAGAAAGTGCCGGTGCTCTATACGGTCGGATTGTGGACGGTGGCGCCCGCGATCAAGCTCGGCTGGCGCCCCACCATCGAGGGTGCGGAGCACATCCCCGCCAACGGCGGCGCGATCTTCGCCGGCAACCACCTCTCCGTGGCCGACGAGCTGTTCCTCGGTTCCGCGGTCGGCCGGCACATCTCCTTCTGGGCCAAGGAGGACTACTTCGTCGGCACCGGTCTGAGCGGCCTGTTCTTCCGCACCCTGATGGGCGGCCTCGGGGCGATCCCGGTGCACCGGTCCGGCGGCCGGGCCGCGCTGAGCGCGTTCGACGCGGCGATCCCGGTGCTCCAGGAGGGCGGCCTCGTCGCCGTGTACCCGGAGGGCACCCGCTCCCCGGACGGCCGGCTCTACCGCGGCCGCACCGGTGTGGCGCGGCTCGCGCTCGCCGCGGACGTGCCGATCATCCCCGTCGGCATGATCGGCACCGAGAAGGTGCAGCCGATCGGGCAGGCCCTGCCGTCGCTGAAGCCCGGCCAGGTCACGGTGAAGTTCGGCAAGCCGATCGAGGTCGGCGCGTGGAAGGACGCCGAGTCGGCGAGCACCGCCGCGCGCGAGATCACCGACACCGTGATGATGGCGATCCAGCAGCTCACGGGGCAGGAGTACGTGTCCCGGTACGCTCCGAAGCGAAGCTCTGGCGACGCGGAGCAGTAGACACGCAGGTGGTGACCGGACATCGGGTGCACAATCGCCCGAGGTCCGGCCCTCTCGTGCGACCGCGTACCCTTGTTACCCATGCGTGGCGAGTCGGTCTTTCCCCAGCTTGAGCAGTTGCTGCCTCTGATCAGCAAGCCGATCCAGTACATCGGCGGTGAGCTGGGCTCCGTGGTCAAACCATGGGAGTCGGCCACCGTCCGCTGGGTGCTGTCGTACCCGGACGCGTACGAGGTGGGCCTGCCCAACCAGGGCGTGCAGATCCTGTACGAGGTGCTCAACGAGCGTGAGGACGTGCTCGCCGAGCGCACCTACGCGGTCTGGCCCGACCTGGAGCAGCTGATGCGTGAGCGCGGCGTGCCGCAGTTCACCGTCGACAGCCACCGCGCGGTCGGCGACTTCGACCTGTTCGGCCTGTCCTTCTCGACCGAGCTCGGCTACACGAACATGCTCACCGAGCTGAGCCTGGCGCAGATCCCGCTGCTGGCCGCCGACCGTGACGAATCCCACCCGATCGTGGTCGCGGGCGGCCACGCCGCCTTCAACCCGGAGCCGATCGCCGACTTCGTCGACGCCGCCGTGCTCGGCGACGGCGAGGAAGCCGTGCTGGAGATCACCGACATCGTCGCCGCGTGGAAGCGCGAGGGCAGCCCGGGTGGCCGGGACGAGATCCTGCTGCGCCTGGCCAAGACCGAGTCGGTCTACGTGCCCCGCTTCTACGACGTGGACTACCTGCCCGACGGCCGCATCCAGCGTGTGGTGCCCAACCGCGCGGGTGTGCCGTTCCGGGTGCACAAGCGCACCACCATGGACCTCGACGCGTGGCCGTACCCGAAGAAGCCGCTGGTGCCGCTGGCCGAGACGGTGCACGAGCGGTTCGCCGTGGAGATCTTCCGAGGCTGCACCCGGGGCTGCCGCTTCTGCCAGGCCGGCATGATCACCCGCCCGGTGCGCGAGCGCTCCATCACCACGGTGGCGCAGATGGTGCACGACGGGCTGGAGTTCTCCGGCTTCACCGAGGTGGGCCTGCTGTCGCTGTCCAGCGCCGACCACTCCGAGATCGGCGACATCTGCTCCGGGCTGGCCGACCAGTACGAGGGCACCAACGTCTCGCTGTCGCTGCCCAGCACCCGGGTGGACGCGTTCAACATCGACCTGGCGCAGGAGCTGGCCCGCAACGGCCGCCGCACCGGTCTGACGTTCGCCCCCGAGGGCGGCTCGGAGCGCATCCGCAAGGTGATCAACAAGATGGTGTCGGAGGAGGATCTGATCCGCACCGTCACCACGGCGTACTCCAACGGCTGGCGGCAGGTGAAGCTGTACTTCATGTGCGGCCTGCCCACCGAGACCGACGAGGACGTGCTGCAGATCGCCCGGCTGGCGCACAACGTCATCAAGTCGGGCCGCCAGGCGACCGGCTCCAAGGACATCCGCTGCACCGTGTCCATCGGCGGGTTCGTGCCCAAGCCGCACACCCCGTTCCAGTGGGCCCCGATGGAGCGCCCCGAGGTCATCGACGCGCGGCTCAAGGCGCTCAAGAACGAGATCAACTCGGACCGCTCGCTGGGCCGGGCCATCGGCTTCCGCTACCACGACGGCGAGCCCTCGCTGATCGAAGGCCTGCTGGCGCGCGGTGACCGCCGCGTCGGCGCGGTCATCCGCAAGGTGTGGGAGGACGGCGGGCGCTTCGACGGCTGGAGCGAGCACTTCTCGTACCGCCGCTGGGTCGAGGCCGCCGAGGCGGTGCTGCCGGGCTTCGGCGTGGACCTGGACTGGTTCACCACCCGCGAGCGCGAGCAGTCCGAGGTGCTGCCCTGGGACCACCTGGACTCGGGCCTGGACAAGGACTGGCTCTGGCAGGACTGGCAGGACGCGCTCACCGAGTACGAGCAGGACGACTGCCGCTGGACGCCGTGCTTCGACTGCGGCGTGTGCCCGTCCATGGACACCAGCATCCAGATCGGGCCCACCGGCAAGAAGCTGCTGCCCATCACGCCGGTCAACACCGGCCTGCGCGTGCCCGCGGAGGCCTGACGTGGGACGCACCAAGAATCAGCCGACCGGTGGCCAGGCCCCCGTCGTGCAGCGCATCCGGTTGCGCTACACCAAGCGCGGCCCGATGCGGTTCACCTCGCACCGCGACTTCGCGCGCGCCGTCGAGCGAGCGATCCACCGGGCGGGCATCCCGATCGCCTTCTCGCAGGGTTTCACCCCGCATCCGAAGATCTCCTTCGCCAGCGCCGCGCCGACCGGGGTGGCCTCCGAGGCGGAGTACCTGGAGATCGGCCTGCGCGAGCGGGTCGACCCGGCGGACCTGGCCAAGGCGCTGGACGCGTCGCTGTCGCCCGGCCTCGACGTGATCGAGGCGGTCGAGGCGGTCGCCCCGGGCAGCCTGGCCGACCGGATCACCGCCTCGTCGTGGCGTATCGAGCTGCCCGGGGTGAGCGACGAGCAGCTCGCCGCCGCCGTGGCGGCGTTCGTCGCGCAGAGTGAGGTCCTGGTCGAGCGTTTGACCAAACAGGGCCGCCGCACGTTCGACACCAGGGACGCCGTGGCGTCCATCGCGGCCGTCTCGTCACAGTCCTCGCCACCTGACGTGGTCGGGGCAGCGCCGTGTGCGATACTCGACCTTGTCGTGCGGCAGGTCACTCCCTCCGTACGGCCCGATGACGTCCTGTCCGGCCTGCGCGTGGTTGCGGACCTGGAGCCGTCGGCGCCCCATTCACTGAAAAGTGCCAGGGCGACCCGGCTGGCACAGGGCACGCTGACCCCCCAGGGGGAGATCGTGGATCCGCTCGACGTGGATCGCGACCCCGTCGCCATCGGCGAGCGTTGACCCGACCGGTCTCCGCTCTCGGCAGACTTCGGCGGATGCCCGTCCGAGCGCCTCGACAGGCGCTCTGACGGGCGACCCCGGCGGCAAACACCGGTGTTCCTGAGTGGCTGCGTTGTGACGCGCCCGGGACCGCCAGAACTGGAGAACAGTCCGGATGCTCGACCACGAGCCCGCAGATCGGCACGAGAATGCCGACAACGTTTCGCAGAACCCGCCGAGCGCGGCCCCGGCTGACCAGCCGAGTGCCGTGACCGGCGAGAACACCGGCGGCGGCGCGGTGACGGGCGCGCCTGCGCCTGAGCCCGCGATGGCCCAGCCCACGGCACCGGAGGCGGCCCCTGACACGGCCGCAGCGGAGGGCGAGGCCGCGCCTGCGCGGCGGCGTACCCGCAAGCGTGCCGTCGCGGCTGCCGTCCCGGAGGCCGTGGACGCCGAGGGGGAGACCTCCGAGGAGGCCGCGCCCGCCAAGAAGGCGACCCGGCGTCGGAAGAAAGCCGCAGAGCCGGACATCTCCGGCGAGTCTGGGGCGAACGACGTAATCGAACCGGAACTTCCGGCCGTCGAGGAGCTCGCGCCCACCGTGGCCGACGCGCTCGACGAGGAAGCCGAAGAGGACGAGGAAGCGGCCGCGGCCGCTGCCGAGGCCGCCGAGCAGGTGGGCGAAGCCCCGCGCCGGCTCGCCCCGTCCGTGCTGTTCATGGCCCCCGAGGCCACGGCCACGCCGGTGCGCCCGGTGGCCGCCGCGCGGCCCGTGCCGGTCGAGGAGCCCGCCGAGCCCGCGGAGCCGGCCGAGACCGGCCGCCGCCGCAAGCGCCGTCGCGGTCGGGACGAGGAGGAGGCCGTCGTCGAGGCGGAGGCCGCCGAGCCGGTCGCCGCCGACGAAGAACAGGACGAGGACGAGGGCGAGGAGAACGGCCGCGCCCGCCGCCGCCGTGGCCGCCGTGGCCGTGGCCGGGGCAAGGGCGGCGCCGAGGACAACGGCGACGAGGAGCAGCCCGAGGCTGTCGAGGCCGAGGAGGAGGCGACCGACGAGGACGGCGAGCCGCTGACCCGCCGTCGCCGTCGCCGCCGCCGCAAGGGCGCCGGGGACGAGGGCGCCGAGGCCGAGGACGGCGTGCACACGGTCGTACGCATCCGTGAGCCGCGTGCCGCCAGCGACGAGGTGCAGGGCGTCTCCGGCTCGACCCGGCTGGAGGCCAAGCGCCAGCGCCGCCGGGACGGCCGCGAGCAGCGCCGCACCCGCCCGCCGATCCTGACCGAGTCCGAGTTCCTGGCCCGCCGCGAGGCGGTCGACCGGGTCATGGTCATCCGCGAGAACCCGGACCGTACCCAGATCGCGGTCATGGAGGACGGCGTGCTCGTCGAGCACTACGTCACCCGCGCGTCCACCGCCACCATGGTCGGCAACGTGTACCTGGGCAAGGTGCAGAACGTGCTGCCGAGCATGGAGGCCGCCTTCGTCGACCTGGGCCGGGGCCGCAACGCGGTGCTGTACGCCGGTGAGGTCAACTGGGACGCGGCCGGGCTGGAGGGCCGCCAGCGGTCCATCGAGCAGGCGCTGAAGTCCGGCGACTCGGTGCTGGTGCAGGTCACCAAGGACCCGATCGGGCACAAGGGCGCGCGGCTGTCCAGCCACGTCGCGCTGTCCGGCCGTCACCTGGTGTACGTGCCCAACGGCAACGCCTCCGGCATCAGCCGCAAGCTGTCCGACGTGGAGCGCAAGCGGCTGCGCGACATCCTCAAGAAGCTGGTCCCCGAGGGCGCGGGCGTGATCGTGCGCACCGCCGCCGAGGGCGCCTCCGAGGAGGACCTGGAGCGCGACGTGCTGCGCCTGCAGGCGCAGTGGGAGGACATCCAGGCCAAGGCGTCCGAGGGCGGCGCGCCCGCGCTGCTGTACGGCGAGCCGGACCTGGTCGTCCGCGTGGTCCGCGACCTGTTCAACGAGGACTTCAAGGAACTCGTGGTGCAGGGCGACAACGCCTACGACACCGTGCAGACCTACCTCGGGCACGTCTCGCCCGACCTGGTGGACCGGGTGCACCGGCACACCGGCGTGTCCGACGTGTTCGCGACGTACCGCATCGACGAGCAGATCCTCAAGGGCCTGGACCGCAAGGTGTTCCTGCCCTCCGGCGGCCACCTGGTGTTCGACCGCACCGAGGCGATGACCGTCGTCGACGTCAACACCGGCAAGTACACCGGTGTCGGCGGCAATCTCGAGGAGACGGTCACCCGCAACAACCTGGAGGCGGCCGAGGAGATCGTGCGTCAGCTGCGGCTGCGCGACCTCGGCGGCATCGTGGTGATCGATTTCATCGACATGGTGCTGGAGAGCAACCGCGAGCTGGTGCTGCGCCGGCTGACCGAGTGCCTGGGACGGGACCGGACCAAGCACCAGGTCACCGAGATCACCTCGCTGGGCCTGGTGCAGATGACGCGCAAGCGCATCGGCGCGGGCCTGCTGGAGGCGTTCAGCGAGCCGTGCGAGCACTGCAAGGGCCGCGGGGTCATCATCCACACCGAGCCGGTCTCCGAGCGCCGCGCGCCGGTCCACGTCGCGCCGCCGGCCCAGGCCCCGCCTGCGCCGGTCAAGCAGGCCGCCGCCGCGCCGCCCGCGCCGAAGCAGCAGAAGCCGACGGCCGCGGACACGGGGTACTACGACACCGAGGGCTACGACCTGTCCCGGTACGAGACGGCGGCGGTCGAGGACGACGACGAGGCGGGCGAGGAGCCCGGTGAGGACGGCGGCGACACGCCCACCAGGCGGCGTACCCGCCGCGGCGGTCGGCGGCGCACCCGCCCGTAGACCGACAGGGATCGCTCGCGGCTGATCCGCCGCCGGGGGACTCGCATAAGCTGCCCGGGGTATGGGTGCACCATTCCCCGGGCAGTTCGCTGTCCGCCCCCCGCAGAGCCTGGAGGACCCCTATGCGACGTTTCCTCGCCGCAGCCGTGCTCGGCGCGGCCCTGCTGACCGCCACCGCCTGTTCCGGCGACCCGACGCGGCCCGGCGCGGGCTCGGGGCCCTCGGCCGGGGCTTCGGCCGAGACCAGCCCGGGAGCGAGTGCGGCACCGGGCGTCTCCGGGGCCGTCACCGGCACCGCCGACGCGAAGGCGACCTGCGCCGCGGTGATCGCCGAGAGCAAGAAGTTCGTCGCGAACCTCGTGGTCAGGGCTCAGGAACTGGGCGAGTCGCTGAGCGACCCCGAGAAGGTCAAGGTCTTCTTCGAAGCGCTGTCCAAGGACTACGTGGCGCTGTCCGGCACGGTGAAGGCGGAGGCGGCCAAGAGCGCCGACCCGAGGCTGCGCAAAGCGCTGGAGGACCTCGCCAAGGCCCTGGACGCGGCGGTGGCGCAGCTGAGCGACCCGCAGAAGCTCGCCGAGGACCCCTCGAAGATGCAGCAGATCCTGTTCAGCCCGGAGCTGACCGCGGCCAATGAGGCGCTGAACGAGATCTGCCCGGCGGCCTGACGGCTGACGGCGACCCCCGCACCACCCCTCTGGAGGCAATTCCATGCGACGTTTCCTGACCGCCGTCCTGGTGGCCGGATCCCTGCTCGGCGCGAGCGCATGCGCCGACGACACGCCCAGCCCGTCGGCATCCTCGTCCAGCGCGGCCGCCGCGCCCGCGCCGAGCGGTTCGACGGCGGCCGCGGCGGTCTGCGCCGAGTTCGACAAGGTCTTCAACGGCAAGGCCCGGACCGACCTGACCACCGCGATCGGCGGGGTGCTCAAGGCGCGGGCGGGCACCGACGCCGCGAAGACCCAGGCCGCGGAGACCAAGCTGCGCGAGGCGCTCACCGCCCTGGAGACCCAGATCACGGGGGTCGGCGCGGTTGCCGCCGATCCCGCGGTCAAGGCCGCCTTCGACCAGGTCGCCGCGAATGTCCGGCAGACCGGTGCCGACCTGGCGTTCCTCGATGGGGTCACCAAGATCTCCGAACTTGAGGCGAAGCTCACCCCCGCCCTGCTGTCCTGGATCATGCCTTTGGCCAGGATCTGCCCCTGAGACCGTTATCAGGCCGTCATCAGGCTTCCCTAAGCTGCCCCGGGGCGATCACGCCACCCCGGGGCGGCTTTGTCCGCTGCCGTCACCTCTTACGTGTCAAAGGAACTTCTCGCACATGCGTCGCGTTCTGACCACCGCCGTTCTCAGCCTGACCCTGCTCGGCGCCGCCGCGTGCGCCGCCGACCCGGCCGAGACCACGGCCGCGCCCTCGTCGTCGGCCGCCCCGGCCCCGGCGGCCTCGTCCGCCGCTCCGGCCGCGCCCACCGGCACCCACGACAAGGCCACGACGTGCCTGGCGTTCAGCATGCTGAACATCAGCGAGAAGAGCCTGGGGGTGCTGGCGGCCACCACCAAGATCATCGGTGCGGCTCTCGACGACGAGGAGAAGGCCAAGACCCACGTCCCGGCGCTCATCACGGCGATCGAGGTCTACCGCGGGGAACTGGCCAAGCTCTCCGCGGACACGGCGGATGCCGAGGTCAAGGCGGCCCTGGACGCGGACATCGCCACGGTCGCCGGTGCCGGGCAGGCCCTGACGGCCGCGAGCGGCGACTTCAACAAGGTGCTCGAGGTCCTGGAGGGCACCGCCCTGGACCTCCACGAGAACAAGACCTCGAAGGTCTGCGGCTGAGGCTGCCGATTCTGTTGTCGGCCACCGTGACTAGGCTGCCACGGTGGCCACAAACGAGGGTTCGGCGTGTACGGGGCCGAACCTTCGGCCATATGACAAGTAAGCACGGGTGCCCCGCTGACCTGGCGCACCCGATCACCCCGCATAGACAAGGAAGAACATGCGACGGATTCTGGCCACCGCCACCCTCGGCCTCGCGCTGCTGGGCATGACCGCCTGTGCCGACACCGACACCCCGACCCCGGGCGCCTCGGCGTCGATCCCGGCCGCCGCCACCAGCGCCGCCGCCGCGGCCATGGACAAGGCCGCCGCCTGCGCCGCGTACACCAAGGCTGAGGACGCGGCCAAGGCCCCGCTCATGGAGCTGGCGATGCAGCTGGACGCGATCAAGGCCGACCCGGCCAAGGCGCAGGAGGCGGTCGGCAAGCTGACCAAGGCGTTCACCGACTTCCAGGCCGCGCTGGAGCCGATCGCGGCCGGCGTGAACGACGCCGAGCTGAAGGCCGCCGTCGAGTCCGACATCGCCTCGCTGAAGAAGGTCATGCCGGCGATCGCGGCTTCCGGCGGCGACGTCACGAAGGCGATGGCGGCTCTGGAGACCCCCGAGTTCGAGAAGGGCGGCGAAGCCGTCCGCGCGCTCTGCGGCAAGTGAGCACAGCCCCGGCACGCGGTGACAGCCGTCACCGCGTGCCGGGCCGGGGGGTGCCCGGTTTGGGCATCGGGCCGGGCATGACGTAGTCTTCTCCACGGTGCCCATGACAGGGCGCTGCATGCGTGCGTGTGTGCCGGCCGTCTGCGGCCAGGACTGCCGAGCGCAACAAAGTAGTGAAGAGTCGGCTCGCCTCGCGGGTCGATGGACCAACCGCCAGCACCTACGACAGGAGTCCGCGTCTCATGTACGCGATCGTCAAGACCGGCGGCAAGCAGTACAAGGTCGCCGAGGGCGACGTGATCGAGGTCGAGAAGCTCGCGGGCGCGCCCGGCGACGTGGTGGCGCTGTCCGCAGTGCTGCTTGTTGATGGCAGCGACCTGGTGACCGACGCGGCGAAGCTTGCCAAGGTTTCTGTTTCCGGTGAGGTCGTGGCCCACACCAAGGGCCCGAAGATCCGGATCCACAAGTTCAAGAACAAGACCGGCTACCACAAGCGGCAGGGTCACCGTCAGCCGCTGACCCAGGTCAAGGTCACCGGCATCAAGAGCGGGAAGTAGGCCTCGAGATGGCACATAAAAAGGGTGCATCCAGCTCGCGCAACGGTCGCGACTCCGCCGCCCAGCGGCTCGGCGTGAAGCGCTTCGGCGGTCAGGTCGTCAGCGCCGGCGAGATCCTCATCCGCCAGCGCGGCACCAAGTTCCACCCGGGCGACCTGGTCGGCCGTGGCGGCGACGACACGCTGTTCGCGCTCGCCGCGGGCTCGGTGCAGTTCGGTCTCAAGCGGGGCCGCAAGACCGTGAACATCGTTCCGGTCGAGGCCTGACAGTTCGTCGGAGGCGGGAGGGCGCGCGAAGCGCCTTCCCGCCTTTGCTGTTTCCGGCCCCGGAAACGCCGAGGTGAGACGCGGCTAACGCCGTCCACCGGAACACCCGGCCCCCACCGCGCGCTGCCCTAGGGGGCACGTGCGCCCCGCTGCCTCCCTGTCGCGACTCTTAAAGACATGCGGCCTCCGGAGGCCGTCTTGGCCGCGACTCTTCAAGAGCTGCGGCAAGGGGACGGTCGCGGCGGGCGGGGTGCAAGCGGGCATATGCTGGTTTTTCGTTGATGTATGTGGAGGATGGAACGTGGCTACGTTCGTGGATCGTGTGGTGCTGCACCTGCAGGCGGGTGACGGTGGCCACGGCTGCATCTCCATCCACCGCGAGAAGTTCAAGCCGTTCGGCGGGCCGGACGGCGGCAACGGCGGGCATGGCGGCGGCATCCTGATGGAAGTCGACCCCAACGTGCATACGCTGCTGGACTTCCACTTCCACCCGCACATCAAGGCGACCAACGGCAAGGGCGGCGCGGGCAACAACCGCGAGGGCGCCAACGGCGGCGACCTGGTGCTCAAGGTGCCCTCGGGCACCGTCGTGCAGACGCTGGACGGCGAGGTCATCGCCGACCTGGTGGGCGCGGGCACCACGCTGGAGATCGCCCGGGGCGGCCGGGGCGGCCGCGGCAACGCGGCGCTGGCCAGTGCGCGGCGCAAGGCCCCCGGCTTCGCCGAGCTGGGCGAGCCGGGCGACCGGCTGGACGTGGTCGTGGAGCTGAAGAGCGTCGCCGACGTGGGCCTGGTCGGCTTCCCGAGCGCCGGCAAGTCCTCGCTGATCTCGGTGATCTCCGCGGCCAAGCCGAAGATCGCCGACTACCCGTTCACCACGCTGGTGCCGAACCTGGGCGTGGTGCAGGCCGGCGAGCACGTGTTCACCGTCGCCGACGTGCCGGGCCTGATCCCGGGCGCGGCCGCGGGCAAGGGCCTGGGCCTGGAGTTCCTGCGCCACATCGAGCGCACCGCGGTGCTGGCCCACGTGGTGGACACCGCGACCCTGGAGACCGACCGCGACCCGGTGGCCGACATCGAGGCCCTGGAGGCGGAGCTCGCGCAGTACGGCGGGCTGGAGGACCGGCCCCGGATCATCGTGCTGAACAAGATCGACGTGCCGGACGGCCGGGACCTGGCCGACATCACCACCCCTGACCTGGAGAAGTTCGGCTGGCCGATCTACCAGGTCAGCGCGGCGACCCGGGAGGGCCTGCAGGACCTGGTGTACGCGCTGGCCCGGATGGTGGAGGAGCACCGGGCGGCCGCGCCGGTGCTGGAGCCGACCCGCATCGTGCTGCGCCCGAAGGCGGTCGACGACTCCGGGTTCGAGATCGCGCAGGACCGCGCGGGCGTTTGGGTGGTCAAGGGCACCAAGCCTGAGCGCTGGGTGCGCCAGACCATGTTCGACAACGCCGAGGCGGTGGGCTACCTCGCGGATCGGCTCGCCCGGCTGGGGGTCGAGGAGAAGCTGGGCAAGCTCGGCGCGCAGCCGGGCGACCCGGTGCGGATCGGCGAGCGCGAGTTCGACTGGCAGCCCACGATCTACGCGGGTAAGGACTTCACGCCGGGCAACCGCTTCACCGACGAGCGCCTCGAGGACGACATCACGCGGCCGAGGGCCGCGGAGCGGCTCGCGGCCCGCAAGGCGCGGCGGGAGCGCCCGGAGGGCGACACCGCGGGCGACGAGTGGCTGCCCGACGAGCGGGATCTGCGCGCCGCGGACGATGACGACGACGACGACGATCTCTAGGCGGCGGTACCAGGGCGGACACTGTTAAGTAAAGGTTCGGTGACAGTGTCCGCCATCTCACCGTGTACGGCCTCGCTGTGCGGTTTGTGAAACAACGCGGAAACATGCCCTGGCTAGCGTCCTGACGGTGTTGATCCAGCACCGTGAGATCACCCACCCTGATGTCACCGCGCTCGTGCTCGCCGCTGAGGACGAACTCTTCACGCGGTATCCGGGCACCACCCGTTCGCCCCTGGACCCGCACGCCCGTTTCGTCGTGGCGTACGTGCTGGGCAGGCCTGTCGGCTGCGGCGGCATCGTGCCGTCCGCGCCGGGTGTCGGCGAGATCAGGCGGATGTTCGTACTGCCGGCGCATCGCCGCGCCGGGGTGGCCCGCCGCATCCTCGCGGCATTGGAACGACGGGCCACCGCCCAGGGCTGGGACTCGATCATCCTCGAGACCGGCGTGAACCAGCCTGAGGCGATCGCACTGTTCGACTCGTCCGATTACCAGCGGACCGAGCCGTACGGCAGGTACATCGGCAACCCCTACTCGGTCTGCTTCACGAAGAAGCTCATCAGAAGCTGACGAGTCCTATCGCCTCGCCGGCTCGCCGCAACGTGGCGGCGGCCCGCGGGCGTGCCCGTGACGCGCCCTCGCGCAGCACGCGCTCCACCGCTTCCGGCCGCCGGCGCAGCGCCTCGTAACGCTCCTGGATCGGCCTCAGCACCGCCACCACGGCCTCCGCGGTCTCCCGTTTGAGCTGCCCGTACGAGGCGAAGTCGCCGGCGGACCCGGTGCAGGCCTGGTAGATCTCCAGCAGGTTGGTCACGCCGGGCTGGTTCTCCCGGTCCCGGCGCACCGTGCTCCCGCTGTCGGTGACCGCGCGCATCACCTTGCGGCGCACCACGTCGGGTTCGTCCAGGATGGAGATGACCCCGGCGCTGACCACATTGGTCTTGCCCATCTTGGCCGTCGGGTCGGCCAGGTCCATCACCCGTGCGGCGACCGGGGCGGGCACCGCCACCGGCACCGTGAAGGTCGGGCCGTAGCGGCCGTTGAACCGGGTCGCCACGGCCCGAGCCAGTTCGACGTGCTGCATCTGGTCGTCGCCGACCGGAACCTGCTCGGTGTCGTGCAGCAGGATGTCGGCCGCCATCAGCACCGGGTAGGTGAGCAGGCTGAGCCGCACCTGCTCACCGCGGGCGGCCTTCTCCTTGAACGCGACCATGCGCTGTGCCTCACCGAAGCCGGTGGCGCATTCCAGCAGGTAGTGCAGTTGGGCGTGTTCGGGTAGGTGGGACTGGACGTACAGGGTGCAGCGCTCCGGGTCGACCCCGGCGGCGAGCAGCACCGCGGCCTGTTCCAGGGTCAGTCCGCGTACCGCTGAGGGGTCGTGCTCGACGGTGAGCGAGTGCAGGTCGGCGAGCATGGTGATGGTCTCGGTGTCGTCCTGGCCGGCCACCAGCGGCAGGACCATGCCGAACAGGTTGCCGAGCTGCAGGTGGCCGGTCGGCTTGCAGGCGGACAGCCGGCGGGCGCGCACGCGGGTCGGGGCGATGGTCATGTCGGTCTCCTCGGGAGTCGGGCCACCCCGTCCGGAGACCCCGGCACGGCGGGTGCCGTGCACGAAGAAGGCCGCCCGGAGGGGCGGCCTGGGTCGTCTACTGGGTTCGCGGAAGCGGGCCGCCCGTCAGGGCAGCCACCACATGAGGTTCGTCGTCCGCATGGAGCCCATTGTCGCCGCACCGGCCTTGATCGGCAAGAACGTTGCGGAACGTAAGGGGTTACCGGCCGTTCACCACCTGCCGTCATCAGGCAGGATGGGCGTCATGTCGCATCGTTGCCTCAGCCACCTCGAAGCCGTCGCGCGGGCCGCCACCGTCCGGAACCTCGCGTACGCCCTGGACGTGGACCTGACCACGGGAGACGAACTCTTCCGCACGGTCACCACCGTCCGCTTCACCGCCGACCCCGGCGCCGAGACGTTCCTGGAGGCGCGGCCGGAGCGGCTGATCAGCGCCACCCTGAACGGCGTCGCGCTGCCCGCCGAGGCGTTCGCCGAAGGGCGGCTGCGGCTGGCCGACCTCGCCGCGGACAACACCGTCGTGGTGTCCGCCGAGTACGCCTACACCCGTTCCAGCGAGGGCATCCACCGCTTCGTCGACCCGGCCGACAAGCAGGTCTACGTGTACGCGCAGCCCTCGATCACCGACGCTCCGCGCTTCATGGCCTGCTTCGACCAGCCCGACCTCAAGGCGCCGGTCACGCTGTCCGTCACCGCCGACCCGTCCTGGCTGGTCCGGGCGAACGCGGAGGGCGTGCAGAACCCGCCCGGCCGCTGGGAGTTCCCCGCCACCAAGCCCGTCGCGACCTACCTGATCACGCTCGTGGCCGGTCCTTACGTCGAGGTGACCGACAGCCACGACGGCATCCCGCTCGGCCTGTACGCCCGCGCCAGCTACGCCGAGGTGCTGGAGCGCGACGCGCCCGAGATCCTCTCGCTGACCAAGGCGTTCCTGGACCGCTACCACGAGCTGTTCGGCGTGCGGTACCCGTTCGGCAAGTACGACCAGGCGTTCGTGCCCGAGTTCAGCTGGGGCGCGATGGAGTTCCCCGGCTGCGTGGTGTTCCGCGACGAGCTGCTGTTCCGGGCTGCGGTGACCGACACCGAGCGGCTGGAGCGGGCCGCCATCATCGCCCACGAGATGGCCCACATGTGGTTCGGCGACCTGGTGACCATGCGCTGGTGGGACGACCTGTGGCTGAACGAGTCGTTCGCCACCTACATGGGCTACCGGCTGGTCGCCGAGGTCACCCCGTGGCCGCAGGCCTGGACCCGCTTCGGCGTCGGCCGCAAGGCCTGGGGATACGCCGCCGACCAGCGCCCGTCCACGCACCCGATCGCGCCTACCGAGGTCGCCGACACCGACGCCGCGTTCGCCAACTTCGACGGCATCTCCTACGCCAAGGGCTGTTCGGCGCTGCGCCAGCTGGTCGCGTTCATCGGCGACGAGGCGTTCCTGAACGGGCTGCGGGCGCACTTCGACAAGCACGCCTGGGGCAACGCGACGCTGGCCGACCTGCTCGGCGCGCTGTCGCTGGCCAGCGGGCGCGACCTGGACGCCTGGGCGCAGGCCTGGCTGCGCACCCCGCAGGTCAACACGCTGCGCCCGGTGATCGAGTGGGCGCAGGACGGTTCGTACGCCTCCGTCACCGTCGAGCAGACCGCCGCCGAGCAGTACCCGACGCTGCGCCCGCACCGGGTCGGCCTGGGCTGGTTCGACGAGCACGGAGCCTGGCAGCACACGGAGATCGAGGTGACCGGCGCGCTCACCCCGGTGCCGCAGCTGTCCGGCGTACGCGGCCGGGGCCTGCTGCTCAACGACGGCGACCTCACCTTCGCCA
Source organism: Catellatospora sp. NPDC049133 (assembly GCF_040648455.1). Lineage (NCBI taxonomy): Bacteria > Bacillati > Actinomycetota > Actinomycetes > Micromonosporales > Micromonosporaceae > Catellatospora > Catellatospora sp. NPDC049133. Next base: position 34,859 of record NZ_JBEZDT010000056.1, read on the forward strand.
AGATCCGGCTCGACGAGCGCACCCGCGCCGAGCTGCCCGCGCTGCTGGCCGCGCAGCCCGACCCGCTGTCGCGCTCGCTGTGGTGGAACAGCGCCTGGGACGCCGTACGCGACGCCGAGTGGCCCGCCACCGAACTGGTCGAACTGGCCGCCGCGGCCCTGCCCGCCGAGCCGGACGTGACCATCGTCGAGTCGGTGTTCGGGCTGGCCCGGTACGCGGCCGCCCGCTTCGTGCCCGTGGACGGGCAGGCGGCGGCCCGCGCGGCGCTGGCCGGGGCGGCCAAGACCCTGCTGGCCACCGCCGAGCCGGGCAGCGGCCACCAGCTCGCCGCGGCCCGCACGCTCCTCTCCACCGCCGCCGAGGACGACCGCGCGGTGCTGCGCGGCTGGCTGTCCGGGGCGGACGTGCCCGCGGGCCTGGCCGTCGACGCCGAGCTGCGCTGGGCGATCCTGGGCCGGCTCGCGGTGCTCGGCGACGTGGCCGAGGAGGAGATCGACGCCGAACTGCAGCGCGACACCAGCGACAAGGGCGAGCAGGAGGCCGTCCGGGTGCGGGCGAGCCGCCCCGACCCGGCCGCCAAGGCGCGGGCGTTCGACCTGGTCGTCACCGAGCAGGGCCAGTCGAACCGGATCGCGGCCGCGGCCGGGGCCGGTCTGTGGCAGCCGGAGCACGCGGAGCTGACCGCCCCGTTCGTGGCCCGGTACTTCGTCGAGCTGCCGCGCTCGGAGGGCCGCTCCGGCGACATGCTGGCGCACCTGGCCAAGGCGTCCTACCCGGTGTACGCCGTGTCGGAGGACACATTGGCCGCCGCGCGGGCGGCGCTGGCGGGGGACATGCACCCGCTGCCGCGCCGCGCGCTGGCCGACGAGACCGACGACCTGGCCCGCGCCCTGCGCGCCCAGCAGGCCGCCTGACCAGCCCGTTCACCCCGACGTCCGGCCCGGCCCAGCTCGGGACGGGGCGGCCGGCGGGGTGCACGCGTCCCCGCCCCCGCCATTCGTGGACGTTGGCCTATGACATCGAATACGATCGCCGATTTTCGATGTCATAGGCCAACGTCGATGACAAGCCGGGGCGTGACGCGCGGAGGCATAGAATCGGCGCGTGGCGACACGTATCGGGATCATGGGCGGCACCTTCGACCCCATCCACCACGGTCACCTCGTCGCGGCCAGCGAAGTGGCTGACCGGTACGCCCTGGACGAGGTGGTCTTCGTGCCCACGGGCCGGCCGTGGCAGAAGACCGAGCACGCGGTCACCCCGGCGGAGGACCGCTATCTGATGACGGTCATCGCCACGGCGTCGAATCCGCGGTTCAGCGTGAGCCGGGTGGACGTGGACCGGGTCGGGCCGACGTACACCGTCGACACGCTGCGCGAGCTGCGCGACCAGTACGGCGAGAAGACCGAGCTGTTCTTCATCACCGGCGCCGACGCGCTCTCCAAGATCCTGTCCTGGAAGGACGCGGACCAGCTGTTCGAGCTGGCCCACTTCGTGGGGGTCACCCGTCCGGGGTTCATGCTGACCGACGCGCACCTGCCCGCCGACGTGGTGAGCCTGGTCCAGGTGCCGGCGATGGCGATCTCGTCGACGGACTGCCGCCGCCGGGTCGCCGCGGGCCAGCCGGTCTGGTATCTGGTACCGGACGGGGTAGTGCAATACATCACAAAACGGCATCTATACCGCTGATGTCCGGGTGTCCCGGCCCACCGCGTGTCTATCTCAGCGGCAGACCGGGTAATCACTGTGAGACTCTGGATGCTGAGCCTGATCGCGAGCATCGCGACCGGGCCACCGACGAAAGGACCAAGGTGCCCGCAACCGAGCGTGCCGTCGAGATGGCCCTGGCCGCCGCGCAGGCGGCCGCCGACAAGAAGGCCGAGGACATCGTCCTGCTGGACGTGGGCGAGCAACTCGTCCTCACCGACGTCTTCGTGGTCGCCTCCGCTCCGAACGAGCGCCAGGTCCTGGCCATCGTCGACGCTGTCGAAGAGGCTCTGCTGAACCTGCCCGAGAAGGCCAAGCCGGTGCGCCGCGAGGGCGAGCGGGCCGGCCGCTGGGTGCTGCTGGACTTCGGCGACATCGTGGTGCACATCCAGCACAGCGAGGAGCGCGAGTTCTACGCCCTCGACCGCCTGTGGAAGGACTGCGCCCGGATCGAGTTCGTCGACCGCGACCTGGCGACCCAGGACGCTGCGTGAGTCTGGAGCGGGGCCAGGAGTCGATGACGCGTGTGCTGCTCTGGCGGCACGGCAACACCGACTGGAACGCCGCCCAGCGGGTGCAGGGCCAGCTCGACGTGCCCGTCAACGACCGCGGCCGGGCCCAGGCCCAGGCCGCGGCCGCGGTGCTCGCGCGCGGCGAGGCCCAACTCATGATCACCAGTGACCTGAGCCGGTGCACGATGACCGCGGCGCCGCTGGCCGAGCTGACCGGCCTGACGCCCGAGCGGGACGCCCGGCTGCGTGAGCGGCACTTCGGCTTGTGGCAGGGGCTCACCACCCCGGAGGTGCGTGAGCGCTTCCCCGAGTCGTACGCCCGCTGGCGCGCCGCCGACCCGGACCCGGGCGACGGCATCGAGTCGCTGCCCGACCTGGGCAAGCGGGTCAGCGAGACGATCCGGCAGGCCGCCGAGCGGGTGCCCGGCGGCACCGCGGTCCTGGTCAGCCACGGCGGAGCCATCAAGTACGGGGTGGCCGCGCTGCTCGGCTGGCCCGAGGAGATGCTGCCGACGATCGCGCCGGTGCAGAACTGCCACTGGGTCGACCTGATCCTGCAGCCGTCGTACGGGTGGCGGGTGTCGGCGTACAACGTCGGCGCCTGACGCCCCCCTCGCGCAACTTGCCCCCGGGCGGTAGCGTCCGAACTGACATGACCACACGAAGCCCCCTCACTCATCTGTTGCTGACCGGCGCGCTGCTGGGCGGTCTCCTGCTCACCGCGTGCGCCCCGAGCGAGGAGCCGGAGGTGGGCAGCTCCATGACCCCGCAGCCGTCAGCCTCGGCGGTGCCGCCGAGCACCCCGGGCGGCAAGCCGAAGCCGAGCATGTCCGGCCCTGTGGTGCCGCCGCCGGCCAAGGACGGCCGGCCCATCACGGTGCGCGGCCTGGTCGAGCGAGTGGAGTTGGAAGGCGGCTGCACCGTGCTGCGCGCCGACAACGGCACCACATACCAGCTGATGGGTGGCGACCCGAACGTCGTCAAGCCCGGCGCCACCGTGCGGATCAGCGGCCGCCTGCGCGCCGACATCATGACGATCTGCCAGATGGGCCCCGTGCTCGAGGTCGACTCGGCGCAGCCGGCATGACGAGTTAACGTGCCCGCATGTCCGTAGCAGTCGTCACCGACTCCACCGCCTACCTGCCCGCCACCGTCGCGGACGGGTCGCTGACCGTCGTGCCGCTGCACGTCGTGCTGGGCGGCGTGTCCGGGCGGGAGGGCGTCGAGGTCTATCCCGCCGAGGTCGCCGTCGCGTTGGCCGCCCGCCGCGTCGCGGTGACCACCTCGCAGCCCACTCCGGCCGAGTTCGCGCAGGTCTACGACAGGCTGTTCGCGACCGGTGTGGACGGCATCGTCTCGGTGCACCTGGCCGGCGCGCTGTCCGGCACGCTCGGCGCGGCGTCGACGGCGGCCGGTGAAGCCGCCGGGCCGGTCGAGGTGATCGACTCCTGCTCCGCCGCGATGGGCGTGGGCTTCCCGGCCCTGGCCGCGGCGCGGGCCGCCGCGCAGGGCGAAGACCTCGCGGGCGTACGCGAAGCCGCCCTGCACACCATCGACCGGACCAGCACCTTCTTCTACGTGGACACGCTGGAGCACCTGCGCCGTGGCGGCCGCATCAACGCCGCCTCGGCCCTGCTGGGCACCGCGCTGGCGGTCAAGCCCCTGCTGGAGGTCTCCGCGGGCGGCATCACCATGCGCGACAAGGTGCGCACCGCGGCCCGCGCGCTCGACCGGCTGGTCGCGCTCGCCCTGGAGGCGGCCGGGGACGGCCCCGTCGAGGTCGCCGTGCACCACCTGGCGGCCGCGGAGCGGGCGGAGTGGATCGCGCAGGCGCTGCGGGAACGGCTCGGCGATCGGCTGTGCGAGCTGTACACCAGCGAGGTCGGCGCGGTGGTGGCCGCACACGTCGGCCCCGGCCTGGCCGGCGTCGTCGTGCACCGCCTCCCCGAGGCGGCTCAGTCGCTGCTGGACGAGCAACTCTGACCCTTATGGGTGGCGCTGCGGCGGGGGCGTGGTGATACTCAGCGTTCATGGAGAAGGCTCGTTCTGAACTTCTCGGCCGGGACCTGGCGCATGCGCTGCGTACCGGCCCGTTCTCCGCCGCGTTGCACCTGGCCATCGAGGACCGGGGCATCCGGCCGGAGGAGATCCAGGAGAAGCTGTCCGCCGCCGGCATCAGCGTCAGCCTGGCCACCCTCAGCTACTGGCGGCGAGGTCGCAGCCGCCCGGAGCGCCCCGAGTCCATGAAGGCGGTGCGGCTGCTGGAGCAGATCCTGTCGCTGCCCGCCGAGTCCCTCATCGCCCAGCTCGGCCCGCGCCGCCCCCGGGGGCGCTGGCTCAACCAGCCCCCGGGGACCATCGACATCGACCGGCTCTTCGAGGACGGCAACAGCGTCTCGAAGATCATCCGTGAACTGGACCGGTGGATGTACCACGAGCTCACCCGGATCAGCCTGCACGACCTGTACCAGGTCGGCGCGCAGCGCCAGGAGCTGCGGCTCAACTGCCGCCAGGTGCTGCGGGCCAACGTGGACCGGGTGTCGCGCACCGTCGGCATCTTCCGCACCGACGACCTGGGCGCGCCCACCGGCGTGCAGGCCCTGCGCAACTGCCGGCTGGGCCGGGTGCGCTCCGACCCCGAGTCGGGACTGCAGGCCGCCGAGATCATCTTCGACCGCATGCTGTCCCAGGGCGACACCGTCGTGCTCGAGTACGAGTTCGAGAGCGGCTCGATGATCGCCACCGACAACTACTACCGGGGCTTCTCGGTGCCGGTGGGGGAGTACGTGCTACAGGTGCAGTTCGACCGCGACGCGGTGCCGGCCCGCTGCTACCGCTTCGAGCGGCGCGGTCTGCACGCCCCCGACCAGGGCGTACGCGAGGTGTGGATCGGCTCGACGCACGGCGCGCACCTCGTCGCGACCGACATCCCGCCGGGCATCGTCGGCATGCGCTGGGAATGGGAGTGAGCGGCCGGGCATCGTCGTGAGATGCCCGGCCGCTCCGCCCCCCGTCGGCCTCCTGATCAGAAGGCCGACCCGGATCAGGAGACGCTGATGGTCACGTCGTCGATCACCCAGCTGGTCTGCAGGGACTGGTCCTCGACGCCGTTGAACTTCAGCGTCACGGTCTGCCCGGCGAACTGGCTGACGTTGACGACCTTCTCCACGTACGCGGAGTTGGCGTCGAGGTTGGTCTGGGTGGCCACGGTCGTGCTGCCCATGGTCACCGTCAGCCGGTCCCAGATCTGCCCGTCGGTCTCGGCGGTGCTGATGCGCACCCAGTACCGCAGCGTGGCGCTGGTGCAGCTCGCCGGGATGGTCACCGACTGCTGGACCCAGTCGGTCTGGGTCTGGCCCTGGCCGCCCAGCCAAGCGCTACGGGTGCCGGTCTTGCCCGGGTAGCCGTAGCTCGACCAGGCGCCGACGACGCCCGTGTCGGCCGTCCACGGCGTGGTGCCGCTCTCGAAGCTCGAGTTGCCGACGACCTGCGCCGCGGTGCAACCGCCGCCGCCGGTGGTGATCGTCCAGGTGAAGTTCGTCGACCCGGTCCTGCTCGCCGAGTCGGTGACCGTCACCGTGACGTTCGAGGTGCCCGCGGTGGTCGGGGTGCCCGAGATCAGGCCGCTCGACGAGCTGATCGACAGCCCGGCCGGCAGGCCCGACGCGCTCCAGGTGTACGGCGACGTGCCGCCGGAGGCCTGCATCTGGAGGCTGGCCGCCTGCCCGACGACGCCGCTCCTGTTACCCGGGTTGGTGACCGACGGGTTGTTGGGGTTCGTCCCGCCGTTCATGAAGCCCGTGTAGAGCAGCCGGTTCGGCGAACCCGTTCCCGGCGAGGTGACCTTGCCGGTGGTGGCGTTGTTGACCAGCGCGTCGCGCACCTGGGCGGGCGTCGCGTTGGGGTTCAGGCCCAGGTACACCGCTGCGGCGCCGGCCGTGTGCGGCGAGGCCATCGAGGTGCCCGTCATCGTGGCGCTGCCGTTGTTGCTGGAGTACGACGCCGACACGATGCTCGTGCCCGGGGCGAAGATGTCCAGGCAGGAGCCGTAGTTGCTGCTGCTGTTGCGGGCGTCGGAGCTGTTGGTGTTGCCGACGGTGACCGCCGCCGCGACGGCCTGCGGGCTGTAGTAGCAGGCGTCGTCGGAGGAGTTGCCGGCCGCCTGGACGAACTGCACGCCCGAGGAGATCAGGCTCGACACGGCGCTGTCCATGGCCTGGCTGGTGCACCGGCTCTGGCAGCCGATGCTGTAGTTCACCACGGCCGGCTTCTGGGCGTTGGTGCGCACCCAGTTGATACCCGCGATCAGGTCGTCGTTGGTGCCGCTGCCCTGGCAGTTCAGCACCCGGACGGCCACGACGGAGGCCTTCTTGGCCACGCCGTAGCTGGTGCCCACGGCGGTGCCGGCCACGTGGGTGCCGTGTCCGTGGCAGTCCGTCGGCGAGCTGTCGTCGTCCACCATGTCCGTGCCCTGCTTGACGCGGCCGGTGAACTCGACGTGGTTGGCGTTGATGCCGGTGTCGAGCACATAGACCGTCACCCCCTGACCCGGGTTGGTGGGGTACGTGTAAGCCTGGTTCAGCGGCAGGTTCGCCTGGTCGATCCGGTCGTCGCCCCAGTTCGGGGGGTTGTTCTGGGTGTCCAGCACGCCGATGCGCTGCACCGCCTCGACCGAGGCGACCGCGGGGTCGGCGGCCAGCTTGCGCGCCTGCGCCGCGGTCATGCCGACCGAGAAGCCGCGCAGACCGGCGGTGTAGACGTGGCGCGCCTTGCCGCCGAAGCGGCCGGCCAGGTCACGGGCCTTGGTGCCGACGGTGCTCGCGGGCACCGCGGAGTCCTTGAAGACCACGATGTAGCGGTCGGCGACAGCGCTCGGGCTGTCGGCGTACATGATGCTGCCTTCGGCCCCGGCGGGAGCGGCGTTGGCCGTCCCACCCGCGCCGAGCGCCCCGGCGAACGCGACGATGATCGCGAAGCCGAGAGCGGAGACTCGATGCCGCAAGGTTCTCTCCTCCCAGAGATCCCCGCTGCGCGGCCGGGTCCCGATGACACCGGCCGCGAAGGGGTGACGCAGAACCTAGGAGCGGATGAATCAGTTGCGGCAGAGCCGTTAACAGCGATCGATGATTCGTAACGTCAAAACTGTTTATTGACGTGGCACGACACTCCAGGTCGTGATCGGACTGATCATCGCCTTCGTGGCGGTCATAGCACGCCGGGGTCTTGATCAGGCGGTTGTCCACAAGCGGCGCGCTGTCCACAGGCAAGAGATTTGAGGCGTACGCCCACCACCCGCCCCGTCCCTACCGTGGCCGTGTGCCGTCGTCCCCGTTCCGCAAGCCGCCGCCCGTCGAGGCCGACCTCGACCGGCTGCACCGTGTGCTCACCCCGTCCCCGCCGTCGGCCCGGCTGCCGCTCGCGCCGCCGCCCTGGCCGGACGCCCTCGACGCGCCGTTCCTCGACGTCCTGCCCGACTTCCCGCTGTCGCGGCCCGCCCCACCGGCGTCGCCGTCGGACCCGAGCGTCTTGCGCGACCCTCGGGCGTACGCAGCCGCGTCATCGGGGGCCGCCGTTCCCGACTCGGACGGGTCGCCGACGGCGGACAATCCCCCGAGCGCGCTGCCGGGGCGGGCGGCGTTCGACCCGGGGCGGCGCGGGCTGCGGGCGCTGGCGGCGGTGGCCGCGCTGGTGGTCGCCGTCGCGGCATACCTGGCCTGGCAGGCGCGTCCGTCCGTGGAGCCCGCGCCCGAATCGGTGCCGGTGCCCGTCGCGGAGCCGGGTCGGCCGGTCACGTCGCCCTCACCGCTGACACTGGTCGTGGCGGTCACCGGGCGGGTGCGCAAGCCGGGCCTGGTCCGGCTGCCGCCGGGTGCACGGGTCGCGGACGCCATCGAGGCCGCGGGCGGGGTGCTGCCCGACACGGACCTCTCCACGGTGAACCTGGCCCGCAAGGTCACCGACGGCGAACTCATCGCGATCGGGGTGCCGGGCGTGGCCGCAGCGGACGGTCCGGCCGCCGGGGCGGGACCCGGTGCGGGGCCGGTGAACCTCAACACCGCGACCCTCGCCCAGCTCGACGCCCTGCCGGGGGTCGGTCCGGTGCTGGCACAGCGCATCCTCGACCATCGGGCCCGGCACGGCGACTTCCGCAGCGTCGGCGACCTGCGCCAGGTCGAGGGCATCGGCGAGTCGAAGTTTGCGCAGCTCAAAGATCTGGTGACGGTCTGATGGAGGGCCCCGCCGGACCGGCTCACCGACCGCTGGAAGGCCCCGACCTGCGGCTGGCTCCGTTCGCGCTGGGCTGCTGGGCGGCTTCACTCGCGGCGCTCTTCACCGGGCTGGGCGGCACCCTCGCGCTCGGCGCAGCGGGTGCGCTCGGCGCGGCGCTGGCTGCGGTCGGCGTGACCGGTTCACGCCGGGTGGCCCGTTCGCTGAACGGGGGGCCGGGGGTTCCGTTGCCGGTCTGGTGGTCGGGAATGTGGCCGCGCGGTGGTGGGCGCAGGTTGTGGATGGTCTGGCAGGGAGCCAGGGCAGCGAAGCAGGGCACCTGGCGGTGGATCGTGGCGGGGGCGTTTCTCGGGGTGCTGTGTGGGGCGGCGGCGACCGGGGCGCGGCTGGCGGGGAGGGATGCCGAGGAGATCGCCGCGCTGGTGGACGGGCGGACGTCGGTGACGGTGACGCTGGTCGTGCGCGACGATCCGCGCCAGTCGCCCGGAATCGTCGGCCGTCCGGCGACCTGGGTGGTGGCGGCGGACCTGGAGCAGGCCGGTGACCTGCGTGCCGACGTCGGGGTGCTGGTGCTGGCGAGCGGTGACGGCTGGGCGGGGCTGCTGCCGGGGCAGCGGGTGCGGGTGCCCGCCCGGTTCGGCCCGTCCCGGGGCGGTGACCTGCGAGCCGCGGTGCTGTCCACGGAACGGCCGCCGGAACCGCTGGGGGAGGCGTCGTGGGCGCAGCGGGCGGCAGGCGGCCTGCGCGCGGGGCTGCAGCGGGCCTGCGCGCCGCTGGACGCCGCCACGGGCGGGCTGCTGCCGGGACTCGTCGTGGGCGACACCAGCCGCCTCGACCCGGCGGTCGAGCAGTCCTTTCGCGACACCGGCATGACACATTTAACGGCTGTTTCGGGCAGTAACGTAGCAATCGTCACCGGGGCTGTACTGCTGCTCGCGAGGCGGACCAGGGCCGGGCCACGGCTGACCGCCGTGGTGTGCGCGGTGTCCGTGGTCGGGTTCGTGATCCTGGCCCGGCCGTCACCGAGTGTGCTGCGGGCCGCGGTCATGGGCGGGATCGCGCTGCTGGCGCTCGCCTCGGGCCGGTCGCGCGCGGCGCTGCCCGCGCTGTCGGCGGGTGCGGCGGTGCTGCTGATGGCCGATCCCGAGCTGGCCGCCGACGCGGGCTTCGCGCTGTCGGTGCTCGCCACGGCGGGGCTGCTGCTGCTGGCGCCGCCGATGCGCGACGCGCTGCGCCGCCGGGGAATCCCGGGCGGGGCCGCCGAGGCGCTGGCCGTGCCCGCCGCCGCGCAGGTGGCCTGCGCACCGGTGGTCGCGGGCATCAGCGGCACGCTGAGCCTGGTCGCCGTACCCGCGAATCTGGTCGCGGTGCCCGCGATCGCGCCCGCGACCGTCACCGGAGTCGCCGCCGCGCTGCTGTCGCCGGTGTGGCCGGGCGGAGCCGAGTTCGCGGCCTGGCTCGGCAGCTGGCCCGCGTGGTGGCTGGTCACCGTGGCCAGGGTCGGCGCGCAGGTGCCGGCCGGGGTGCTGCCGTGGCCGGGCGGGCCGCCGGGCGCGTTGCTGCTGGCCGGGCTGACCGTGCTGCTCATGGTCGGTTTCCGGCGGCCTGCGGTGCGTCGGCTGGCAGCCGTCGTGGCGCTCGCGGGAGTCCTCGGCGCGCTGCCGGTGCGCGTGCTCACCGGCGGGTGGCCGCCCGACGGCTGGCTGGTCGTGGCATGTGACGTAGGCCAGGGCGACGCCACCGTGCTCAACGCCGGGGGCGGCGCGGCCGTGGTCGTCGACGCCGGTCCCAAGCCCCGTGACGTCGACCGCTGCCTGCGCGAGCTGGACGTGGACGAGGTGCCGCTGCTGCTGGTCAGCCACTTCCACGTCGACCACATCGGCGGGCTGGACGGGGTGCTCGCCGGGCGGCGGACCGGCGCCCTGGTCACCACCCCCTGGCCGGAACCCGCCACCGGTCGGGAAGCGGTGATCCGAGCCGCCGCCGCGCACCGGGTGCCGGTGTCGGACGCCCCGGAATCCGGTGGCTGGACCGTCGGCGACGTACGGCTGGAGGTGCTGCCCGCGCCGCCCGAACGCGGCACCCGCAGCGACCCGAACAACAACTCCCTGATGCTCGTCGCGACGGTACGCGGGGTGCGGGTGCTGCTGACCGGCGACGCCGAGACCGAGCGGCAGCAGGCGCTGCTGGCGGCGGGCGTGGACGTGTCGGCGGCCGTACTGAAGGTCGCCCACCACGGCAGCGCGTTTCAAGAACCGTCCTTCCTGGACGCTGTCGCACCACGGATCGCCCTGGTCAGCGTGGGGGAGGGCAACGACTACGGGCATCCGAGCGGCTCCGTGCTCGCGCGGCTGTCGGGGCGCGGCGCGCGGGTGCAGCGCACCGACATCAGCGGCGACCTCGCGGTGGTGCTCGACGCGGGCAAGCTTTCCGTCGTGCTCCCGACGCGCCCGTTGGAGTGACGGCGGGCGGGTGCCAGTTCGCACGTGCGACGATAGCGAGGTGGTGAGCCAGGTTCCGTCCCCCGTCCTGACACCCGTGGTCCTCGTGCTCGGCGACGAGGAGCTTCTGGTGGCGCGCGCGATCGCCGACGCGGCCGCGCAGGCGCGTGCCGCCGACCCGGCGGCCGAGGTCCGCGAGGTGGAGGCGGGCACGATGCTCGTCGGCGAGCTCGCCGAGCTGCTCAGCCCGTCGCTGTTCGGCGGGGTCCGGGTGGTGGTGCTGCGCGCCGCGCAGGACGCCAAGAAGGACGTGTCGGCGGTGCTGCTCGACTATGCGAAGTCGCCTGACCCGGACGTGACCCTGGTTGTCGCCCATGCCGGCGGCGCGAAGAACAAGGCGCTGGCGGACTCGCTGACCAAGGCGGGCGCGTCCGTGGTGCCCGCGGCGAAGCTGAGCAAGCATCGCGACCGGGTGGATTTCGTCACCGGCGAGGTGCGCCGGCTCGGCGGCCGCTGCGCGACCGACGCCGCCGAGACGCTGATCGAGGCCGTCGGCAACGACCTGCGCGAGCTCGCGGCGGCCTGTTCGCAGTTGATGGCCGACACCGGTGGGCGGATCGACCAGGCGACGGTGGCGCGTTACTACCGGGGCAAGGCCGAGGTGAGCGGGTTCGCCGTCGCCGACGCCGCGGTCGCCGGGGACGTGCCGGCCGCACTGGAGGCGCTGCGCTGGGCCCGGCACAGCGGCGTGGACCCGGTGCCGATCGCGGACGCGCTGGCCGACGGCGTGCGCACCGTGGCGCGGGTCGCCTCGGCGGGGCGCGGCAACGCGTACCAGCTGGCTTCGACGCTCGGCATGCCCGCCTGGAAGATCGAGAAGGCGCAGCGGCAGGCGCGCGGCTGGACCCCGGACGCGCTGGTGGTCGCGATGCGGGCGGCCGCCGACTGCAACGCCGCCGTGAAGGGCGGCGAGGAGGACCGCGACTACGCGCTCGAACGCGCCATCGTGGCGTTCGCGCAGGCCAAACAGGCGGGGGGTGGGCGATGACAGGGGGTGTCCGATCCCGGCGCGCCGGGGGCATCAGCCCCGAGGAGGCGCGCAACCGGCCGCTGTACGCCCGGGTCCTGGGCCTGCAGTACGTACGCCCGAGCAGCCTGCTGTGCTTCCTGTACTTCGAGGGCACCGTGGCGCTGGCAGTCCTGCTGTCCCTGGCCGAACTCACCGGCTGGTGGGCCGTCGCCGTGCTGCCCGCCTCGGTGGCGGTGATGGTGAAGCTCAACGACGTCATCGCCGGTGCGACGACCCGGTCGGGCGGTGCGGCCACCCGGTCCCGCGGCCAGGCGACCCGGCCGAAGTCCGCCACGCGACGGGCCCTCGCCGCCCCGACCATGCGGCTGCGAGTGGCCGCCCCGGCCGAGGACACTCGGCCGGCCGGGCGCGCCGAGCGGCCCACTGCCGACGAGCGCGACCCGTTCCCGAGCAATGCCGGGCACCCCGACCCGTCGCCGGAAAGCCGTCCAGGCAACGGCCTCCAGGACCCCTACTCCAGCCGTACCGGCACCGGGGAGCGGGGCTATGCCGACCAGGACACATACGCAGACCAGACCTGGTACGGCGCACGAGGCGCCTACGCCTCCGGCGGGTATGCCGACCGGCCGACGTATGCGGGGCTGCCTGATCATGGCGCGCCGACACAGCCCGCATCGACCGGTCCGGACGCCGAGGAGCCCTGGCTCAGCACGGCCGAACAGCGCGCCCGCCAGTCCGCCGCTCACCGCTACGAGTAGCCCCTGCGCCACCGCAGCCCCGCCCCCGCCCCCGCCCCCCGCCCCCCGCCCCCCGCCCCCGCCTCGGCTGCGCTGCGCCGCGCCGCGTTTATCTTGTACTTATGGCACGGCTCGACG